>JALSSF010000023.1 GCA_026984375.1 Methylothermaceae bacterium | reverse complement strand
CTCCGTTCCGGGCCGGGACAGGTCGCCATCCGGGGAAGAATACGGCTGCGGCACGGATTGTCGCTCCGACTCCATCTCCGCGGCGACCGCTTCGAAGCCGTCTCCCTGCCCCGGGCACGGATTCTGGCTTCCCCCGATCTGGCGATGGCGATCGACGACCGGGTGGTCCGGGTGACCGGGAAGGTCCATCTGCCCCAGGCCGACATCCGTTTGCGGAAAACCCTGTTTCCGGAACAGACTCCCGAGATGGTCTCGGTCTCCGACGACGAAGTCATCCTCGGCCGCCCGCCCGAATCGAAGCGGCGCCGTCTGAAACTCCGCTCCCGCATCGAACTGACCCTGGGAGAGAAAGTCCATTTCCAGGGCTACGGCCTGGAAGCCCGGCTGCAGGGCAGACTGTCCCTGGCCACCGAAGACGCCCTCGCCACCGCCGAGGGCGTCGTCCGGTTGCTCGATGGGCGCTTCACCGCCTACGGCCAGAAACTGAAGATCACCCTGGGCCGCATTCTCTTCAGCGGTCCGGTGGACGACCCGGCGTTCGACATCCACATCGTCCGCCATATCGAACGCGACGACGTCACCGTCACCCTCAAGGTCAGCGGTTTTGCCAGCGATCCCCGACTCGACATCGCCTCGGAACCGCCCCTGCCCGAAGAAGACGCGATCGCCTACCTGATCGCCGGGCGTCCCTGGCGCCGGATGGCGGAAGGGGAAGGAAACGGCGCCAGAACGGCGGTGGCCAAGGCCCTGGCTTCCCTAGGGGTGTCCTATCTGAACAAGATGGGACTGGCGAAACTGGCTCAGGTGGAATTCCAGTCCAGCAACCTCGTCATCGGCAAATATCTGACGACCGACTTGTATGTCGGTTATGCTGTGGACATCTTCAGCGGCGTCGGCGGCGCCCTGCTCCGTTACGCGCTGACGCCCCGCATCCACGTGGAGGCCCGCTCGGGTGCGAGCCGAAGCGTCGATGTATTCTACACCCTTGAAACCGACTGAACCGATCACCATTTACGAGGAGAATCCGTCATGCGCATCGCTGTCATCGTTTTGTTCCTGCTGGCCCTGACCGCCTGCAGCAAGGTCACCCGGGAGAACTACCAAAAGCTGGAACTGGGCATGGGCTGGCAGGAGGTCGTCCAGCTACTGGGGGAACCGGATCGCTGCGAAGCCCTGCTCAACGCCAAAAGCTGCGTGTGGCAGGAGGGCGACAAGTCGATCACGGTGCGTTTCATCGGCGACGAAGTCATCCTGTTTTCCAGTGAGGGGTTGTAACGATCGATGGAGTACAAGGATTATTACAAAATTCTCGGCGTCTCCAGGGATGCCACGCCGGAGGAAATCAAACGGGCCTACCGCAAGCTGGCCCGCAAATACCATCCCGACGTCAGCAAGGAACCGGACGCCGAGGAAAAATTCAAGGCGATCAACGAGGCTTATGAAGTCCTGAAGGATCCGGAGAAACGCAAGGCCTACGACCAGCTCGGCGCCCACTGGCGCGAAGGCCAGGGGTTTCAGCCGCCGCCGGGATGGGAGGAGCGTTTCGGCTTTCGCGGCGGCGGTTTCACCGAAGGCGGCTTCGGCGACTTCAGCGAGTTTTTCGAGACCCTGTTCGGCGGCGGGGGCTTCCGTCCCCGGAACCGGACAGGTTTCCGCACCCGGGGGGAGGATTTGCACGCCAAGGTCCATATCGATCTGGAGGACGCCTATCGCGGCACCACCCAGACCATCACCCTGACGGTACCAGAAGTCGATCCGGCCACCGGACGCCTGGTGGATAGACGCAAGCGCCTCCAGGTCAAAATACCCAAGGGCATCCGGGAAGGACAGAAAATCCGGCTGGCGGGCCAGGGGGCGCCGGGCATGGGCGGGGGGCCGCCGGGAGACCTGTATCTGGAAATCCACTTCAAGCCCCACCGCTGGTTCCGGGTGGAAGGTCGGGATCTTTATCTGGATCTGCCGGTCACTCCCTGGGAGGCGGCCCTGGGCGAGAAAGTGCCGGTACCGACCCTGGACGGCCGGGTGGAACTGAAAATCCCGCCCGGCTCCCAGACCGACCGCAAACTGCGGCTCAAGGGCAAGGGGCTGCCGGGCACGCCGCCGGGGGACCAGTACGTGATCCTGAAGATCCACACCCCGCCGGCGGACAGCGAGGACAAGCGGCGGTTCTATCGGGAAATGGCCGAACGGATGCCGTTCAACCCACGTCAGGGCATGGGGGTGTAAACCATGTTGCAGGAAAAGGTCTTGACCGGGGTGGTCCTGGACGAGCGCTTCCGCATCACCCTGGTGGAAGTGTGCCGGATCTTCGAGGTCAGCGCGGAACGGGTCATCGAACTGGTGGAGGAGGGGGTGATCGAGCCGGCCGGCGGTCCGGAACCGCCCCAGTGGTGGTTCGACGCCCCGGCCTTCGAGCGCCTCGGGACCGCCCTGCGCCTGGAGCGGGACCTGGGGATCAATCCGGCCGGAGCGGCGCTGGTGTTGGATCTGCTGGAGGAACTGGGCCGCCTCCGCCGCTGAGGGAAAGCGGGACGGCAATCCCGTCCCGCCGCCCCGTTCCTCAGGTACGGAACTGCCCCACCATGCGGTTGAGCTTGTCGGCCTCCTCCCGCAACGAGGTCACCGCCCGGCGGGTCTCCTCCATCTTGGCGCAGGTCTCCTCGACCCCCTGGTTGATCCTGCCCACGTTCTCGTTGACCTCGGCGCTCATGGTGCTCTGTTTCTCCACGGCGCCGGCGATCTGCATGTTCATGTCCCGCACCTCGTTCATCATCTTGGTGATGTTTTCCAGCACCTCGCTGACCCCGCGGGCGTCCTCCATGCTCGCGTGGGCCTGTTCCTTGCTCTGACTGATCACCGCCACCGCCTGATGGGCCCGGTTGCGCAACCGCTCGATGGTGTCCTGGATCTGGGCGGTGGACTCCTGGGTCCGGCTCGCCAGGGTGCGGACCTCCTCGGCCACCACCGCGAACCCCCGGCCCTGCTCCCCGGCACGGGCGGCCTCGATGGCGGCGTTGAGCGCCAACAGGTTGGTCTGGTCGGCGATGTCGCCGATGATCTTGAGCACCTCGCCGATGCTGTCGCTGTCGTTCTCCAGCTCCTTGAGGACGGCGGCCGCCTTGTCCACCTCGGTGGCGAGCCCCTCGATGCGGGCGATGGCCTCCCGGACCACCGCCTGGCCCGCCTGGGTCTCCTTGTCGGTGGCCTGGGAGGTCTCGGCCGCCTTGGCGGTGTGTTCGGCGATCTCCCGGATCGCGGTGGTCATTTCCTCCATCACCGTGACCAGATGGCGGATCTGGTTCCCCTGGCACACCGCCCCCTCGCCGGTGGTCACCGCCACCTGGTCCAGGTGTTCGATCTCCTTGGTCAGATGGGCGCCGCCGTCCTGGATGGTCAGCACCAGGTTGCGCAGCTTCTTGACGAACCGGTTGAAGCTGTGGGCGATCCAGGCGAACTCGTCCTTGCCCTTCACTTCCAGGCGGCTGGTCAGATCGCCGCTGCCCTGGGCGATGTCCTGCAGTTTCAGCCCCAGGCGGGTCAAGGGATCGACCACGACCCGTTTGGTGGTGAAGAACAGCCCGGCGCCGACGACCAGGGCCGCCAGGGAAATCAGGCCGAATCCTTTCCAAAGGTTGGCGGCGATGACGGCGTCGACGTCATCCAGCGGGGAGACGATCTCGAAGGCGCCGTGCAGGTCGCCCGCCTTCTTCCCCTCCATGGGATAACCGAGGATGTCGCGGCCGTCGTCACGCCCCCACAGCTCCAGGGAACGCCCGCCGTCCCCGTGACAGATCAGGCACTGCTCCTGCAGCCGCACCGGGCGGAAGTAGCGCAGGACATTGTTCTCCTCGTCGATGACCTGGTACTCGCCGGCCTCGGGGTGGCGCTGGAAGAAGGCCAGGGCCTTGGCCTCGACGGCGTCGGGGACGTTCTCCGGATTGCGGGGATTGTTCCGCGGGGTGCGCAGACGGTAGCCGTTCTGCTCGGCATGTTCCCGGATCATGTTCCAGGCCGCCACGATGGGCACGGTGGAAAGGATCTTGCGCTTTCGCTCCCGCTCGTCGGGCAGGGCGCTGAACTGGCGCAGCATCATCGGGGTGAAAATCTCCATGCGCCACTGCTCGGCCACCTGATCCCGGGCCGCCTCGGCGGCGAGCAGAACGTTGCGGGCCATACGCACCTCGGCCTCGATGGCCGTGCGCCGCTGCTGTTCCGCATAGATCCACAACAAGGCGGCGGAGACGGCCAGGATGAGTCCCAACACCACCAATACCAGACGCATACCCACGGAATTCCAGTTCATGATCACCCCTCGCGGTTGTGATTTCGCACTATGCCCATAAATATAGTCAAGAATTCGGCAGTGACCGCCACGAACGACGATTTTCGACCGTCATCGGGAGCGAACCATGATTACACTGGAACCGTTGCGTCACGGCCTTCGACAGGCCCTCGAATCCATCGCCGAAGGCTGGCACCACCTGCGGGATCGGGCCGCCCGGGCGCTGACCTACTTCACCCATCGGCCGACGGGCGAAGAAGCCGATCGGGAGCGGATGGCCCGCTCGCCCCGCTGGGGGTTGCTGCCGGCCGAAATCAAGGAGGAAAAGGACCGGATCGTCGTGCGCCTGGAAGTACCGGGCATGGAACCGGACCAATTTGACATCCAGGTCCTGGGAGACACCCTGATCGTCCGCGGGGAAAAAGTGGCCGAACGGGAGCGAATCGGCGGCCGCTACTACCTGCTGGAGCGGGCCTACGGCGCCTTCGAGCGCGTCGTTCCGCTGCCTGTACGGGTCAAGGCAAGCGGGGCGGAGGCCACCTACCGGCGGGGGGTGCTGATCGTGGTGCTCCCCAAGGAAACGGCCGAGACCGGCCGCCGGATTCCGATCAAGGTCGCCTGAGACTCACGCCGCCCCGCCGTCCACCGGCCGGATCCCCTTGAGGTTCCGGAACGACACGGTACGGGCCGTCTCCAGAAAACCTTTCATG
>JALSSF010000022.1 GCA_026984375.1 Methylothermaceae bacterium | reverse complement strand
TTCCGTCACCAGCCGGATGGCATCCAGCTTGAATTCTTTCGTATATCGCTTTCTCGTCGTCATCTCTCACCTCAGTCTCAGAGATTATCCCTTAACTGAGGTGTCCGTTGAAATTAGACCACGTCAGTTCCAGCTCGCCGGCGCGGATGCGTTCGATTTCGGCATCGATTTCCGTCCGTTTGCGTTCCAGCTCGGCGATGCGCACCTTGGGGTCGGTCTCGCTGCCCTCGGCCATCTGACGCAGCAGCTCGAACAACTGGTCCTCCAGCAGGGTCACCAGGGTCTGCTGGGACAGAGAACGGCGGTTGGGAGCAATGAAGGCGGCGTGGAGAAAGACCAGCACCAAGGGAGCGTGGTCGGCGGCCAGCAGGCGCCGGGCCGGATGATTCTGGCGCAGCAACACCAGATCCCGGTAATCGGGAAAGCCGCTCGGAGGGAGCGCCTCGTTCACGCGCCCAGTAACCGCTCGAACAGATTCTCCAGAGTCTCGGCCAGCACCGCCTCCGAGGCCAGGTGCGACCCGACGCGGCGATCGCTCGGGCGCACCCCGTGGGCCATGGCGTTGCGTAAATCGCCCAGCAGGCGGAAATCGGCGTCCTGTTGTCGCCATTCGTGGCGGACCGTCTCCCGGGCGTCGAAATCGTTGAGATCGCCACCGCTCCGTTTCACCCGACGGGAGATGGCCGCTTCCAGCCCATAGACGGTGGCGCGCAGATAATCGTGGTGTTCCAGATAGCGCCGCGCCAGCGCCGCTTCCCATTCGGCACGGTCGGTGGGTTTCCACCACTGCAGGCGTTGGTGCAGCTCGTCGCGAAACAGATCGTAGGCGGGATCGCCCTGGATCCGGTCCCTCCAGCCGCTCAAGGTCTGACGGGCCTTGACTGGATTGGTGGTGCGCTCGAAGAAGGCCGCCGTCGCCAGCGCCTCGCCCCCCTCCCCCAGCAGGGACGCGAAGACGCCGTAATCACCGTCACGGTCGTACACCGCCATCGCCTGGAGCCAGTCGGCCAGCCGCAACAGGCCGGACAGCTCCAGCACCGGCGCCTGTCCGGTGTCGGGATCGTACGATCCGTACCAGATACCGGCGATGTCGGCCTCCTTGACCTGGCGCAGATACAGCGCCGCCAGCAGGGCCAGCATGGGCAGATGGCGGAAACCGTGGGTCACGTCCAGATGAACGGTGTCGCGGCGCCTGACGGTAGCGGCCAGGATCCGCAGCAGCGCCACCTGCTCGGCCTGATCGCGGCAATAAGGAATCAGGGACAAGATCACCCGGCAACCCAGTTTCGCCTCCAGTAATGGCGCCAGGGGGCGCAAATGCCCCTCCTCGACTTGCTTCGCCTCCACCGCCGCCACCAGCGCCAAACGGTCCGCCTCCGCCTGATCGCCGAGATCGAGATCGCCTTCGAACAGATGGTCCCACATACTCCCCGGCGTACCCAGGATCACCAGGCGGTCGGCTCCCAGACGCCGCTGCAACGGCCAACCGAAGAAGGCGAGCGGTTCGGTCCGGTAGCCGTCGGGAAAGGTATAGACGGTGGTACGGTATCCACCCTCGTTCTTGGATGCCCGGCCGAGAAAGGTGATGAGCGTGGTCATGATCGGCGTCCCCCGTGTGGTTTTCGCCTCAGGTTAGGACGAAAACCCAACGGCCGCAACCCGCCCGCCGTCGGCTGGACAAGGGAGAAGTTATTCATGGATTCCTCAGATTTCGTTAACCGTACCTCTGGAAGACATCATGAAGCGGTATGGCCTGGCGGATCGAGTTCGACCCGGCGGGGAACGGGAGGAGTCACATTGATCACGGGATCGCCTTCAAGAAGCCAGGCGGAAAGGAGCGCAAGGACATGTATCGACAGCGGAAGCAATCGAAAACCCGTTGTTATTCGTCAATCCAATTTTCAACCGGCAACCGGGGTACCCGCTGAAACTCACGGACATTGTGCGTGACCATGACCAGTTCCAGATGCCGGGCCTGAGCGGCAATCAACAGATCATTGTGTCCTATGGGCGTTCCCTGGTGTTCCAGATGGGTGCGGATGTCCGCATAGTGTTCGTCAACCTCAGGTTCCAGGGCTAGAACTGGAATGATCTGAAGCAGTGTCTGAACCCGTTCGCCGATGCGCTTTGAACCGCTGCGCAGAGCACCGTAACGCAGTTCACAGGCAACAATCACGCTGGTACAAAGACTGTCTTCCCCTACCCGTTCCAGGTGTCTGCGGACTTGACCCTGCGGATGGCGGATCAGATGGGAAAGTATGTTGGTATCGAGCAGGTACCGGAAGCCGGCCATTAGAAAATATCTTCCGGTTCGACGGGCAGATCCTCGATGTCGGGGAATTCCTCCTCCAGGGGTTCCCACCGATCCAGTAACTCCTTGAGCTTTCTTCCTCGGGGAACGGGTTCGATGATGAGCCTGCCGTCTTCCTTGCGCAGAATGACCTCATCGCTGTCCAGTTCGAAATCCCGTGGGATTCTCAGCGCTTGGTTACGACCGTTTCGAAACAGGGAAAGACGGCGGATGGAATCGGTTGGCATGGTGTCACCATGAAGCGATCAATGATGCATATGCCTCAACATATGCCAAACAGCCTCCATTGTCAAAATTCAGCTCGGTCGAGCGTTTCTAGGTAGTGTCCCGTCAAGTGGTGTAATTCAGTACTGAGTCATCGCGGGTCTTCGCCGTGGTTCAAGCCACCTTGTCGTAAGTCGGTTCACTTTGGGTGGCAGGCTTCAGCACCTGCGCCAGGCTCTCCAGGCTCAGGTACCGGCGGCTGACCTGCCACTCGTCGTTCTGCTCCATCAGGACGGCACCGACCAGCCGGATCACCGCCGCGTTGTTCGGGAAGATCCCGACCACATTCGCCCGGCGCTTGATCTCCTTGTTCAGCCGCTCCAGACAGTTGGTGGAGGCCAGCTTCGGCCGGTGCTCCTTGGGAAAGGCCATGAAGGCCAGGACATCCTCCTCGGCACTGTCCATGCACTCGGCAGCGTTGCCAACCCGCCCCGCCCAGGACCGTCGCAATCGCCCGCTTCAGGCCCTCGTGGGCATCCGAGGTCACCAACCTCACCCCCTTCGGGCCCCGACGCACCAGCCCCCGCAGGAAGTCCGTCCGGTCGGCACCGCACAACGATGTCACCTCGTACTCCATCAGCCGCTGCAGCATGAACGTCAGCGTCTCCCGCAGAAAATCCGTGCTCGCTCCGCTCTTCTCAAGCAGGGCTTCCAGTGTCATCCTAGGGTCGGTCATCGTGGGGCTCCTTCGTTTTGGTTGCTAGGTTTGCAGCTTCAACCTTAACGATGTCCCGCAATGACCTCACTCCTAGGGACACTACCGGGCCAAGACTGCTGATCATCGACGAGATCGGTTACCTGAGCTTCGGGGAGTGGGAACAGGTGTTCGGCGGCAACACCGCCCTCACTTCCGCCATGTTGGATCGCCTCCCGCTCATACCCACGTGATCCAGATCCGGGGCGATTCCTACCGCCTCAAGGATAAGCGCAAGGCAGGGATCATTGGACAGCAAGCAGCAGTTGTGGGAATGGAATCATGAATTCTCGAGTCATTTGGGGGGTCATTTTTCATGTTCCATTTCCGGGGAAAGTGGATCACTTTTCAGTTTCCGTTGACAGGGGTCCACTATAGTCCTGACAGAGCGGACATCAATCAGACGAGGACGAAAACCCGTCGGCCGTCAAAAAAAGTGAGCCACCCGGAAAAAAAGAAGCTGCTCCCGGTCTTCCACCGTGGCATAAGATTGGACGACATGCCAATCGTCAACCACCGCCCCGTCCGTCAATCCATAATATTGCAGAAAATCAAGCACATCCATGAAATCCCCGTTCGGCAATCGAACCAGCTGGCCACGCATGATACGGAAGGCGGTCATTTCGGCGATCCACAGCGGGAGCGGTGATCGAACAAGCCAGCGGAGTACCCGAGTAGCTTCAGGCAGCGGGCGATCCTCCATCGTTCCGACCGGTTCACAGTTTTCCTCCGGCCGGTCAGCATCAGCCTGGAAACTCGAAGCTTCCGTATCGTCGTCGATCCATAGATCCTCGTCCCCCCAACTTTCCAACTGCTGATAATCCTCCCACAGCCTTTTCTCGTAATCCTCCCAAACACTGTCATCGGGACCGCCCATGTACTTCTCCCAATACTCCGGTCCCAAATCCCCTTCGTTGTCTCAATCCGGATAATCGTCACTTTTACTGTGGTGACTCATATGACGACTTTCGCTAAGTTCTAATCCCTTTTAGATCAGGTCACGTTCTGGACAAGGAGGTACGTATGAAATTTTTGTTCAATATTGCCGTCTTAATCCCTTTTAGATCAGGTCACGTTCTGGACTGGAATTATGAGGGCGGGGTGTCTTTCGACACCGTCTTAATCCCTTTTAGATCAGGTCACGTTCTGGACTATTTACTTATGCCCAGTATGCGGCGGGGTATTCGTCTTAATCCCTTTTAGATCAGGTCACGTTCTGGACCAGCCTATCCTGAGGGTATGAGAGTATATATCTCTAGTCTTAATCCCTTTTAGATCAGGTCACGTTCTGGACCGGCTTGACCGAAGCTAGGCTTCGGTCATCTCCACGTCTTAATCCCTTTTAGATCAGGTCACGTTCTGGACGATCCGGAGCGGTGTGTAATGCCCGGAGGCACCTCGTCTTAATCCCTTTTAGATCAGGTCACGTTCTGGACGCTGATGGTGGAGAGTAAAGAGTTCTTCATCGTGTCGTCTTAATCCCTTTTAGATCAGGTCACGTTCTGGACTGGCGAATCGTGGCATCAACAAAGTCATTCTGATCGGTCTTAATCCCTTTTAGATCAGGTCACGTTCTGGACGGATGGACTTGAGCACCTGGGCCTCGGTGGGTTCGTCTTAATCCCTTTTAGATCAGGTCACGTTCTGGACGTATTGAGCTCGATGAACTTGTCGCCCCCTTCGTCGTCTTAATCCCTTTTAGATCAGGTCACGTTCTGGACTGCACCCCCATTTTTTCTTCAACAAAATCAATAGGTTACAAGGCGACATAAA
>JALSSF010000021.1 GCA_026984375.1 Methylothermaceae bacterium | reverse complement strand
CGGTCGATGAGGACGGCGGCGAACAGTCCCATGAACGCCACCGTCATCGGCAACCGATCCCACACCAGGCGGGCGTCGTCCGGCGCCCAGTGATACCAGGCCGAACCGGGGGCCACCAGCAGGACGCCGATCCAGAAGACCGCCAGCGCCGGGCGCAACCCCGCAGGCCAATACCGCAGCCGCGCCAGACCGACGGCCGCCACGGCCAGGAAGGCCAGATTGCTGAGCACGTCGAGACAATTGGGCACCGGCCCGCAGGCACGGGTGTCGGCGAACAGGTGGTAGGCGGGGTCCTGGGACACCGGTCCGATCCAGACGGCGACCGCCACGGCCGCCAGCACGACCCCGGCGATCCAACGGCTTTCCTGCATCTTGATTCCTCCCGGCCGCGGCCGTAGGCTGTGGCACATGAAACCACCTTACAAGGGCCGCGGTGCGGTCAGCAACCCCGACGGCCGCTACAACGAATATCGATACGAGTCCATCGACGACGGCTGGGACACGGGCGACGACCGGTCGGCGCCGCGCACCGAGGTCAGCTTCGAACACCCGCGCACCGTCATCGCCCGCAACGATTCGCCGGACGTTCCCTTCGATCGCGCCGTCAACCCTTACCGCGGCTGCGAGCATGGATGTATCTACTGCTACGCCCGCCCCTCGCACGCCTGGCTGGGGCTGTCGCCGGGGCTGGACTTCGAGACCAAACTGACCGCCAAGCCCGACGCCGCCGAACGCCTGCGCCGTGAACTGCAGGCCCCGGGCTACCGTCCCGCCCCCATCGCCCTCGGCGCCAACACCGACCCCTACCAGCCCATCGAACGCCGCTTCCGCATCACCCGCCGGATCCTGGAAGTCCTGCGCGAATTCGACCATCCCTGCACCATCACCACCAAGTCGTCGCTGGTGGAGCGGGATCTGGACCTGATCGCTCCGATGGCCGAGCGCAATCTGGTGCGGGTCCAGGTCTCGCTCACCACCCTGCAGCCGCCGCTCGCCCGCAAGCTGGAGCCCCGCGCCTGCGCCCCCCGCCGTCGGTTGCAGACCATCGCCCGGCTGCGCGAAGCCGGGGTGCCGGTGACGGTGATGGTGGCGCCGGTGATCCCCGTCCTCACCGACGCGGAATTGGAGCGCATTCTCAAAGCCGCCGCCGACGCCGGCGCCACCCACGCCGGTTACGTGCTGGTGCGCCTGCCGCAGGAAGTGGCGGACCTGTTCGCGGACTGGCTCCAGGTCCACTTCCCGGACCAGGCCGCCCACGTCATGAACCGCATCCGCGACTGCCGCGGCGGCCGGGCCGACGACCCGCGCTTCGGCCACCGGATGCGCGGCGAAGGCATCTTCGCCGACCTGATCGCCCAGCGCTTCCGCCTCGCCGCCCGCCGCCTCGGGCTGGACCGCCCCCTCACGCCGCTGGACACCGGCCGTTTCCGCGGTTCCCCGCGGCAACTGACGCTGTTCTAGGTCACCCCGCCACCGACGGTTCCTTCGCCTCGGCGGCCAGTTCCCGCCGGAAGGTCGCCGCGTGCCGGCCGATCACCGCCAGCAGAATCAGGGAATAGAGGAAGGTGGAGGCCAGCACCACCCCGATGACCACGGCCCGGAACAGCTCCAGAAAGGGGAAGTCGTCCGGGATCAGCGACAGCATGACGATGGACAGCCCGCCCTTGATGCCGGCGAAGGTGAGCACCCCCCACCAGTGGGAGGCGACCGGCGCCAGGTGGCGGCTGCGGCGGGACAGCCAGACGAACTTGGCCATCATCAGGGCGCGGATCACCGTGGTCGCCAGGAACATCACCAGAATCTCCCGCCAATAGCGAATCAGCGCCTCCAACTGTACGATCTCCGCCATGGCGACGAACAGGATGGTGTTGGCCACCAGCCCCAGCAACTGGATGTCCTCCTTGGTGCGCAGGTGGCGCGCCCGCTCCTCCACCGTGGTCCGGAGGGCGTCGAGCAGGGAGCCGATCAGGCCCCGGGAGACGGTCTCCCGGACCGACGCCTCGATGAGGGCCTGGCGCTCCGCCGAGATGCGCCGCTCCTCGAAGCCCACCTCCCGGCACATCCAGTGATTGACGGTCACGGTGGCGACGATGCAGGCCAGGATGCCCGACAGGTGCAGATGGCTGTGGCCTCCCAGGAGGTTGACGAGGACGTAGAAATGCTCGGCCAGGACGAAAGCGCCGTAGCCGGTCGCGATCAGCACCATCATTTCGGCGATGCGGTTTTCCGTGGTCTTGAGCAGCGCCAGCCCGATCAGCCCGCCCACCAGGCCCACCAGCACCGATCCCAACCCCACCGCCAGCGTGATCTCGACGAGATACCCAGGGGTCAGGCGGCCACCGCCCAGAAGATGCAGGCCGACGTAGACGAACACGATCAGCGCGGTGGCGTCGTTGAACAGGCTTTCCCCCTCGGCCAGGATCTTGAGACGGTGGGGAATCTCGAAGCGGGAAAAGACGCTGACCACCGACACCGGATCGGTGGCCAGCACCATGGCGAACAGCAGGATCGTCGCCGCCGTGCCGAGATGGTAGCCGCCGAAAAGAAAATCCTTCACCAGCACGCCGGCCAGTACCGACAGGACCACGGTCACCACCGCCAGATAGAACAGGCTCCAGGCGTTCTGTTTGAGCGCGTCCACACGCAGCTCCAGGGAATCGGAAATCAGCAGCACCGGCAGCAGGGTTAGCACCAGGATAGCGAAGCGGCGGGCGTCCGGCGTGAAACCGGTGACCTCGGGGAAAAAACGGTGCAGAAGAAATGACAGGACGATCAGGGACAGGGGCGAGGGCACCGCGAACTTGTCCTCGATCTGAAGGGCAAGGTAAAGGATGAAAGCGACGGCGAAGACGGTTTCGATCATGCCGGCCCCAGCGTCAGCGCGCCACCACCCCGGCATAGATCTCCGCCAGCGGCACGGCGGCATCCACCGACATTAGATCGACGCCGGTATCCTCCGGCCCGTGGATCGCCACCTCGCCGAAGGCGGTTCCCACACGCCGGAAGACCTCCACCCGCACCTCGTCGGGAGACACCAGCACGTATTCCCGCAGGCTGGCGAGCTTCGGGTAGTTGAACGGAACCCGGGCATGCTGTGTCATGACGCACCTCCCCGTTGAACTCCGTACCTATTATGCCATCCCAAACATGCTACCCTTGGCGAAATCCTCCACATCGAAGCCGTTGAATCCATGACCGCCCTTCTGACCCTCAAACAGGCCTCCCTCGCCTATGGCGCCCGTCCCCTCCTCGACCGGGTCGATCTGACCATCGAAGCCGGAGAACGCATCGGCCTGGTCGGGCGCAACGGCGAAGGCAAATCCACCCTGCTGCAACTGTGCGCCGGCCGCATCCTGCCCGACGACGGCGAAATCCACCGCCGCCCCGGCCTGAAGACCGCGCTGCTGGAGCAGACGCCCCGTTTCCCGCCCGAAGCGACCGCCTACGACGTGGTGGCCGAAGGGCTGGGCGACCTCGGCGCCCTGTTGCAGCGCTACCACCGCTTGGCCCGGGCGACCCCACCCGATCTTGGGGCCCTGGACCGCCTCCAGCACCAACTGGAAGCCCGTGACGGCTGGCGTCTCCAGCAGCGCATCGGCCAGGCCCTGGGCCGCCTCGGCCTCGATCCCGACACCCCTGCTGCCACCCTCTCCGGCGGCTGGCAGCGGCGGCTCGCCCTGGCCCGCGCCCTGGTGGCCGAACCGGATCTGCTGCTCCTGGACGAACCCACCAACCACCTGGATCTCGACACCATCGCCTGGCTCGAGGGCGAGCTAGCGGCGTTTCCCGGGGCGATCCTGTTCGTCACCCACGACCGCGCCTTCCTGCAAAAGCTGGCCACCCGCATCCTGGATCTCGACCGCGGCCGGCTGACCGCCTGGCCCGGCGACTACCGCACCTACCTGGCGAGAAAAACCGCCGTCCTGGCGGAAGAGGAACGCCGAAACGCCGAGTTCGACAAGAAATTGGCGCGGGAGGAAGCCTGGATCCGTCAGGGGATCAAGGCCCGGCGCACCCGCAACGAAGGCCGGGTCCGGGCCCTGGAAGCGTTGCGCCGGGAGCGGGCGCGGCGGCGGGAGCGCCAGGGGCGGGCCAGGCTGGAACTGGAGACGGCGGAACGCTCCGGCAAGCTGGTGATCGAGGCGGAGAATCTCGGCTACGCCTACGGCGACCGCGTCGTCGTCCGGGACTTCTCCACCACCGTCCTGCGCGGCGACCGTATCGGCCTCGTCGGTCCCAACGGCGCCGGCAAGACCACCCTGCTCCAGCTGCTCCTGGGGCAACTCGAGCCTCAGACGGGCCGGGTGCGCCACGGCACCCGCCTGGAGATTCTCTGGTTCGACCAGCAGCGCGCGCAGCTCGACCCGGAAAAGACCGTGGCCGACACCGTCGCCGACGGCAACGACTGGATCACCGTGGGCGGCCGCCGCCGTCACGTGATGTCCTGGCTGGCCGACTTCCTGTTCCCCCCGGAGCGGGCGCACCAGCCCGTCAAATCCCTCTCCGGCGGTGAACGGAGCCGGCTGCTGCTGGCCAAACTGTTCACCCGTCCCGCCAATCTGCTGGTGCTGGACGAACCCACCAACGATCTGGACCTGGAGACCCTGGAACTGCTGGAACAGCGGCTGGTGGAATTCGACGGCACCGTACTGCTGGTCAGCCACGACCGCGCTTTCCTGGACAACGTGGTCACCACCATCTGGGCGTTCGAGGGCGACGGTGTCGTCTCCGAATACGTCGGCGGCTACGAGGACTGGCTGCGCCAGCGCCCGGCCCCACGACCTCAGCCTTCCGACGAGCCGGAGCCACCCAAAGCCCGACCGCGGCGGACCCGTACCAAGCTCAGCTACAAGGAACAGCGGGAACTGGAAAGCCTGCCGGCGGCCATCGAGGCCCTGGAAGCCCGGCAGAACGAATTGACCGCCACCATCGCCGAGCCGGACTTCTACCGCCGCCCCCATCCGGAGGTAGAACGGGTGCTGACGGAACTGAAGGCCGTGGAACGGGAGCTGGAAGACAAATACGCCCGCTGGGAAACACTGGAAACCTTACGGGATTCGCTGGCACAATAAGAACTTTGCGTGCGCAACCGTCCGAGGTGCCCCGTGTCCGACGCGACGATCCACGACGACCCGGCGATCCTGGAACGCTTCATCCCCCTGTCCTCGGCGGAACTGGCCGAACTGCTGAGCGAACGCCGCCGGGAGCACGGCGATGATCCCGACTTCCCTCGCTTCATCGAAGCACTGGCGGCCCTGTACGATGCGACCTACGCACGGACACTGGAGGAACTCAAACGGCTCTACCTGCCCTTCAATCCCGACCGCGACACCCAGCCGGTCACGAAGACGGCGGCCGTGGACGCCGCCGCCAAACGACGCCTCATCGCCGCCATCGAAACCCTGCTCCGGGACGCCAATTTCGACCATCTGGACCAGCAGCGCCTCAACGAAGCCCTGAACAAGACCTCCCCCTACGGGGTGGAAGTGAGCGTGAACCTGGACGAATTCCAGGAAACCCTGCTCTTCTATCGTGGGACCGCCCTGCGCACCGACCGGCTGCGGCGCTGGAAGACCCTGTTCCTGCGCCGCGAGACGGTGACCGTCCCCATCTACCGGCGCCTGTTCGTCCTGCTGCAACTGCAACCCGGAGAGGACGGCCGCCCCGCCCCCATCTACATGAAACTGTTCAAGGACATCCCCCATTCGGACCTGGAAACCATCTTCCCCAACACCAAGGTGAAGATGCGCCCGTTCGACAAGATCAAACTGGCCGTGACCGGGGGCGGCGGCGCCGCCACCGGCATCGCCGGCGCCATCGGGAAACTGACCGCCGCCACCAATCCCACCGCCGCCGCCGGTGCCATCGCCGCCCTGGCCGGGATCGTCTGGAAGCAGGTGTCCTCGGTCCTGGTGCAGCGTACCCGCTACATGATGCAGTTGGCGAAGAATCTCTACTTCTACAACCTGGACAACAACCTGGGCGCCCTGGCCTATCTGGTGGAACTTGCCAGCGCCGAGGAACACAAGGAAGCCCTGCTGGCCTACCATTGCCTGCTCGAACGGCCCGGCCTGACCGAGGCCGAACTCGACCGCGCCGTGGAGGCCCTGATCGCCGAAACGGCCGGCGTCGCCATGGACTACGAAGTCCACGACGGCCTCGGGAAACTGCGCCGCCTGGGACTGCTGCGGGAAGCCGACGACGGCGCCCTGACCGTCCCGCCGCCCGCCGAAGCCCTGGAAAAACTCGAGGAAGCATGGATCGCCCTGTTCCCCGCCTGACCCCGGATCGGTCGGGAAACACCGAGCGATCGGGGCGGTCCCAAGCTCCGACCGACCACTAGACACGAAACCATGACGCAAAACGGGACGAAAGCAACGCCCTGGAGCCGCCTGCTGCGCCTGCTGAGCGAGGATCGCCGCGATCTCGCCACTCTGGTGATCTTCAACTTCCTCTCCGGGCTGTTGTATCTGGCCGTGCCCCTCGGCGCCCAGGCCCTCATCAACACCATCGCCGCCGGCATCCTGTTGCAGCCGCTGGTGGTCCTGGCGCTGCTGGTGTTCACCGGGCTGTTCTTCGTCGCCTTTCTCAAACTGCTCCAATACGGCCTCATCGAACTGCTGCAGCAACGCATCTTCGCCCGCATCGCCCTCCGGCTGGCACAACACCTGCCCCGTATCGAACACGTCGCCCTGCGTGAGGACTACGCCCCGGAGATGGCCAACCGCTTCTTCGACACCATCACGATCCAGAAGACCTGGGCGAAGCTGTTGACCGACGTTCCCGCATCCATTCTGCAAATCTTCCTGGGACTGGTGCTGATGGCCGTCTACAGCCCTTTCCTGCTCGGCTTCGACCTGCTGTTCGTCGCCGCGGTGGGCACCATCGTGCTGCTGGGACGGGGCGGGATCCCCAGCAGCCTGGAGGAATCCAAGTACAAATACCGGGTGGCCGAATGGCTCGAAGAGCTGGGCCGCTGCCACGTCAGCCTGAAGATGAACGATCTGCCGGATTTCTTCCTGCGCCGCCTCGACGAAGAGGTGAACCGGTACCTGACGGCACGGCGCAGGCACTTCGCCGTGGTCGTCCGCCAGATCTTCGGCAGTCATCTGCTCCAGGCCCTGGCCCTCACCGGCGTACTCGGGGTGGGCGGCTGGCTGGTGATCCAGCGCCAATTGACCCTGGGACAACTGGTGGCGGCGGAACTGGTGATCGTCATGCTGCTGGCCGCCATCGAAAAACTGGCCCTGGCCATCGACGATCTCTACGACCTGGTCACCAGTCTGGAAAAACTGGGTCACGTCACCGACCTGCCCGCCGAGATCCACCGCGGCGTCGAAATCCCTGCCGGGCGCCGGGGAGCGCGGGTCACCTGTGAACAAGTGGCCTTTCACTACGACCCGGCCCATCCCATTCTCGAAGCGGTCGATCTGACCCTGGAGCCGGGGCAACGCGCCGGCCTGGTGGGCCGTTCCGGCAGCGGCAAGACCACCCTGGCGCACCTGATCTGCGGCCTGCTACCACCGACCCGCGGCCGCATCCGCATCGACGGCTTCGACCTCCGCGAGGTCCATCTGGGCAGCCTGCGCCGCCACGTCGCCCTGGTCTCCAATCACAACGAACTGTTCACCGGCACCATCGAGGAAAACATCCTCATGGGCCGGGACATTCCCCGGGAACGCATCCACGAAGTGGTGGATCTGGTCGGGCTCTCCCCCTTCCTGCTGCGCCAACCCAAGGGCCTGCACACGCCCCTGGTTTCCGAAGGCCTGAACCTGTCGCTGGGGGAGCGCCTGCGCATCCTGCTGGCTCGGGCGATCGTCAAACAGCCGCGGCTGCTGATCCTGGACGAAGCCCTGTTCGGCCTCGACCCCCACACCAAGGCGGAAATCCTCGCCCATCTGGAAGACTCGGCCCATCCCTGGACCTTGCTGTACATCACCCACGACGACGACGTCATCCGCCGCTGTCAGATCGTTCACGTCCTGGCCGATGGGCGCATCGCCGAAAGCGGCCCGCCGCGGGATTTGGGCCATCGATCCGACAGCCTCTTCGCCCACCTGTACGCCGACGAAACCGGAACACCGATCGAAATTCCATGAGCGACACCGCCGATCTCATCCAACCCGAACACTTCCAGTCCCTCAAGCGGGTCGCCACCCCGCGGCGCTTCTTCTCCGTCGCCCGGGTTCTGCTGTTGCTGTTGGCCGTCATCGTGCTCGCCCTGGTGGCGGTACCCTGGCAACAGAGCATCTCCGCCACCGGACGGGTCACCTATCTGTCGCCGATGGACCGCCCGCGGGCGGTGGAAGCGCCGCTGACCGGGCACATCGAGAAATGGCACGTGATGGAGGGACAAACGGTCAAAGCCGGCGACCTGCTGGTGGAACTGACGGAAATCGACACCCGCTACCTGGACCGGCGTCTGCTCGAACGCCTCCAGGCAAAACGGCAGGCGTTGTTGGACAAACGCCGCGCCCTGGAAGAAGGCGCCGCCGCCCTGGAAAAGCAACTCGAGGCGCTTCGCCAGCTGGCCCGTTACGCGTCGCCGGCGGCCGAGGAGAAGATCCATCAGGCCCGGGCCAAATTGGCCGCGGCGCGCCAGGCGCTCTACACCGCGCGACAGAACGAGCGCCGCTTCCGGCAATTGTTCGACGAGGGCCTGCGCTCCCAGCGGGACCTGGAGCTGGTGCGCATGGCCCTGGCCAAGGCCGAGGCCGAAGTGGAAACCGCCCGGCGCCAGGTGGCGATCGCCCGTCTCGAACGCCAGAAGATCATCGCCGAGAACGAAGCCAAGATCGAGGCGGTCCGGGTCAAACTGGCGAGCCTGCGCCGGAGCATGGCGGAAGTGGACCACGAGATCCAGAGCATCGACATCAAGATCGGCAACACCGCCGCCCGCATCGCCATGCGCCAGGTCCGCGCCCCGGTGGACGGCAAGGTGGTGCGGGTCCTGGCGCTAGGATCAGGGGAAACGGTCAAACAGGGCGATCCGCTGGTGATCATCGCCCCCAAGGGACAACATCAAGCAGTGGAATTGTACGTGCGGGACCACGACGTGACCTTGCTGGCGCCCGGACGGCCGGTGCGCCTGCAGTTCGCCGGCTGGCCGGCGATCCAGTTCACCGGTTGGCCGTCCCTGGCCGTCGGCACCTTCGGCGGCCGGATCGCTGTGATCGACTCGGTGGACGACGGCAAACACCGCTACCGCGTCCTGGTGGTTCCCGACGAGGAAGCCATCCGCAGCGGTCGGGACGAACCCTGGCCGACCTATCCTTACCTGCGCCCCGGCACCCGGGTCCAGGGCTGGATCCTGCTCGACACCGTATCGCTCGGCTTCGAGCTGTGGCGGCGCTTCAACGCCTTCCCGCCGTTCGTGGAAGCACCGGCCCCGACGACATCCGCCAAGGACGGCAAGCGACCATGAGGCGGCGCGCTTCCTGGCGGCTGTTGATCCTGATCGTCACCGCGGTCCCCTGTGCCGCCGAGGTGCTCACCCCGGAGATTCTCATCGAGCGGGTCCGGCTCCACCACCCGGTGATGATCCGCGCCCGTCTGACGGCGGCCCGCACCGAGGCAGAACGGCTGGAAAAACAGGGCGCCTTCGACGCCCGTCTCAAAGGACGGACGCGCTATCTGCGCTACAACAGCTCCTCGGCCGTCGGCGCGGTGCAAAAGGTGTTGGAATCGAGCTTCAGCGTCGACTTCCTCACCCGCTACGGCATCGCCGTGAGCACCGGTTTCAAACGCGCCGCCGGCGACATCAAGACCCCCGTCTCCCCCACCGGCGAAAGCGGAGAATATTTTCTCGAAGTGACCGTACCACTGCTGCGCAATCTGGGGGAGAACCCCAAAGCCGCCGCCGAGAGTCAGGCGTTTCTCAAGGAATCCCTGGCCCGTCTGAAAGTCCGGCGCACCGAACTGAAACTGCTGGAGGACGCCTTGAAACGCTACTGGACGTGGGTCGGGGCCAAACACAAACTGGCGGTGGAAGAACGGCTGCTGCAATTGGCCAGGGAGCGGCTCTCCGCCGTCGAGAACAAGATCCGCTCCGGCCTGTTGCCGCGCATCGACCGGGTGGAAGCCGACCGGGAAGTCCAGCGCCGTCTGGGGCGGGTGCGCAAGGCCAGACGGGTGCTGCAGAAAAGCGCCTACGCCCTGTCCCTGTTTCTCTGGCGTGAGGAGCTGCAGCCGGATGGGGTGCCGGAACCGGAACAGGCTCCCTCTCCCATACCGCCCCCCCGCCCTCTCACCCTCGAGCGGGTGGAAGCCGGCAAACTGACCGCCCTGACCCGGCGGCCGGAGCTGCGCGTCCTGAAGCTGGCCCAGGACATCGCCGCCATCGACCGGGAACTGGCGCGCAATCAACTGCTGCCGCGCCTCGATCTGGTACTGTGGCAGGGCTGGCAGACCGGCGCCGACGCCATCGAAGGCCCGGTCATCAAGGCCGGCGTGCAACTGGAACTGCCGGTGCTGCGCCGCGGGGCCAAAGGCCGGCTACGGCAGGCGCTGCTGGACCTGGCCAATCTGAACGCCCAGGAAAAACAGACGCTTCGCCGTATCTTGATCGAAATCCAGGACTGGGCTTCGGAAATTCAGGCCGCCTACGACCGCTATCGGGCGGCCCGGGACGAGCTGCGCCTGGCCCGCGCCCTGGAGGCCGGCGAAAAGAAAGCCTTCGACCTGGGCGACAGCACCCTGTTCCTGGTCAACCGGCGGGAACGGGCCAGCGGCGAGGCGAACGTCAAACTGATCGACGTCCTGGTGGAATATCACCAGGCGGTGGCCGGTTTCCTGGCCGCCACCACCGAACTCGCCGGCGAGACCCCGGCGGCTCAGAACGGCAATCCGGTCTCCCAGGCGATCAGCCCACCCATCCCGAGACTGAACGAGCCGATGGCCAACTGAAGGCCGCCGTACAACCGGTTCAGGCGCCGTTCCGTCAGACGCAGCGGCACGGCGATGATCACCGACATCAGCGCCATGCCCAACACGGATCCGATCCCGAAGACGAGCATGTACGCCATTCCCAACAACGGGTCGTCGATGGTCTGCAGAGTGAGCAGGATCAGGGCCGCCGACCCGGCCATGCCGTGGACCATACCGACGAGCAGCGCCCGCCAGGGAAGGTCGCGGCGATGCCCATGATGATGACGATCGGGATCGTGAATCTCCCCCGGTTCATGGCGGTGGGCGTGGCAGTGCACCGTGCCGTCCTCGTGACGGTGAACATGGAAATGAACGCGATCGCGCCACAGCCGTCTCAGAACGTCCAGACCCAATACCACCAGCATGACGCCGACGGCGAATTCCAGTCCCTGGGCCAGAGTCTCGGGTATGACTCGGTCCATCCAGAGGACGACCGAGCCGAACAGGAACAGCGTCAGGGTATGGCCCACTCCCCAAGTAGCACCGAGCCGAACGGTCCGGCCCAGGGAATCGGCGCGGGTGGCCAGGGCGGCCACGGCGGCCAGATGATCGGTCTCCAGGGCGTGGCGCATGCCGATGAGCAGACTCATGAACAACAGGCCCCAAATCGTGGTCATGCTGTATCCACCGTGGATGAACATATCTTATCTTACGGACTTCTATGCTAGCCTTTCTCTGGTAATTCCACTCTTCACGTCACGAAACCATGAAAATGCCGACCGAATCCTTCGACACCGACACCCTCGGCCGCAAGATACCCGGCTTCAACGTGCCGGTGCTGGCGATTCCCGCCCTCGTCCTGATCGTACTCGCCTTCATGACGGTGTACACCATCGAAAGCGGCAACGTCGGGGTGCTGAGCACCTTCGGTAAGTACGACCCGGAGGAGAAGGAACCGGGCCTGCATCTGAAGCTGCCTTTCGTCCAGAGCGTCAAGGTGTTCGACGTGCGCCTGCAGACGGTCAACTACAAGAGCGCCAAGGATCTGCCGGACCAGGGCGGCGTCATCAACAAGCCCGCCATCGAGGTGCTCGACAACAAGAACCTACCCATCGGCGTCGAGCTGACGGTCCAGTTCACCCCGGACAAGAAGGAAGCGGCGGAAATCCTGACCCGCTACGGGGCCAATTACTTCGAAAAGCTCATCAACCCCATCGTCCGCGACGTGGTGCGCGACGTCATCGGCAAGTACCAGGCCGAGAAGATCGCCGCCGATCGCACCGTGATCGCCAAGGAAATCCGCGCCGTTTTGGGGGAGAAGTTCAAGGAACTGCCGTTCCACCTGCACGATGTGGCCCTGCGCAACATCCGCCTGCCCCAGATCGTCCTCAAGAAGATCGAGGAAGTGCAGCTGGCCAAACAGGAGGAGCAGCGCCTGGCGATGGTGGAAAAACAGGCGGAGAAGAATCAGAAGATCAAGACCATCGAAGCCAACACCAAGCTGATCGAGATCACCACCCAGGCCAAGGCCCAGGCGGAGAAGAAACGTATCGAGGCCGACGCCAAAGCCTATCAGATCATGAAGGAGGCCGAGGCCATCGCCAAGGCCAACCAACTGGTGGCCGCCTCCATCACCGACCGGCTGATCCGGTACAAATCAGTGGAAAAGTGGAACGGCACCTATCCCGCCACCCTGATGCAGGGCGGCGACAAGGGCCTGCTCCTGCAACTGCCGCCGGCGCGGTGATCGTCACGACGACGCCTGCAACGTCCGTACGAACGTCGTCTCCCGGCTGGCCGTCACCAACAGCTTCTCGGTGGAACGGGTCATGGCCACGTACAGCAATTTGGCCTCCGCGGCCGGGTCGGCGTCCTCGGCGGGCATGTATCCCAACCCGGCCACCGCCACCACGGGGAATTCCAGTCCCTTGCTGCTGTGCATGGTCATCAGCTTGACGCTGTCGCTCGACGGCCGGAAACGCCGTTTGTCCGCCTGCGTTCCCAACCAGTCGCAGGGAACCGACGCTTCCCGAAACGCCGCCGCCAACCGCTTCCCCATCCAACGATACCGATAGGTGACGCACATCTCGGCCCAGGGAATCCCGCGTTCCCCGTGCAGCCGCCGCAGCACGGTCACGAGGTAACGGACCTCCCGATCGAAACCGTCGAACACCTTGACCACCGGCGGCGGGCCGTGACGTCCGGCGCCCTCGGGCTCGATGACGGGGACATGATCCTCGCCGGCGGTCTCCTCCTGAAGATAACGGCGGATGAAACGGTAGGCGAAACGGAGAATCTCTTCGGTGTTGCGATAATTGACCCGCAGGATCGTGGTCCGCCCCCGCGCCTGGATGCCGACACTGGAGAGACTGAAACGCAACGTCCCGCGCTTCCGGTAGATCGACTGGGCATCGTCGTACAACAACAGCAGGGAATTGGTTTCCGGATCGACCATGTCCACCACCAGCCGCAGCCAGTCCGGCTCGAAATCGTGGCCTTCGTCGATCATCACTGCACCGTACTGACCTTTGGGAATGCGGCCGTCGGCCACCGCCGCGATCACCGTGGCCACCAGCCGCTCCAGATAATCGCCCCCCTGGGGACGGTCGATGTGGTAGGTCCGCAATAGCTCGCCGCACCAGTCGTGGAAATGGTACACGTTGACCCGGCCCGTCAGGCCCTTGTCCACCATCATCTCCCGCAGCCGCGCCGCCAGGGAAATGTTGTAGCACAACACCAGAATCGGCTTGTGCAGCAGACGGGCCAAATGCAGGCAGCGATAGCCGAGGATCAGCGTCTTGCCGGAACCGGCCACGCCGTGAATGACCCGGTGGCCCTCCCCCAGGCTCCGGGCCAATTGTTCCTGCTGCCGGTCCATGAGCTTGACGATGTCCGGCACCGACACTTCCGGGGCTTCGCCGCCCTCCGAAAACAGATCGCCGCCGGGACCGATGCGGATCTCCGGATACAGATGCCATCGGATGCGGTCGATCTCAGGCAGGGTCAGCGGGCGACCGAAGGAAACGTCGAACATGTTCCAAAGGCGTTGCTGAAACGCCTCCGCATCGGCCTGTTCGGTCATCTCGTCCTGACAGATGACCCGGTGTGGAGGCAACACCTGGTCCAGATCGGTGGCCTCGAACTGGCGACGGGTGATCCGGCTCAGCACCACGCCGAAGCCATAGGGGAAGATCAGATGCCCCCGATAGCGTCCCGCAGGCTGGACCAGCTGGGGATCGCGCTCCAACCGGCGAACCACCCGATAGGTGCATTGCCGCACCTGTTCCAAGGGATTGGCTACCGTCTTCAACCCCTGGGGGGTCAACAAGGTCGCCGAAGCCTTGTCCATCGAACGGATGGTGTCCAGTTTCCAGTCCTTGACCTCCAGCAGCAACAATCCCCGCTGGGGATGCAGGACGATGAAATCGGCATAACGCGGCCGATCCCCCACCGGGGTGTCGTACCAACACAGATAGTCGTCCTCGAGGTGTTTTTCCAGGCAGCGGGCGAAGCGTTTCTCCCCGGCCTGCATCCGCCCCAGACAACTGTTGAGACTGGGTATCAGCTTGGCCATACCTCAAGCATAGCCGCTCAAGGCAATGCGATCCCCCGAATCCGCTGATACAGCGCCACCGCGTAGGAATCGGTCATGCCGGCGACGAAGTCGGTGGCGAGCAGGGCGCGCCGGTAGGGGGACAGCGCGGCCGGATCGGGCAGCGGCCGGGGCATGAGCCGGAGCAGCGTGCGGCTGCGGGAACCGGCGGCGTCGCCCCGGGCGGCGCGGTCCTCGATGGCCCCGACGAAGGCGTCGAGCAGGCCGGCGATGACCTCGAAACCGCACGCCTTGACCTCGACCACCGGGCGGGCGTCGTAGACCCGTTCCTGGGCCACCCCCTTGAAGGCGGCGAAGGCGTCGGCCTGGTCGATGTGTTCGAGCAAGGGCCGGTCGAACCGGCCCCGAACCAGGGCGTCGTAGTGCGCCTCGAACACGGCGGTCACCTGCCGGATGACCCGGTCGATGGTGACCGAGCGGAAATAACTGGCGCGCTGGGAGCGGTCGGCCAGTTGCCGGGCACGGCGCCAGTGACGCTCTGCCAGGAACGGGCGGTGGAGCTGGCACAGGGTGTCGAAATCCACCACCCCGGCCTTGAAGCCGTCCTCGATGTCGATCACGTGATAGCAGATGTCGTCGGCGGCCTCCAGCAGGAAGGCCAAGGGGTGACGGTGCCAGGCCGGCCCCGACCCCGGCTTTGGCAACAGGCCGACGGTTTCGGCCACTTCCCGGAACAGCGCCTGTTCGCTCTGGAAGAAACCGAACTTGCGCCCACCCGCCCCCTGCGCCTGGGCCGGCTCGACCAGGGAGGCCCGGGGATACTTGGCCATGACCGCGAGCATGGCGCAGGTCATCTGCAGCCCGCCGGGCTGCCCCGGATTCTGCAGCACGCACAGGGTGCGGAACCCCTGGGCGTTGCCCTCGAATTCGAGCAGGTCGCGGCGCTCGGCTTCCGTCAGCCGCGCCAGTCCCGGCCAGGCGGCGAACCACTCACGGATGGCGTCCTCGCCGGCGTGGCCGAACGGCGGGTTGCCGATGTCGTGAGCCAGACCGGCGGCGGCCACCAGGGTGCCCACGTCCTGGGGCACCACCACGTCCGCCACCTCGGGATCGCGGCGGCGGATCACCTCGGCCGCCAGCATCCCCAGGGAGCGGCCGACGCTGGCCACCTCCAGGCTGTGGGTGAGCCGGGTGCGAACGTAGTCGCTCTTGGCCAGGGGGAAGACCTGGGTCTTGTCCTGCAGACGGCGGAAGGCGGAAGAAAATATCAGACGGTCGTAATCGCGGGCGAATTCGGTGCGCGGCGGCTGGCCGCCGTCGTCGGCCGCGGACTTCCCCAGGCGCCGGGTGGACAACAGGCGGCGCCAGTCCATGACGGGTTCGGTCGAAGGATTCACCGCCGAGACGCCGAAAACGTTTTCATGTCGCCCTCGTTCCAGGCCGTGGATTCACGATCACGGGCCTTCACGGCCACAACCGTTTCCACCACGGTTCCGGCGCGGGCGGCTCGCCCAGTCCCATCGCCCGATGGATTTCCGCCAGGGGCCAGCCGGTCAATCGGTGCAGATTCTCGGCCTGCCGGCGCAGTCTTTGGGGCAGGATCTCGCTGCGGTAACGCTTGGCCTCGGGGCAGTCGTCGCTGCCGTCCCACGGGTGGCGCAGGACGTAGCGGGCCTGGAAGTTGCTTTTGTCGCCGGTCCGGTGCAGGCGCAGATCGTCGGGGAAGGTTCGCGCGTCGTAGCGCAGGTGCAGACGGGTGACGAACACGTCCACCGGACGCGGCGGAGCGATCCGCGGCTTGGGCAGGGGCCGGACGGGGGGCGCCTCGGCCAGCCACATCACCCCCAGTTCCCGCAGCTCGCTGCGGCTCAGGGGCTGGGCGGCGCAGGGATCGCACCAGGCCATGTTCCAGGCGTATTCGGTGAACACCGCCCGGCCGCCGTGTTCTTCCACCTGGCGGGCGAACAGATCGCGGTAGAAGTCGGCGAAACGGTCCTTGACGTAGAGGGGAAGTTCCTGGCCGGAGGGCACTTTCACTGTGGGATAGTTGGCGGTCTCCACCCGGCCGGTACGGGTCAGGGTCCAGAGGAACAGTTCCTGCTGTCCCTGGGCGTTGAGGGTGCCCAGCCGGATGGGCAACACGAACTTCGGCGTCTCGTAGGCCACCTGCAGCGGCCGCAGGTAACGGAAGCCGGTCCTGGCGAATTCGTCCAGATTCACCCGGGCGACGAAGAAGCGCATCCCCTGCTTGAGATAGCTGCCCACCACCGCCTCGGCCCCCGCGGGCAGTCGGTAGCCGTTCTCCCTGAGCCAGGTGACCAGCCCGGCGCTTTCTGTGGCCGAGAGGATCAGGATGTCGTACTCGCCCACGGTGTAACGGGCCTCGACGGTCACTCCCAGGGCCTTGGCGCGGGCCGCCGCCCCCTCGCCTGGGGCCGCCGCGCTCATGGCCTTCATCTCCATGCGATAGAGACGGCGGCAGGGATTGGGGTCGAAATATTCCACCAGGCGGGGGGCGGTGTAGGCGTCGAGATGGTCGAGCACCGCCGTCGAGGCCACGTGGATCTGTTCCCGCTCGATGAAGGTGGGCACCGGGATGACGATGGCGAAGTCCTTGACATCCCCCTGAAAGTCGTTGGCCATGGTCAGGACGGTGCGTTCGCCGTCGCGCACCAGCACCACCCGCGAGGAACGGTTGTAAAGCCCGGTGTCGGCGCGGGCGACATAGAAACCGCAAAAGGCCTGAGCCGCCAGGGGCAGGAACGACAGGATCACCAGCCACACACGCATCGGTTCACCTCCTGGAGGGAACGGTCCGGGGCCAGCGGTAGCGCGTCCCCGGCAGGCGCCGGTTCAGCCACGGCACCAGGGGGGCGCACAGCGCCAGGGCATAGAACAGTCCCTCGTCGACGTAAAAGTGATATTGAAGCACATAGCCCACCACCGCCACCAGCACCGCGAAGCCGATGCGGGCCACGCGGTGGTCGGGCACGGTCATGGGATCGGAAATCATGAAGCAGGCGAAGATCAGCAGCGCCACGTTCTGGAGCTGGAGCCAGGGGATCGCCGCCGGATCCCCCAGCCACAGGGCACGGCCGAACACCAGCATCCCCCAGGCGGCGAGGAAGGCCCAGGTCACCTCGCCGCGGCGGGTACGGCGCAAGACCATCATCCCGCCCAGCAGCGCCGCCACCGCCAGGAACGCCCCCAGCCCCCACTGCCCCGGGGACACCCACACCTGCTCGGTCGCCAGCGTCGTGATCACGATGGCCAGATTGGTGGGATTGAAGACGTGACGACCGTCGATGCGGAGCAGGAACTTGGAAGCGACAGCGACGAAGGCGGCTGTCACGGCCCAGAAGGCCGAGGCGGTATGGAGCAGCAGCCCCAGGGACAGGGACGAGATCAGCGGGCTGCGCCCGTCGAAACCCAGCCGGAAGATACGGCAGAATCCCCATTGAAATCCCAGCGCCGCCAGGGGATACAGCAGGTAGATCCATCCCGGACCGGGAAAGTCCCGCCACCCCAGACCGTATATCAGCATTCCGGTCAGGATCGCGATTTGCAGGTGACGGGGATCGCTCATCCGGCCTTGGTGAACGCCCCGGCTTCCGCATCGGCGAACAGGGGACGCAGATCGGCGCTGGCCACCTGCAGGGACCAGCCCAGCACCCCGGCGCCGATGAACACCCGCTCGTGGGCGAAGACGGCCTCGTCCACCAGCCGGCGCAAACCTGCCGGCAGGGCCACGGGCGGCACCGCGCCGACCGGATAGCCGGTGGCCGTCAGCACCTGGTCCGGGTCGGCCATGGTCAGGCGGCGCTCGCCGGTGTGCTTGCGCAGCCGCCCCCAGTCGGCCCGCGCCGTGGCCGGGGCCGCCAGCAGCACGAAACCGCCGCTGCCGGTGCGGAACACCAGGCTGCGGACGATCTGGGCCGGGCTCATGCCCCGTGCCGCCACCACCTCCTCCAGGCTGCGGATGGGTTTGCGCTCGGGGTCCAGGGGAATCTCGACCCATTCGAAGCCGATGCCTTCCCGTTGCAACAACTCGCTCACCGGTGACGAAGGTTGCGTCATGTCTATCGTCCTCGCAGTCCGATTACAATGGTTCCTTCATGATAGAGCCTGCCGGAGGACGACGCCATGACCTGCCTGCTCTACAGCCATCCCGCCTGCCTGGAACACGACACCGGCCCCGGCCATCCCGAATCGCGCGCACGCCTGGAAGCCGTCCTCGACGCCCTGGCGGCGCCCCGGTTTCAAACTCTGATACGCCGCCCGGCGCCCCGGGCCGACGACCGCCGGCTGCGCCTGATCCACAGCGACGCCCACGTCGAAGCGGTGTTCGCCGCCATCCCCCGTCAAGGCCACGCCCGGCTCGATCCCGACACCGTGGTCTCCCCGGCTTCCGGCGAGGCGGCCCGGCGGGCGGCGGGGGCGGTCTGCGCCGCGGTGGACGCGGTGCTGGCCGGCGAGGCCCGCCGCGCCTTCTGCGCCGTACGCCCGCCGGGGCACCACGCCGAACCGGAACGGGCCATGGGCTTCTGTCTGTTCAACAACGTCGCCATCGGCGCCCGCCACGCCCTCGACCGGGGGCTGGAACGGGTCGCCGTCGTCGATTTCGACCTCCACCACGGCAACGGCACCCAGGCGGCCTTCGAACGCGAACCGCGGGTGCTGTATTGTTCCACCCATCAATATCCCTGGTATCCCGGCACCGGTGCCGCGGACGAGACCGGCGTCGGCAACCTGGTCAACGTCCCGCTGGCCGCCGGCACCGACGGGTCCGCCTTCCGGCAGGCGGTGGAAAAACGTATCCTTCCCGCCCTGACCGCCTTCAGGCCCCAATTGATCCTGGTCTCCGCCGGCTTCGACGCCCACCGCCTCGATCCTCTGGGCGCCCTGCTCCTGGAAGAACCCGACTACGCCTGGATCACCCGCCGGCTCTTGGACTTCGGCACCCCGATCGTCTCCGCCCTCGAAGGCGGCTATCACCACCAGGCCCTCGCCGCCAGCGCCGCCACCCATGTGGAAACCCTGCTCGAAGGCTGATAGAATGAATAGATTCACCGGAGAGGTGGCCGAGTGGTCGAAGGCGCACGACTGGAACTCGTGTACACCCTAACCGGGTGTCGAGGGTTCGAATCCCTCCCTCTCCGCCAATGCCTGCAGAAACCCCACCGGTTCGAGTGACCGACGGGGTTTTTTCATTCCCTGGGAGCCGAGGAAAGAGAGTGAGAACCCTCGGTCGGGTTCGACAAAGCCGCCGCCAGCGTTTTGGACACCCGCCACCCGGCATTTTTAGGCTATCCGGACGACCAGACCGTCCTGCAGCCAGCGCTGCAGCCATTGGGCCATCTGCCGGGCCGCATCGCCGGGGAGATCGAAGCCGGCGAGACAGGCACAGGCGGCGCTGAAGGTTTCCCCGTCCAGCAACCGTTCGAGCACCCGGGCCTCGGCCGGTGACAGGGAACGGAAGAAACAGCGCAGCTCCCGACGCCAGATCAGCCAGTTCCGGGGTTCCCGCTGGTAAATACAGTCCGGCAGGCGCGTCTCCGCCTGGAGCGCCTTCCACAACCGGGGCATCGGATAATGGAAGCGCCGCAGGGACACGCTGGCATGAAACTCCAGGCGCAGATCCGGCCAGCGTTCCGGCGGCACCGCCGCCAGCGCCTCGCTGGAAAGCGGCACGGCATCGGCGCTGTCGAAGGCCAGGCCCAGGGCCCACTCGAACGCCGCCATCTCCCCGTGGGCGGACTCGCCCCGACGGTGGAGAAATTCCGCCAAGTGCCGGCCGATCCAGCGGATGGAACGATGGCGGGAGGGATACGCCTGCATATAGTCAAAAGCCAGACGGGAAAAGCGCTCCTGACCGAGCCAGCGGGCCAGCATGGGATACTCGGCTTCGAGCGCTTCGGTGAGCCGCAGCCGGTAGGCGTCGCGGTAGATCTCGAGACCGGGCCAGTCCATTTCGATCCCGCCCAGGATGGCCTGCTGAAGCTGGTGCTGCAATCGGGACAGCCGGGTCATCGCCAGCAATCCCGGACCAGCGCCCGGGCGCGATCGAGTTCCTGCACCAGTTCTTCCAGGGGCGGGATGCGGTCGTCCCGCTCGAGCAGGGTCGCCGTCGGCCCGAAACGGCGGGCGGCCTGGCGGAACAATTGCCAGACCTCGTCACGCACCGGATGATCGTGGGTGTCGATGACCCGGTCGCCGAGATCGGTATGGCCGGCCAGGTGAAACTGCCAGACCCGCTCCGGTGGGATCGCTTCCAGGTATTCCCAGGGATCGAAGCCGTGATTGCGGGCGCTGACATAAACGTTGTTGATGTCGAGCAGAATCAGGCAGTCCGCCCGTTCGGCCACCTGACGCAAGAATTCCCATTCGGGCATTTCCGACTCGGGAAACTGCAGGTAACTGGACACGTTCTCCAGCAGGATGCGACGGCCCAGGAATTCCTGCACCTGCAGCACCCGTTCCACCACGTGGGTCAGAACCGGTTCGGTGTACGGCAACGGCAGGAGATCGTGCAGGTTGATCCCACCCACCCCGGTCCAGCACAGATGGTCGGAAACCCAGAGCGGCTCGATCCGTTCGACCAGGGATTTCAATTGCTTGAGGTAGGTACGGTCCAGGGGGTCGGCGCTGCCGATGGACAGGGACACCCCGTGCATGGCCATGGGATAACGGGCCCGGATCGTTTCCAGAAAATACAGCGGCTTGCCGCCACCGACCAGATAATTTTCGGTCAGGATTTCAAACCAGTCCACCGGCGGGGAACCGGCCACGACCGCCTGATAATGCTCCTTGCGCAGACCGAGACCGAAGCCGGGGAAAGGACGTTCCCGAAGCATCAGGACAGAGAAAGGGCCCGCCGGGCGGGCCCGTCGAATTTCACATGCTGGGGGTGATCACCTTGCCGCCCTGGGCTTCGCATTCCTTGAGGCTGACGTATTTGAACCCCTGTCCCTTGCAACTGTTCATTCCCTTGCAGGCGTTGTTGGGCGTGGCACAATCCGACTGCCCCTTGCAGGCATTGATGCCGAAACAGGCGACCTTCACTTCCACGGCCCCCTCACCGGCAGGCGCCGCTTCCGGCACCATGCCTTTCATCCCGGCCATGTCCTGACCGGAAGCCGGTGCGGCCTGCTGTTGTTCCGTTTCCTTCTGGGCCGTACAGCCGGCGGTGAACAAGGCCGCCACCGCGGTCGCCAACACGGCCCCGCGGGCAGGATCGAAACCGCTCATTCACCGCCCTCCTGAGACGAGGGCATCATCATTTGCTTTTGCATCCCTTCCATCCGTTGCTGCATACCCTGCTTCATACCCTCCATCCTGCTCTGCATGCCCTGCTTCATACCTTCCATTTTATCCTGCATGCCTTGTTTCATGCCCTCCATCCGTTGCTGGGCGCTGCTCTTGGCGCTCTCGGCCGCCTGCTGCGCCGATGCCTTGGCCGCTTCCAGGGTCTCCTGGGCCGACTGTTGGACACCCTCGACCCGTTGCTTGGCGCCCTCAGCCGCCTGCCCCGCCAGTGCCTTGGCCGCTTCCAGGGTCTCCTGGGCCGACTGCTGCAGGCTCCCTGCCGGTGGCTGGGCACCTCCGGTCGCCGGCTGGGTGGCGGTCGCAGCGGAACCGGATGCCTGTCCTGTGGACGGTTGCGTTCCACCCGCCGCTCCCTGACTCGGCTGGGCCGGCGCGGGCACAGCGGTACCCTGGGCCTGCGATTCGTTTTCTTCCTCTTTCTGACGGGTACATCCGGTCATGACCACACCCACCACCGCCGTGGCCAGAACCACGCTCTTCAGTCTGAAAACTCGGCTCATTGGATTTCTCCTCATGAAAAGTTGGAACACCGGCGACTTTCCGTAACCCCGATGTTTCGCTAGCGTCGCTTTGCCTCCCTCCAAAGCCGATGAAAAATTCCGGGAACGGTCTTCCGGCACGTCTCAACCCTTGCGATGTCCGAGTTGCCGCAGAAAATACCGCCCCCACGACAGGACGTACTGAATTCCACTCACTATTGTCGTTACTGTCACCAGGTAAATCAATCCATTTATCCACTCCAGCGCCATCGGGCGGAATCCATGATGCCAGAAGACCGCCAGGAGCAGGACGATCTGCACCAGGGTGTTGAACTTGCTGATCCAGGTGGGCTGCCCCTCGAACGGGTGCAGCAGCAAATAGTAGGCGGTCGCGCCACTCAGAATGATCAAGTCACGGGCGATGACCAATCCGGCCAACCATCCCGGGATCAAGCCGATCCAGGCGCAGGCGCCGTAACAGCCCATCATCAGCAGCTTGTCGGCGATCGGGTCGAGGAGGGAGCCGAAACGGCTGATCCAGCCGAAATGCTTGGCCAGAAAACCGTCCAGGGCGTCCGAAACCCCGGCGACGAAGAACAATCCCAAGGCCCAGTCGAAACGGCGCTCGAGAATCATCGTCACCGTGGGCACCACCAGCAGAATCCGCAGGATCGTGATGACGTTGGGGATATGCCTTGGCGACAACCAGTCCATCTCCGATTCCCTCCTCACCGTTCATGGCCGTACAATAACAGTTTGTCCTTCACTCCGTAACCGTTCCTGGAGACTTCCGTTGGCCGATCAAGGATCTCTCGATTACAAAAGCGCCGG
>JALSSF010000020.1 GCA_026984375.1 Methylothermaceae bacterium | reverse complement strand
CTGGTGGACCGCAACACCAAGGTGATCTGTCAGGGCTTCACCGGAAAACAGGCCACGTTCCACAGCCGCCAGGCCCTGGAATACGGCACCCGCCTGGTGGGCGGGGTGACGCCGGGGCGTGGTGGTCAGATTCATCTCGGTCTGCCGGTGTTCGACACCGTGCGCGAGGCGGTCCGGGAAACGGGGGCGGAAGCCAGCGTCATCTACGTGCCGCCGCCCTTCGCCGCCGATGCCATCCTGGAGGCCGCCGACGCCGGTCTGCGTCTCATCGTGTGCATCACCGAGGGGATTCCCACCCTGCACATGCTCCGGGTCGAGGCGGCGCTCCGGGATCACGACGCCATTCTCATCGGCCCCAACTGTCCTGGTATCATCACCCCGGACGAATGCAAGATCGGCATCATGCCCGGCTTCATCCACCGCCGCGGCTGTGTCGGCATCGTCTCCCGCTCCGGAACCCTGACCTACGAAGCGGTGTGGCAGACCACCCGGGAAGGGCTGGGGCAGAGCACCTGCATCGGTATCGGGGGCGATCCGATTCACGGGATGAATTTCATCGACGCCCTGGCTCTGTTCCAGGCCGATCCGGAAACCCGCGGCATCATTCTCGTGGGGGAGATCGGCGGCGAGGAGGAGGAAATGGCGGCCGAATACATCCGCCACCATGTGGACAAACCAGTGGTGGCCTACATCGCCGGCCGCACCGCCCCGCCCGGGCGGCGCATGGGGCATGCCGGGGCCGTCGTCAGCGGCGGCCGGGGAACCGCCGAGGCCAAGGTGGCGGCGCTACGCCGGGCCGGTGTGACGGTGGTGGACCTGCCCACCGACATGGGGGGTCGGATGAAGGCGTTGCTGTCATGATCCGGTTGCGGTTCGCCCTGGCACAGCTCAATTATCTGGTCGGCGACGTCGACGGCAACGTGGCCAAGATCATCGCCGCCGCCGAGCGGGCCCGGGATGCACTGCGGGCCGATGCAGTGATCTTCAGCGAACTGGCGGTTTCCGGTTATCCCCCGGACGACCTGCTGCTGCGGGACGATTTCATCGAAGCCTGCCGCCGGGGCCTGGAGCGGATCCGCCAACAGGTCCGCGGCATCGAGGTCGTCGTCGGCTTTCCCGAGAAGGCGCACGGCCGTCTCTACAACAGCGCCGCGGTATTGAAGGACGGCCAGATCCGCCTGATCTACCGCAAGCATCATCTGCCCAACTACGGGGTTTTCGACGAGAAGCGCTATTTCCATGCCGGCGACGCCCCCGGTCTGTTCGTCCTCAAGGGCGTTCCGGTGGGCGTCACCATCTGCGAGGACATCTGGCATCCGGGGCCGGTGGAAGGCTGCGTCCGGGCCGGCGCCCGCCTGGTGGTGAACATCAACGCTTCCCCCTTCCACGTCCGCAAGGTGGCCGAGCGCGAGGCCGTGGTCCACGCCCGCATCGTCGTCACCGGGGTGCCGGTGGTGTACGTCAACCAGGTGGGCAACCAGGACGAACTGGTGTTCGACGGCGCCTCCTTCGTCATGAACCGTGACGGGCGGGTGGTGCGGCGTCTGCCGGAGTTCGAGCAGCGCTTGGCAGTCGTCGAGTTCGACTGGGATGGGGAAAAGGTCACCGCCGTGCCCGGCGACGTGGCCGACGTCGACGACGAGATCACCAGCATCCGCAAGGCCATCGTCCTGGCGATCCGTGACTACACCCGCAAGAACGGTTTCAACGGGGCGGTGCTGGGGCTTTCCGGCGGCATCGATTCCTCGGTGGTACTGTGCTTAGCCTGCGAGGCCCTGGGGCCGGAAAACGTGGAGGCGGTGATGATGCCGTCGCGCTTCACCTCGGACATCAGCCTGGAAGACGCGAAGAAACTGGCGGACAACCTCGGGGTCGCTTACCGGGTGATTCCCATCGAACCGGCGTTTCGGGCCTTTTTGCACATGCTGGAGACGGAGTTCGCCGGCCTTCCCTGGGACGTGACCGAGGAAAACATCCAGGCCCGCTGCCGGGGCGTCACCCTGATGGCCATCTCCAACAAGTTCCGCCGCCTGGTGCTGTCCACCGGCAACAAGAGCGAGATGAGCGTCGGTTACGCCACCCTCTACGGCGACATGGCCGGCGGTTTCGCCCCGATCAAGGACGTCATGAAAGGTAAGGTGTACGCCCTGGCGGAAGCGATCAACCGGGAACGGGAGATCATTCCCGCCCGGGTCCTGGTGCGCCCGCCGTCGGCGGAGCTGGCGCCGGGGCAGAAGGACGAGGACAGCCTGCCCCCCTATGCCGTTCTGGATCCGATTCTGGCGATGTACGTGGAGCAGGATCTGTCGGTGGAGGAAATCGTCGCCGCCGGCTTCGACGAGGCCACGGTCCGGCGGGTGGTCGAGCTGGTGGACCGCAACGAGTACAAGCGGCGTCAGGCCCCACCCGGGGTGAGGATCACTCCGCGCGCTTTCGGCCGTGACCGCCGCTATCCCATTACCAATGGCTTCCGCCCCGGGAGGTGACCATGGCAGCGACCGCGGAACATCTGGCCACTTACGAGGACCTGCGCAAGGTTCCGGAGAACCGCATCGCCGAGATCATCGACGGCCGTCTGGAAACCCAGCCGCGTCCGGCGCCGAAACACGCTTTGGCGGCTTCCTCCTTGGGAGGCACGTTGATACCGAGTTTTCAAAGAGGACGCGGCGGCCCCGGCGGTTGGTGGATCCTGGACGAGCCGGAGCTGCATCTGGGAAACCACGTGCTGGTGCCCGATCTGGCCGGTTGGCGCAAGGAAAGGCTGCCGGTGATGCCCGAGACCGCCTGGTTCGAGGTGGTGCCGGACTGGATCTGCGAGGTGCTGTCGCCGGCCACCGCCCAGCGCGACCGGGGCGCCAAGCGGCGCATCTACGCCGACTTCGGCGTCGCCCACCTGTGGCTGGTGGATCCGGATCAGCGCACCCTGGAGGTGTTCGAACGGCGCGAGGGGCGATGGCTGCTCCTGGACACGTTCGCCGGTGACGATGAAGTCAAGGCGCCGCCGTTCGCCGCCGTGCCCTTTTCCCTGGCCAGCCTGTGGGGCGGGTGACGCCAGTCATCGAGGTCAGCCGTCTGCGCAAGGTCTACGACGGGGTGGTGGCGTTGGACGGCGTTTCCTTCCAGGTGTTTCCCGGGCAGGTGTGCGGGCTGCTGGGCGGCAACGGCGCCGGCAAGACCACCACCCTGGCGATCCTGCTGGGGCTGCTGCTGCCCACCTCGGGAAGCGTGCGGGTGTTGGGTGTCGACATGGTGCGGCAGCGTTACAAAGCCCTGGGACGGATGAACTTCACCTCCCCGTACGTGGATCTACCCCACCGCCTGACGGTGTGGGAGAACCTGGACGTCTATGCCCGGCTGTACAACGTCCGCCACCGCCGGCGGCGCATCCGGGAACTGGCCCGGTGCCTGGATCTTGCCGATCTGCTGGGACGTCATTACGGCTCGCTGTCTTCCGGACAGAAGACCCGGGTGGCCCTGGCCAAGGCGTTGCTCAATTCCCCCCAGGTGTTGCTCATGGACGAACCCACCGCCTCCCTCGACCCCGATTCGGCGGAACGGATCCGTGGCTACCTGCTCGACTATCAGAAGAACAGCGGGGCGACCCTGTTGCTGGCCTCCCACAACATGCTCGAGGTGGAGCGCCTGTGTGGCCGGGTGTACATTCTCCGCCGCGGCCGCATCGCCGCCGCCGGTACGCCGGCGGAGCTGCTGGCCCGTTACGGGCGGGAGACCCTGGAACAAGTGTTCATCGACATCGCCAGGCAAACGGCATGATCGCCAGTCTGGAACGGATCGGCGCCCTGATCGTGCGTTATCTCTATCTGCTGCGCGGCTCCTGGCCCCGGGTGATCGAACTGGCCTACTGGCCCACCATGCAGATGATCCTGTGGGGCTTGATCAACCGCTTCCTGGCCGGCCACAGCGACTGGGTCGCCCAGGCCGCCGGCCTGTTCATCGCCGCGGTGCTGCTGTGGGACGTGCTGTTCCGGGCCCAGCTCGGGGTGTCGGTGGTGTTTCTCGAGGAAATGTGGTCGCGCAATCTGGGGCAATTGTTCGTGACCCCGCTGCGGCCCTGGGAGTGGGTCACGGCCCTGATGGCCATCAGCCTGTTGCGTACCCTGATCGGAGTGGGGGCGGCGGCCGGCCTGGCCATTCTGCTGTACCGTTATTCCGTTTTCACCATGGGCCTGCCGCTGCTGGCCTTTTTCACCAATCTGCTGGTCATGGGGTGGTCCATCGGCCTGGTGGTGATCGCCCTCATCCTGCGCTACGGCCTCGGGGCCGAGGGGTTGGCCTGGGCCCTGATTTTCGCCATCGCCCCCATCAGCGGCATTTACTATCCCGTCTCGGTACTGCCGCCGTGGTTGCAGCCGGTGGCGCTGAGCCTGCCGGCGACCCACGTGTTCGAAGGCATGCGCGGGGTTCTGATCCAGCACACCTTCCTGTGGCGGCATTTCTACTGGGCGGTGGGGCTCAACCTTGTTTATCTTCTGGTTGGAGCCGGGGTGTTGCTGTGGTCCTTCCGGGTGGCGCGCCAGCGGAATCTGTTGCTGCAGCTGGGGGAGTGACCGCTTCCGGAATGCGGCGATAAAAGAACCACCAGAAACAGCCGATACCCGCCAGCACACCCAGGTGCATCAGCTCGTGGGGACCGACCACGCCGGGCAGTAACACCGGCCAGCGGGCGAAATCGGCGATGGCGCCGACGGTGTAGGCCAGGCCGCCCCACAGCAGCGGCGCGATGAAGCGCAAACCGTGGCGGCGTGCCAGAACGACGCCCGATCCCAGTCCCAGCCAGCCGAGGCTCAGGTACAGGGCCAGTCCCAGGGCTTCCGGAATGTCATGGAAGAAAATCACCTTGAGGGTGATCCCGGTCAGGGCCAACGCCCAGACCAGCATCAGCATGCCCCAGCGCCCGAGGAAGCTCTGGAAAAACAGCGGCTGCAGCGGGGTGAAACTGCCCGCGATCAGGGCGAAGATCGCGGCATGATCCAAGCGGAGGAAGACTTCGTGGGCCGCTCCCTGCGTCGCCAGCAGGTGATAGACGCCGCTCATGGACAGCAGCAGGACGGTGGTGAAGGAGAACACCGCGGTGGTGAGGCGGCACCGGCCGTATCCCCGGCACCGGCGCCACAGGGGAACGGCAAGCACGGCGAAGACGCCCGCCCCGATCAGATGGGTCAGGGAACTGACCGGATGGGTGAAGCCGGGAATCGCCTGGATGTCCATGGTTTCGTTTTCTGGGAGTTTGGAGAAAATCTACCATGATCCTTTCTTGCCGATGCGCCCGTGGGAAGGCGAAATTCACGCCGTACCGATGGGTTGGCGGAAGTGGTTTACAGGGCATATCATAATGAATCGTCCAATGAACAGTCCCCGGGAGAAGCGTATGGTCAGCAAAACAGTACGCAAATACCGTGCGGAACCCCGTTCCAGCGCTTCGGCGACTTCCGGATGGCTCAGTGCTGGGGCGGTGGCGGCGGCCGTCGGCGCCTCTTTGTGCTGTGTCGCGCCCTTCGTCCTGGTCCTGCTCGGTCTGGGGGGCGGATGGATGAGCACCCTGGTGGGATTGTCGTCCTACCGGCCGCTATTCATCGGTTTGACCCTGCTGTTTTTGCTGTGGGCCTTCCATCGCCTGTATCTGACCCCCTGCGCCGCGGGGAAGACCTGTGAGGTTCCTGCGGTGCGTCGGCGCCAGCGGATCGTTTTCTGGCTGGTGACGGCGGCGACGCTGGGACTGATCGCTTTTCCCTGGTATGCTCCCTGGTTTCTGGATTGACGGAGGTAAGCGCCATGTTGAAACGACTGCTGTTGGCTTTGGCTCTGATGGGCGGTCTTCACGGGCCGGCGGTGCTGGCGGAGTCGGTGGCGGAACGGTCGTTGCGCCAGGTGACCCTGGCGGTTGAAAACATGGGCTGCTCCCTGTGCAAATACACCGTGGAAAACGCCCTCCGGCAGGTGGAAGGGGTACGAAGCGCCGAGGTGGACATGGAGAAGGCGGTCGCCGTGGTCACTTACGATCCGTCCGAAGTCCAGGTCGATGTCCTGGTGAAGGCGGTGGGGGACGCCGGGTATCCGGCCGCGGTGAAGGAGTGATTCGGGCTAGCGCGTCTGCTTCAGCAGACGCTGCTTTTCCCGCTGCCAGTCGCGTTCCTTCTCCACGGCGCGCTTGTCGTAGAGTTTCTTGCCTTTGGCCAGGCCGATTTCCAGTTTGGCCCGGTTGTTCTTCCAGTACAGTTTCAGCGGCACTAGGGTATAACCCCGCCGTTCCACGAGGCCGATGAGCTTGTCGAGCTCCCGTCTGTGCAGCAGCAGCTTGCGGGTCCGGGTGGGGTCCGCCTCCACGTGGGTGGAGGCGGAGGGAAGCGGGGTGATGTGGGCGCCGAACAGCCAGGCCTCCCCATCCTTGATGAGGACGTAGCTTTCCTTCAGGCTCACCCGTCCGGCGCGCAGGCTTTTGACCTCCCATCCTTGGAGGACGAGGCCGGCTTCGTAGGTTTCTTCGATAAAATAATCGTGACGCGCCTGGCGGTTGACGGCGATGACGTTGCTGTCGGATTTTTTGTTCTTTTTGCGAGCCATAATAGAACCATTTTACCGCAATTTCGCCAACCCACCGGGAAACATGAGAACCATCCACAAAAGCGCCCTGATCCGCTACCCCGCGGACAAAATGTTCGAGCTGGTCGACGATATCGAATCCTATCCCCGGTTTCTGCCCTGGTGCCGGGACAGCCGGATTCTGCGGCGGGAGGCCAACGTCGTCGAGGCGGAGTTGGAGATCGCCCGCGGCGCCTTCCAGCAGTCCTTCGCCACCCGCAACTACAACCTCCCCGGCCGTGAGATCCGCATGACGCTGCTCCGCGGGCCGTTCGATCATCTGGAGGGGATATGGCGTTTCCAGCCCCTGCGCGAGGATGCCAGCAAGATCACCCTGCAACTGCGTTTCGAGATGAATTCCCGCATCGGTTCCCTGGCTTTCGGCGCCATGTTCAACCAGATCGGCGAGACCATGGTGGAAGCCTTCACCCGGAGGGCCCGGCAGATCTATGGATGATACCGTCATGGTGGTCTATGCCCGTCCCGAGGTCCAGCGGCTCAAGTATCTGCCCTACCGGCCCGGGATGCGCGTCATCGACGCGATCGAGCAGAGCGGCATTCTGGCCGAATTTGCGGAAATCGACCTGGCTCGCAATCCGGTGGGGATATTCGGCAGACGTTGTTCCCTGGAGCGGCCGTTGCATCCCGGAGACCGGGTGGAGATCTACCGCCCCCTGGCGATCGATCCCAAGGAAGCCAGGCGGCGGCGGGCCGGCCGCGATTAGCTGAACAAACGCCGGAAGAAATCGCCGATCATTTGAAAGATGCCCCGTTCGATCTTGCGCGGCGGGACCTCCACCGTGGTGATTTCCGGCGTGACGAGTTCCTTGCTCGCTTTCGGCCGGAAATCGCCCTGCAGGGCGGTGAGGCGCTCACGGCTGTCGAAGAACAGGGACAGATGCAGCAGTTCCCTGGGGCCGCCCCCCTTTTGGAAACTGTAGACGTAGTCCCAGCGGTTGGGGTGGAAGGGATCGACCAGAAGCGGGGTTCCCATGATGTAGCGGACCTGGTTGGCGGTCATGCCGGGACGCAGTTGATCGACCTGCGCTTGGCTGATCAGGTTGCCCTGCTCGATGTCGATCTTGTAGACGCAGCCATAGATTGCACTTGCCAAAGAGGTAATAATAATGAGATGCTTTTTCATTGGATCCCGGGCTGCTTCCTCTGCAGAACGGCAATGATACCCCAATGCCGGCGGAGCTGCAGCCAATCAGCGATGTAGAGGCAGTCGTGGAAACGCAAGATCTGCGGAACGCCGGCCTCAAGGTGACCCTGCCGCGCATGAAGATCCTCGAGATTCTCGAGCGGGAGCAGGGAAGGGGACGCCACCTGAGCGCCGAGGACGTGTACAAAATCCTGCTGGACGAAGGGGAGAAGATCGGCCTGGCCACCGTCTACCGGGTGTTGACCCAGTTCGAAGCCGCCGGCCTGGTGCGTCGCCATCATTTCGAGGGAGGCAATTCGGTCTTCGAACTCAACCGGGGCGGCCACCACGATCACATCGTCTGTCTGAAATGCGGCCGGATCGACGAGTTCACCGACGAGGAGATCGAAACCCGGCAGCGTCAGATCGCCCGGCAGCTGAACTATCAACTCAAGGACCACAGTTTGATCCTGTACGGAATCTGTCCCGCCTGTCGGAATTCAGCCTGATGTTCAAACCCCTGGTCTTGTATCTCGCCCTGCGTTACACCCGGGCGAAGAAGCGCACCCATTTCATTTCCTTCATCACTCTCACCTCGATTCTGGGCATCACCCTGGGGGTGACGGCGCTGATCACGGTTCTGTCGGTGATGAACGGCTTCCAATCGGAACTGCGCCGGCGCATCCTGGGGATGACCTCCCACGTCACGGTGACCGGCTACGACGGCAAGCTACGCGACTGGCGCGCCCTGGCCGGACGGCTTCAGGACCGGCCCCATGTCGTCGGCAGCGCCCCCTTCGTGGAGGCTCAGGTAATGTTGAGCTTCGATCGCCGGGTTTCCGGCAGCATGCTGCGCGGCGTGTTGCCCGAGCGCGAGGCCCAGGTTTCGGCGGTGACGGAACGGATGACGGCCGGCCGGATGACGGATCTTCAGCCCGGTCGCTTCGGTATCGTCCTGGGGGCCGAGTTGGCCCGTTACCTGGGGGTGTGGCTGGGGGACAAGGTGACGGTGATCACCCCCCAGATCACCACCACGCCCGCCGGTATCCTGCCCCGGCTGAAGCGTTTTACCGTGGTGGGCGTTTTCGAGGTGGGGATGTACGAATACGACCGCAACATGGCCCTGGTCCACATCGAAGATGCCGCCCGGCTGTTGCGTCTCGGCGATGCGGTCTCCGGTCTGCGCTTGAAGCTGGACGATCTGTTCCTCGCCCCTCGGGTGACCATGTCGTTGCTGGAGTTTCTCGGTCCCGGTTATTTCGTCACCGACTGGACCCGGCTGCACAGCAATTTTTTCCGTGCGGTCCAGATGGAAAAACGGGTCATGTTCATCATCCTGATGCTGATCGTCGCCGTGGCGGCGTTCAACATCGTCTCCACTCTGGTGATGGTGGTGACCGACAAAAGGACCGACATCGCCATCCTCCGGACCCAGGGTATGACGCCCGGTGCGGTGATGGCGGTCTTCGTGCTTTTGGGTTCCATCATCGGCCTGGTGGGAACGATCGCCGGGGTCGCCGGAGGCGTCGCGCTGGCCCTCAACGTGGAAACCATCGTCCCGGCCATCGAGCGTCTGTTCGGCGTGCATTTTCTCGCCGCCGACGTGTACTACATCAGCGAACTGCCCTCGGAACTGCATTGGGAGGACGTGTGGCGCATCGCCGGCATGGCTTATCTCCTCTCTCTGCTGGCCACCCTCTATCCGGCCTGGCAGGCGTCCCGCATCAAGCCGGCCGAGGAGCTGCGCTATGAGTGAGGCGCCGGTGCTGGCCTGCCAGGGTCTGGTCAAAGTGTTCCAGGAAGGTCCCGAGCCGGTCGAGGTGTTGTGCGGCGTGGATCTGGCGGTGTTGCCGGGACAGCGGATCGCTGTCATGGGGGCGTCGGGTTCCGGCAAGAGTACCCTGCTGCACGTGCTCGGCGGTCTCGAGGACCCGACCGAAGGCCGGGTGTTGTGGGAGGGTCAGGACATCGGCCGGTTGAGCGAAGGGGAACTGAGCGCCCGGCGCAATCGCACCCTGGGTTTCGTTTACCAGTTCCATCATCTGTTGCCCGAGTTCACCGTGCTGGAGAACGTGGCCATGCCTCTGCTGATCGGCGGCCGACCGGTGGCGGAGGCCAAGCGCCGGGCCAAGGCCATTCTGGCACGCGTCGGTTTGCAGCGGCGGCTGGGGCACAAGCCCGGCGAGCTCTCCGGCGGAGAACGCCAGCGGGCCGCCGTGGCGCGGGCGCTGGTGACCCGGCCCCGGTGTGTGCTGGCCGACGAGCCCACCGGGAACCTGGACCGGCGCACCGCCGGCCGGGTCTATGATTTGATGTTGGAGCTGAATCGCGAGTTCGGAGTCAGTTTCCTGGTGGTCACCCACGATCCCGCCTTGGCGGAACGTATGGACGTGATCCTCAGGCTCGAGGACGGTCGTCTCCGGCCGATGGAAGCCGCTGCCGCCGTTTCTGCCACGATTTGATCACGATCCAGCGCCACAGCAGTCGTGCCCCCACGTAGCCGACTCCGGCCAGGGTGAGGCCCAGAATGAGGCTTCCCAGCAGCAAGGGCCACCAGATTTCCCCCATTTCGTGCAAAGCGCCGCTGAAGGTGAAGATGTCCGGGCTGACCTGATGCTCGCTTCCCAGAACCCAGGCTCCCAATTTGTAAGCGGCATAGAACATGGGCGGCATGGTCAGCGGATTGGTGATCCAGACCAGGACCACCGACAGGGGCAAGTTGGCGCCCAGCAGGATCGCCAGGATTGCGGCGACGATCATCTGCCCCGGGATGGGCAGGTACATGCAGAAAAAACCCACGGCCACCGCTTTGGCCACCGAGCGGCGGTTGAGGTGCCAGAGGTTGGGATCGTGCAGGTGCTCTCCCAGGAACTGCAGGTGTTTGTGTTCCTTGATGACGTGATGTTCGGGAAGATAGCGGCGGATGAATTTCTTCGGCATAAACGTCTCTTTGATTGACAGGCGACTATGCTAAAAGGAAATCGGTCCTCGAATTTTGACCTGAATTTACCATTGTAACAATTTTTATCTGGGCAAGATTTTCCTGACGCCGCTATCGGGTCCCGCCTTCCTGCTCGGCATCCTGGGGTTTCTGTCCCTGGCGGAACCGCCTTCCGGGGTCTGGCTGCCGGCGGCGTTTCTCGTGACCGGGGCCTTTGCCTGGCGCCGTTGGTGGCCGGGGTGGTGGCTCGGTGCCGGTTTCCTCTGGGTGTGGTTGTTCGTCGCCGTCCATTGGCATCCGCTGGAACCGCCGCGCTCGGGGAAGGACTGGCAGGTTCAGGGACAGATCGTCGATTTTCCGGTGAGGCGGGCAGGGGGGTGGCGCTTCGATTTTCGGGTGATGTATGCCGATGCCCCCTTGCCACGGCGCCTGCGCCTCAGTTGGTACGGCGGTCCGCCGCTCCATGTCGGCGAAGTCTGGCAATTGACGGTGCGCCTCAAATCCCCCCGCGGTTTCCACAATCCCAGCGGCTTCGATTACGAGCGCTGGCTGTTCGCCCGCGGTATCGGGGCGACCGGTTACGTGCGCCGCTCGGACGGCAACCGCCTGCTGGAACCGCCCCGGGGAATCGACGCCCTGCGCGGGCGGCTGGCGGCGGCCATCGCACGATCCCTGGACGGTTCTTCCCGCTCCGGTCTGGTCCGGGCGCTGGCGCTGGGGGCCCGTGACGGGATTTCCCCCGCCCAGTGGCAGGTGCTGCGCCGTACCGGCACCGCCCATCTGGTGGCCATTTCCGGGCTCCACATCGGCCTGGTGGCCGGGTCGTTGCTGGGATTGGGGCGGCGTCTGTGGCTCCGTTTCGGCACCTGGCGTCTCGGTGCGGACACGGCCGGCGCCGCTTTGGCTCTGCTCGGTGCCCTGGGGTATTCGGCGCTGGCCGGTTTCTCCCTGCCCACCCAAAGGGCGCTGATCATGCTGGCGACCGCCCTGGCGGCCTGGGTCTGGCGCCGCCACGCTTCTCCCTGGCAGGGATACAGCCTGGCGTTGATCGGGGTGTGTCTCCGCGATCCTTTGGCGCCCCTGGGAAGCGGGTTCTGGCTGTCGTTCGCCGCGGTGGCCTGGATTCTCTTCGTCGTCGCCAATCGCCTGGGTCGTCCCCGCCGGTGGATGGGGGTATTGAAGGTTCAGGCGATGTTGTGGTTGGGCATGGCCCCTCTGTTGATCTACGGTTTTCATCAGATCGGTTGGAGCGCTCCCCTGGCCAATCTGGTCGCCATTCCGCTGGTGGGGTTCGTGGCCGTTCCTCTGATACTGGCCGGGTGCTTGGTGTGGTGGTTCTGGCCCGATGCGGCCCAGGCATTGTGGCACTGGGCGGAAGGCGTGCTCGGTGGGGTGTGGGCGTGGTTGGCATGGCTGGCGCAGTGGAGTGCAGGGGAATGGCCGTTGCCGGCGCCGACCCTGATCGGTGTCGTCCTGGCATCGGTCGGTCTGGGGTTGCTGGCGGCACCCCGCGGTCTGCCGGGACGTTGGTTGGGGGCGCTGTTGCTGCTGCCGTTGTTATTTCCACCGGCGGAGCGCCCCCGACCGGGCCAGGTGTGGTTCACCCTGCTGGACGTGGGCCAGGGCCTGGCCGTGGTGGTGGAAACGAGCCGTCACGTTCTGGTCTATGACACCGGGCCGCGCTTCAGCGACCGCTTCGACGCCGGCAGCGACATCGTCGCCCCGTTTCTGTACCGGCGAGGAAGGCGCCACGTCGATCTCGTCGTGGTCAGTCACGGCGACGGTGACCATCGCGGCGGGCTGGCGGGGCTGCTCCGGCGTTTTCCGAGCCCGGTCGTCACCAGCGATCCCGAGGCGCTGGGGCTGCCGGCGGCCGAATGCCGCGCGGGGCGGGTCTGGCGCTGGGATGGGGTCGAATTCGAGTTGTTGTGGCCGGTGTCCCGGGGTTCCGGCGGCGGGAACGACCGTTCCTGCGTGCTGAAGATCACCGCCGCCGGCGGCGCCTCCGTGCTGCTTCCGGGGGATCTGGAAGCCGGCGGCGAGGCGGCGCTGGTGGCGCGCTACGGTACCCGACTGGCCGCCCGGGTCCTGGTGGCGCCCCATCATGGCAGCCGGACCTCTTCGACGCCGGCGTTCCTCGACGCCGTCGGGCCGGAATTGATTCTGGTGGCCGCCGGTCACGGGAACCGTTTCGGCTTTCCCCATCCGGAGGTGGTGGCCCGTTATCGCCGCCGGGGCAGGGTTCTCACCACGGTCGCCGCCGGGGCGATCCAGGTCCGGCTGGATCGCACGGTACAGGTCCGGTCCTGGCGATCGGAAGACCGCCATCTCTGGTCCATGCCCCCTTGATAAAGCTATTGCACGATCCCGGCTTCCCGCAGGGCTTTGAGCGCCTGGTTGAGATCGAGGCGGTCGGCCGCCAGCGTGAGGGCCGGTTCCAGTGGCACGGCAGGGTTGGGCCACAGGACGACGAGACCGGCATGGGCCAGAGCCTTGGCCACGGCCGGTGAGATCTCCTCCAGCTGCCGGGGGTCCAGCACGGTGGCGGCATGGCCGGTGTCGAACAGGCGCCGTTCCAGGCGATAAGCCAGTTCCTGGGCATGTTCCCCCTGCAGACCGACGATCGCGGCCTTCTGGCCGAAGCGGGTGGCCCTTTCCTCCGGGGTGACCGGGCGCTGGAGGGCCTCGTCCTCGGCCGGCCCGACGATCATGCCGGCGCCGACGGTAATGTTGGTGAGACGGTCGATCAGGATGAAGGCGCCGGTGCCCTTGCATTTGCGATAGGGGTCGAAGGCCAGCGGGGCGTTGAAGGCCAGCTCGCACAGGCCGATTTCGTTGATGGCCAGCCGGTCGGCCGCCGCCTCCTCCAGGGTGTTGACGTCGGTACGGTGCAGGATACGGGAGACCGATCCGGTGACGGTGCGGGTGGTGTGCTTGATGTAGTACTGACGCCCCGGGGTCAGCGGTTTTTCCGTCATCCAGACGATGTGGGCGACGCAGCGGTCGGCGACGAAGGGGAGGTTGTCGCTGTGGACGATCATGTCGCCCCGGCTGACGTCGATCTCGTCCTCCAGGGTGAGGGTGACCGCCATGGGCGGAAAGGCCCGATCCAGGTTGCCGTCGTAGGTGACGATCTCCTTGACGCGGCTCCGTTGGCCCGAGGGCAGTACGGTGACGGCATCGCCGGGACGGACGACGCCGCCGGCCAGGGTGCCGCTGAAGCCGCGGAAGTCGAGGTTGGGGCGGTTGACGTACTGGACCGGAAAGCGCAGATCCTCGAGATTGCGGTCTCTGGCGACTTCGACGGTCTCCAGGACTTCCAGCAGGGTCGGACCGGTGTACCAGGGCATGTTGTCGCTGGCGTGGACGACGTTGTCGCCCCGGAGAGCGGAGATGGGGATGAAGCGGATGTCGGGGATGTCCAGTTTCTCCGCCAACGCCAGATAGTCGGCCCGGATGCGCTCGAAGACTTCCGCATCCCAGTCCATCAGATCCATCTTGTTGACCGCGACCACTACGTGGCGGATTCCCAGCAGGGAGACGATGAAGCTGTGGCGCCGGGTCTGGGTCAGCACCCCCTTGCGGGCGTCGATCAGGATCACCGCCAGTTCGCAGGTGGAGGCGCCGGTGGCCATGTTGCGGGTGTACTGTTCGTGCCCCGGGGTGTCGGCGATGATGAACTTGCGTTTGTCGGTGGAAAAGTAGCGGTAGGCGACGTCGATGGTGATGCCCTGTTCCCGTTCCGCCTGCAACCCGTCCACCAGCAGGGCGAGATCCAGTTCTTCGCCGGTGGTGCCCAGGCGTTCGCTGTCCTTCTTCAGGGCCTGGAGCTGGTCTTCGTAGATCATCTGGGTGTCGTGGAGCAGGCGGCCGATCAGGGTGCTTTTGCCGTCGTCCACGCTGCCGCAGGTGAGGAAACGCAGCAGTTCCTTGTTTTCGTGTTGGCGCAGATAGGCCTCGATATCGGTCTGGATCAGATCTTGTTCGTTCATGGCGCGGTCTTTCCGGTCAGAAGTAGCCTTCTCGCTTTTTGTCTTCCATGGAGCCGGCCTGGTCGTGGTCGATCAGGCGCCCCTGGCGCTCGGAGGTTTTGGCCAGAAGCATCTCCTGGATGATTTCCGGCAGGGTGGTAGCGGTGGACTCGATGGCTCCGCTCAGGGGATAGCAGCCCAGAGTGCGGAAGCGCACCATTTTCATCTGCGGCTTTTCCCCCGGCTGCAGGCGCATGCGCTCGTCGTCCACCATGATCCAGGTGCCGTCGCGCCAGACGACCGGGCGCTCCTTGGCGAAATACAGGGGAACGATGGGGATGTTCTCCCGGTAGATGTAGAGCCAGATGTCCAGTTCGGTCCAGTTGGACAGGGGAAAGACGCGAATGCTCTCGCCCTTGTTGATGCGGCCGTTGTAGAGATTCCACAATTCCGGGCGCTGATTCTTGGGATCCCAGCGATGGTAGCGGTCGCGGAACGAATAGACCCGCTCCTTGGCACGGGATTTCTCCTCGTCGCGGCGGGCACCGCCGAAAGCGGCGTCGAAGCCGTACTTGTCGAGTGCCTGTTTGAGACCCTCGGTTTTCCAAAGGTCGGTGTGTTTCCGACTGCCATGGTCGAAGGGGTTGATTCCCAGGGCCTTGGCTTCCGGGTTCTGATGGACGATCAGATCGAATTCCGCCGCCACCTTGTCACGCATTTCGTACATTTCCCGGAATTTCCAGGTGGTATCCACGTGGAGCAGGGGAAAAGGCGGCTTTCCGGGATGGAAGGCTTTCCGGGCCAGATGGAGCATCACCGAGGAATCCTTGCCGATGGAGTACAGCATCACCGGGTTGTCGAATTCGGCGGCCACTTCGCGGATGATATGGATGCTCTCGGCTTCCAGTTCCTTCAGATGGGAGAGTTTGTAGTCGTTCATGGCAAGCGTGGGTTTGCTCGTGGCGGTACGTAAAACCTTTTAAAATTACCACAAAAACGCGGAGTCGGCAGTTGTGGAATGGTCGCGGCGCTCAGTGTATCTTAACCCCCACTGTCTTTGGAATTTTTCAGGAGCGAGACGATGGAAGAAAAACTGCGGAAGTTCGAACAGGTCAGGGACGTACTGGATTACGGCAAGTTTCTCCATGCGGAAATGAAGGCGCTGGCGGAGCGGATCGAAGATCAGGAACAGAGCGCAAGAGTCCGTTTGCTGCTCGATTACCTGAAGCGTCACGAGGACGAACTGGCGGCGAGTCTGGAGAAGTTCGAAAAAGAGACCCAGGCGCACATCCTGAATCTGTGGCTTCCCTATCCGCCGGATCCCAAGATCGAAAAGAAGTTGCAGTCGATCCAGATTCACCCCCACATGACCGTGGAGGAGATCGCCAAGATCGTCCTGGATTTCGAGGACGCTCTGATCGAGCTGTACAAAGAATCGTTGAACGAAATCGACGATGTTCACGTCCAGGAGATCCTCCAGAACCTGGTGCAGCTGGAGGACGCCGAAAAGCGCCGCTTCGCCATGAACCTGGCGCGCATGGAAGGCATTTGAAACGACGCCGGGCCTTACCGGAAGGCCCGGTTTTCGATCAGTTCCTCCACCACCGAGGGATCCGCCAGGGTGGAGGTGTCGCCCAGGTCCTCGATCCGTCCGGCGGCGATCTTCCGCAGGATCCGCCGCATGATCTTGCCGGACCGGGTCTTGGGTAGATCGGAGGCGAACTGGATCACGTCGGGTTTGGCGATCGGCCCGATTTCCCGGGCGACCAGATCGATCAGTTCCCGCTTCAGTACTTCACTCGGTTCGGCGCCCGTCCTGAGGATGACGTAGGCGTAGATCCCCTGGCCCTTGATTTCGTGGGGATAACCGACCACGGCGGCTTCGGCCACGTCGGGATGGTTCACCAGGGCGCTTTCGATTTCCGCCGTGCCGAGGCGGTGGCCGGAAACGTTGAGCACGTCGTCGACCCGGCCGGTGATCCAGAAATAACCTTCTTCGTCGCGGCGGGCTCCGTCTCCGGTGAAATAGTAGCCGGGATAAAGCTTGAAATAAGTCTCGACGAACCGTTCCCGGTTGCCGTACAGGGTTCTGGCCTGCCCTGGCCAGGAACGTTTCATGACCAGGACTCCTTCGCCGGGACCTTCGATTTCCCTGCCCTGGTCGTCGAGGATGGCCGGTTCGACGCCGAAAAATGGCCAGCCAGCCGAGCCCGGCTTCAACGGCGTGGCACCGGGGAGGGGGGTGATGAGAATGCCGCCGGTTTCGGTCTGCCACCAGGTGTCGACGATAGGGCAACGGCCGTCGCCGACCACGTGGTAATACCATTCCCAGGCCTCCGGATTGATGGGTTCGCCGACGCTGCCGAGGATGCGCAGCGATCGGCGGGAGGTGCGTTTGACGTACTCGTTCCCCTGGCGCATCAGGGCCCGGATGGCGGTAGGGGCGGTGTAGAAGATGTTGACCCGGTGCTTGTCGACGACGCGCCAGAAGCGGTCCGCCTCCGGCCAGGTGGGAACCCCCTCGAACATCAGGGTGGTGGCGCCGTTGGCCAGGGGGCCGTAGACCAGGTAGGTGTGGCCCGTGATCCAGCCCACGTCGGCGGTGCACCAGTAGACCTCGCCCTCCTGGTAGTCGAACACGTACTTGTGGGTCATGGCGGCATAGACCAGATAGCCGCCCGTGGTATGGAGCACTCCCTTGGGTTTCCCGGTGGAACCGGAGGTGTACAGGATGAACAGGGGGTCTTCGGCGTCGACGGTTTCCGCCGGGCACTCGTCGTCGGCGGTTTCCATGGCCTGGTGATACCAGACGTCCCGTCCCGGCCGCCACCGGACGTCGGCGCCGGTGCGCCGCACCACGATCAAGGTTTCGACTTGGGGACAGCTTTCCAGCGCCCGATCGGCGTTGGCTTTCAGGGGCACGTGTTTGCCCCCGCGCAGACCCTCGTCGGCGGTGATCAGCAACCGGCAGTCGGCGTCGAGAATGCGGTCCCGCAGGGCTTCGGCGGAAAAGCCGCCGAAGACCACCGAGTGGATGGCCCCGATGCGGGCACAGGCGAGCATGGCGATCGCCGCCTCGGGAATCATGGGCAGATACAGGCAGACCCGGTCCCCTTTCCGGATGCCGTGCGCTTTCAGGACGTTGGCGAAACGGCACACCTGCTCATGCAATTGGCGGTAGGTGAGGGTGGTGCTGACCGCCGGGTCGTCGCTTTCCCAGATGAGGGCGGCTTGCTCGCCCCGGCTTTCCAGATGGCGGTCGAGACAGTTGACGCAGGCGTTGAGCCGTCCCCCTTCGAACCAGCGGATACGGACCTGATGGAAGTCCCAGTCGCAGACCTTGTCCCAGGGTTTCTCCCAGTGGATGAACTTCTCCGCCTGTTCGCTCCAGAAACCTTCCGGATCCGCCAGGGAGCGGGCGTACATGGCGCGGTAGCGCTCGGCGTCGATGTGGGCGCGGGCGGCGATTGCCGGGGGGACGGGATAGACTTTGACGTGACTCATGGCGGACGTTCCTCCAGAGGATCGGGGTTCTCGGCCATTATAACGGTCCTGGTCCGGGGCGGCAGGCGTTCGAGATGCCAGTGGCCGACGGCCCAGTCGAGAACGGTTCCGGGCGGGGCCCGACGCAATTCCGCGGGGGGGTTCTGGCGCAGCCGTTGCAACAGGGCGAACAGCACCGGTCCCGGATCGCGGCCGTCGACGGCCGGGGCGCCGGTCTGTTTGCTGAGTTTGCACCCGCTGCGGTCGACCAGGACCGGAATGTGGCAATAGGCCGGGGTGGCCAGGCCGAGACACCGCTGCAGATGGATTTGCCTGGCGGTGGAATCGAGCAGGTCGCTGCCGCGCAAGACTTCCGTGACGCCGAGTTCGGCGTCGTCGATCACGACGGCCAGCTGGTAGGCGTGGATGCCGTCCCGCCTCCGGACCACGAAATCGCCGCACTGCTCAGTCAAACGCCAAACCTGCCGGCCCTGCAACCGGTCGTGAAACACGATGGGGGCAGGATCGACCCGAATCCGCAGGGCGTGGGGCCGGGAGAGATCGATGGATTTGCCGCGGCAGTGACCGGGATAGACCGGGCCGGTCGGTTCCAGAGCCTTGCGGCTGCAGTGGCAGGGGTACAGCCGGCCATCGCGCTGGAGCTTGGCGATGGCGGCTTCATAGATTTCCCGACGTCGGCTTTGGTAGACGACTTCGCCGTCCCAGTGAAGGCCGAAGCGCTCCAGGGTCCGCAGGATGGCGTCGGCGGCACCGGGTGTGCAGCGGGGGGTGTCCAGGTCCTCGATGCGAAGGTGCCACTGGCCGCCCCGGGATCTGGCTTCCAGATAGCCGGCCAGGGCCGTGAACAGGGAACCGAAATGGAGGGGTCCGGTGGGAGATGGGGCGAAGCGGCCGCGGTAACCGGCCTCCATCGGGGTTATCCGCCGACTTGTTTCTCGCGCAGTTCGTCGAGGGTCTTGCAGTCGATGCACTGGGTGGCCGTGGGGCGTGCCTCCAGGCGACGGATGCCGATTTCCACCCCGCAGGTTTCGCAATAGCCGTAATCCCCGCTTTCGATCCGTTCCAGGGCCTCGTCGATCTTTTTGATCAGTTTGCGTTCCCGGTCGCGGGTGCGAAGTTCCAGGCTGAATTCGGATTCCTGGGTGGCCCGGTCGGTGGGATCGGGGAAATTGGCGGCGTCGTCCTGCATGTGGCTCAGGGTACGGTCCACCTCCTCCATCAGTTGATGTTTCCATCCCAGCAGGATTTTCCGGAAATGTTCCAGCTGGGACGGATTCATGTATTCCTCGCCCTCCTTGGGTTCGTAGGGCTCGAAACTGTAGGGCTTGATTTTGGTTTCCATGGGAACTTTATTCCTCGAAATTTGAAAAGCGGCAATTGATAGCAGATGTGATCAAAAGGCGCAATTCTTTTTTCCCGCCCGCGACGGCCTATGACGGCCTATAATGATCTCCATTTGGAATGGCGCCAGGCAGGAGAGTTCCCTTGCGGCGATTGGCATCCCGTGCCGAGCGGATCCGCCCCTTCATCGTCATGGACATTTTGGAACGGGCCCGGCGGCTCGAGGCCCAGGGGCGGAAGATCATTCACATGGAGATCGGCGAACCCGATTTTCCCACCCCGGCGCCCATCGTCGCCGCCGGCATGAGGGCGCTTGCCGGCGGGGCGTTGCATTACACCCCCGCGCCCGGCCTGGAAAGCCTGCGCCGCGCCATCGCGGCCCATTATCTCCACCGTTACGGCGTTGCCCTGAACCATGAGCGGATCTTCGTGACGCCGGGCGCATCGGGGGCCTTTCTGCTGGTGCTCGGTCTGGTGCTGGAAAGCGGCGACCAGGTGTTGGTGCCGGATCCGGGCTATCCCTGCAACCGCAACCTGGTCCGGCTGTTCGGCGGGGAACCGGTGCTGATTCCGGTCGATGCGGCCGGCGATTACCACCTGACCCCCGAATTGGTACGCGCCCACTGGACGCCCGCCACCGCCGGGGTCTGGATCACCTCGCCGGCCAATCCCACCGGCACCGTGATCGATCCCCGGGTGTTGGGCGCCATTTGCCGGGAAATCGAGGCCAGCGGCGGTTTTCTTCTCTCCGACGAGATCTATCACGGTCTGGAGTACGGTCGCCGGTGCGTCAGCGCCCTGGAGCTCTGCGACGATGCTTTCGTGGTCAACAGCTTTTCCAAATATTTCGGCATGACCGGCTGGCGTCTGGGGTGGGCGGTGGTTCCCGAGCCTTTCATCGACGCCGCCACGCGCCTGGTGCAAAACCTGTTCATCGCCGCCCCCACCCATTCCCAGCAGGCGGCCCTGGCCGCCTTCGGCGAGGAAACCGCTCTGGAACTGGAGCGCCGGCGCCGCGCCTTTGAAGCCCGGGGCAGGTTCCTATACCATGCCCTCGTTAACCTGGGATTCACATTGGGACCTTATCCTCAGGGGGCCTTCTATCTCTATGCGAATTGCGCCGCTTTCGCCGAGGATAGCTATCGGTTCGCGGTGGAATTGCTGGAACGGGCCGGGGTGGCGATAACGCCCGGCCGGGATTTCGGCCTCAATGAGGCTGCCAATCATGTCCGTTTTGCCTATACTACAAGTCTGGAGAACCTGCAGGAAGGCGTGAACCGGATCGCCGCCTACCTCAGGACGGTCGACCGGGCATGAAGAAAAACTTCGGTATTGGGGTGTCTCGAGTGGAGAGAAAATCGTTTTGGCAGATCGTTTCGGCGTTGGTCCTGCTTTCCTCCTTGGCCGCCCTCGGTGGTTGTGCATCGTATCCGGAACTCGATCCCCGGGCCGAGCCTCCCGCCGACTACACCTATATCATCGGCCCTGGTGACAGTCTGGAAATGTTCGTCTGGGGCAATCCCGAAATCACCCGGACGGTGACGGTGCGTCCCGACGGCAAGATCTCCGCCCCCCTGGTGGAAGAATTGCCCGCCACCGGCAAGACGCCTTACCAACTGGCCCGGGACATCGAGAAGGAACTGTCCCGTTACATTCGCAATCCCCTGGTCACGGTCATCGTCTCCAATTTCGTCGGTCCCTACAGCGAACAGATTCGCGTGGTCGGCGAAGCAGCCAATCCGCAGGCCATTCCCTACCGGGAACATATGACGCTGCTCGATCTGATGATCGCCGTGGGAGGAATCACCGAGTTCGCCGCCGGCAACCGGGCCACCATCGTCCGCCGGGTCAACGGCGAGCAGCGCCAGTTCCGGGTTCGTCTCGACGATCTGCTCAAGGACGGCGATATCAGCGCCAACGTCGATCTGTTGCCCGGGGACATCCTGATCATTCCGGAGGCCTTCTTCTAAGAGGTGGTGTCATGCACGAACTGTTGCAACAAGGCCTTGCCTATCTCAAGGTCGCCAGTCGCTACAAATGGTGGGGGGTGGCGACGGCATGGATCATCTGCCTGGCCGGTTGGGCGTTCGTCTCCCAGATGCCGGATCAATACAAGGCCGAAGCCAAGGTGTATGTGGACACCCGCTCCATTCTGCGGCCCCTGCTCCACGGGTTGACGATCCAACCGGACGTCAACGCCCAGGTGCGCTTGATGACTCGTCTGCTGTTCACCCGCCCCAATCTGGAAAAAATCGCCAGGATGACCGACCTCGACCTGAGCGCCAAGGACGAAAAGGCGATGGAGGCCATCGTCAACCGTCTCAAAGGATCGTTGGCGATCGCCAGCGCCCGGCGCAGCAACATCTTCACCATGAGCGCCGAGGATTCCGATCCGCAGTTGGCCAAACGCTTGGTCCAGGCGATGCTGACCGTGTTCGTCGAGGAAGCCCTCGGGGAGGCGCGCCGCGACTCCGACACGGCCCAGCGTTTCCTGGATCAGCAGATTCGTGAATACCAGCGCCGTCTCCAGGCGGCGGAAAAGGCGATCGAGGATTTCAAGCGCAAGAACTACGGCCTGCTGCCCGGCCAGGGCGGGGATCTGTACACCGAGCTCAAGGATATGCACGCCAAGCTGGAGGACGCCAAGCTGGCCCTGCAGGAAGCCATCGACCGGCGCAACGAGATTGCCCGTCAGTTGGAGGACGAGGAACCTGTGTTCGACGAGTTCGGTCAGCCCATCGGTCCCTACGAGGCCAGAATCCAGGAATTGGAAGCTCGGCTGAACGAACTCCTGCTGAAATACACCGAAAGGCATCCGGAGGTGGTCACGATCAAGCGCACCATCGCCCAGTTACGACGGCGCCAGGAGCAGATGCTGGCCGACGGAACCGAGGAAGAGGCGGCGTTCCCGGGGGGCGAAGGAACGCTCAATCCAATCTTCCAGCAGATGAAGATCGCCCTCAGCGAGGCCGAGGCCAACGTGGCCTCGCTCCAGGCCCGGGTGAAGAATTACGAAAGACGGATCCAAAAGATTCAGGAGGAAATGGACGCCCGCCTCCGGGTGGAAACCGAGCTGAAGAATCTCAACCGGGATTACGGTACCATCAAACGCAATTTCGAGGCTCTGCTGGCTCGGCGGGAGCAGGCGCGGCTGTCGGAGAGCGTGGAGCAGAACACCGACACGGTGAAATTCCGGATCGTGGATCCGCCTCAGGTGCCCTCCAAACCCTCCGCCCCCAATCGGATCCTGCTATCGGCCGCGGTGCTGGGTGCTGGCTTCGCGGTCGGGTTCGGGCTGACCATCCTGCTGGCGCTGTTGCGTCCTACCTTCGTCACGACTCAGCAGTTGCGGGAAGTGGTCGGGCTTCCGGTGCTGGGATCGGTTTCCATGAACTGGGTGGACCGGGTGAAACGGCAGAAGTGGCGTGAGTTCGTGCAATTCTGTGGGGCCTGTGCCGGCTTGCTGCTGTTATTCGCCGGATTGATCATCATGGAGATAAAGGGGATCAACCTTTACTCCATCAACATTTGAGGAGCCGTTCCGTGAGCACGATAGAAAAAGCGCTGGAAAAAGGATTGGGTGAAGAGGATTC
>JALSSF010000019.1 GCA_026984375.1 Methylothermaceae bacterium | reverse complement strand
GGAAGGCGGACTGCAGGGCCACGCCGTAACCCCGTTGCCGGGTCTTGCTGAAGTTGTTGGTGGCCGAATCCACCGCCGCGCTCGCGGGAATCGGGGCACCCTGAACGTCTTCGGCGACCGTTTCCTCGTCACCATCCTCCTCGCACATGAATCCCGCGTTCTCCGGCTCTTCACAAGGAGCGTAGTCGGTGTCGTCCCCGTTGAAGGTACCGACTTCGCTGTGGCGGTAATAGGCATTGCCCGCCAGCTGGATCTTGTCGCTGATCCAGAAATTGCCGTCCAGATTGCTGAAAAACAGACGGTTATGGGTATCGTCCGGATGGGTGAAGATGGCGCGCTGCTCCTCGCGGTACAGCTGGATCGGCACCGCCCCGTTGCCGGTCAGGTCGTTGTCCTGGCCCGACAGGGTCAGATTCAGCTCCCCCGCCTCACCGCGCCAGCTCAGCACCCCGAAGACCTGCTTGACCCGGGTGGGGGAATAGTCACGCCAGCCGTCTTCCTGAAAGTTGCGCAGATGGAGAAAATACCCCACCGTTCCATTGTTCCAGCCGCTGGACAGTTCCTCGGAATGGCGCCCGAAGGAACCGCCGAACACCTTGATCTGATGACGGGGAAAGGAAAAGCCGGTCTTGCTGCGAATGACGATGGCACCGCCCAGGGTGTTGAGGCCGTAGACCGGGTCGGAACCGGGATGCAGCTCCATGCGCTCGATGACCCCGGGAGGAATCAGATCCCAGTTGACGGTGTCACCGAACGGTTCGTTGAAACGCACCCCGTTGAAATAGACCGTCAACCCCTGGGGCAGACCCAGCAGCGGCGAGGCGGTGAAGCCCCGGTACTGAACATCGGGCTGCAGGGGATTGTTCTGGGCCTCGTTGATGGAAACGCTGCCCAGCTGGGTGCGCAGGTAGTCGGCGATGGAATAGCTCTGGGTCCTTTCCAGATCCTTGCCGCCGGCGGCCTGGACGTTGGCCGGCAGGCGGTCGAGCGGCACGCCGCCGAGACCGAGCGGGGTGACGCCGACCACCTCCAGGGGTTCCAGTTCCACCGTCTCCCCGGCCAGCGCGCCGGTGCCCGCCGCTGCGGCCAGCAATACGCCCAAACGCAAAAGCATCTCCGTCTCCTCCATCCGTACAAAATGGGATGGAAGGATACCGGGAGACGGTCCGGCGACCAATGGGAAAAATTCCCGGTCTCACACCGCGAAGCTTTCCCCGCAGCCACAGGTGGCCCGGGCCTTGGGATTGTGGAACTGGAAGGCGGCGTTGAGACCTTCCTGGCGATAGTCCACCTGGAGCCCGTCGAGGAAGGCCACATGATCGCGGTGTACCACGATCTTGACGCCCCGGTCCTCGAACACGACGTCGTCGGGGCAGACCGCATCAGCGTAGTCCACCACGTAGGCATAGCCGGAACACCCCGCTTCCCGGATGCCCAGTCTGAGGCCGATGCCGCGACCGCGGCGCGCCAGTTGCTCCCGGATCCGCTTAGCCGCACGTTCGCTCAAATGAATCGCCATCTTCTCCCTCCGTCACCGAGTAATGCCAAAATCCGCGACGATCCGCTCCAAAGCCGCGAGAAACCGATCCACATCCGTCTCGGTGTTGTCCTTCCCCAGACTGATCCGCACCGCAGTCTTGGCCCGCGCTTCGTCGATCCCCATCGCCAGCAGCACGTGGCTCGGCTCCCCGCCCCCGCTGGAACAGGCGGAACCGCTGGAGACCGCGATCTGAAAACGGTCCAGGGCCATGACGAGCATCTCCCCGTCGATGCCCTCAATGCCGAACTGCACGGTGTTGGGCAACCGCTCCGCCCCGGCGGCGAACAGGGTGACTCCAGGCAGGCGGCGCAATCCGGCCTCCAGCCGGGCACGGAGTTCGGCCAGCCGGGCACTGCGCTCCCGCCATTCGGCGCGGGCCAGTTCCGCCGCCTTGCCGAAGCCGACGATCCCCGCCACGTTCTCCGTGCCGCCCCGCAGTCCCTGTTCCTGACCGCCGCCGTGGAGCAGCGGTTCCACAACGAGGCGGCGGTCCAGAACCAGGGCCCCCACCCCCTTGGGACCGTACAGCTTGTGGGCCGACAGGCTCATCATCTGTACCTCTAGATCGTCGAAGTCGAGAGGCAGGCGGCCCGCGGCCTGGACCGCATCGGTATGAAACACCGCCCCGTACTCCCGGGCCAGGCCAGCCAAGCGGCGGACCGGCTGCAACACACCGGTTTCATTGTTGGCGATCATGCAGGAAACCAGCCCGTCGGGATGACGCTTCAGGAAGGCGGTCAGGGAATCGCGCCGAACCACCCCGTGTTCGTCCACCGCCAACCAGTGCACCTCCGTGCCGTGGCGCTGAAGCGCCTTGGCCGTCTCCAGCACCGAAGGATGTTCCACGGCGCTGACGGCCAGGGCGCGCTCCGGATGGGCACGGCTCCATCCCTGGAGCGCCAGGTTGTTCGCCTCGGTGCCGCCACTGGTGAAAACGACCTGGGCGGGATCGGCGTTCACCAAGGCGGCCACCTGGGCCCTGGCCTGCTCCACCGCGTCCCGGACCACCCTGCCCCAGCGGTACAGGGCGGAAGGATTGCCGAAGAACCGTTCGAAATAGGGTTCCATGGCCGCCGCCACCCGCTCGTCGACGGGTGTGGTGGCGTTGTGGTCAAGATAAATCACCGCTGCCCGTAACCTTGCAACTTTCGCGATCCTGACGCTCCGCCACCGCCTGCACCTCGTGGCGTGCCAGCAGATCCGCCAGACTGATCCCCGCCAGATAATCGTAGATCTGGCGGCTCAATCCCATCCACAATTCATGGGTGAGGCAGGGCTGGTTGTTCTGACAATTGCCCTTGCCGCCACAGCGGGTGGAATCGACGCTTTCGTCGACCGCGGTAATGATGTCGGCGATGTTGATCTGGCTGGCCGGACGGCTCAGGCGGTAGCCGCCGCCGGGCCCCCGCACCCCGGTCACCATCCCGGCACGTCGGAGCTTGGCGAACAGTTGCTCGAGATAGGACAGGGAGATGTCTTGGCGCCTGGCGATGTCGTTGAGCGTGACGGGTTTCCGGCCACTGTGATAGGCCAGATCGAGCATGGCGGTCACGGCATAGCGGCCCTTGGTCGTCAGTCGCACGGCAAACTCCAGCTTTCACACAAGTTCTATAATGGAATAGAACCATAACAATCCCGAGTAAAATAGTCAATTTAACTGGAGGAACCGTTCCGGTCTTTCACGTCATCACGCAGCTCGCAAGACTCCAGCGGCGGCAGCGGGATCTCGGGCGGGGGAATGCCGGCCTTTTCCAGGGTGGCGCGCAATTCCTCCACCTGACGGTCGAGGGCCTGGATGTGCTCCAGCATGTGATTGATGGCGTAGGCCACCGGATCCGGCATATCCGGAGACAGGCCGTAGGCGTCGAAACGCAATTGTTTGGCGATGGCCGCCTTGCGGGCGGCGCTGGCCTTGCTCACCACGTGGGCGGGAATGCCCACCACCGTCGCCCCCGGCGGCACGTCCTTGAGCACCACGGAATTGGAACCGATGCGGGCGTTGTCCCCCACCTTGATCGGCCCCAGGATCTTGGCGCCGGCGCCCACCACCACGCCGTTGCCCAAGGTGGGATGGCGCTTGCCCTTCTGCCAGGTGGTCCCCCCGAGGGTGACACCGTGATACAGCGTGCAGTCGTCACCGATCACCGCGGTTTCACCGATCACCACCCCCATGCCGTGATCGATGAAAAAGCGTCGCCCGATGCGGGCTCCCGGGTGAATCTCGATTCCGGTCAGCCAACGGGCGACGTGGGAAAGAAAACGGGCGCTCCAGTACCAACCGCGCCGCCACAGGCAGTGGCTGAGACGATGGAACCAGACCGCGTGCACCCCGGGATAGGCGGTGACGATCTCCAGCACCGTACGCGCAGCCGGATCGCGCTCGAAGACGCAGGCGACGTCCTCACGCATCCGATGCCAGATCCGGGACAGATTCAGACAACTCAACATGAATTCTCCTTGCGGGCCTGCCGCTGGGCGCAACTGAGGATGCCGCGCAGGATGTCCACCTCCCGCTTCTCCAGCCCGGCCCTGCCGAACAGACGGCGCAACCGCCGCATGATGGAAGGGAGCTGCTTGCGGGAATGGAGAAAGCCGATGTCCTGGAGCGTCTGTTGCAGATGACGGTAGAAGGATTCCAGTTCGGCATGGGTCGCCAGAGCGCTCTTCGGTTCGGGAACCGCCTGTCCCCGGGCCAAGTGCAGCTCGTAGACCACGATCTGCACCGCCGCGGCCAGGTTCAGCGAGGCGTAGTCCGGATTGCAGGGAATGCGCAAGCCGAAGTGGCACAGATCCAGCTCCTCGTTGCTCAAGCCGGAGCGCTCCCGGCCGAAGACGATGGCGATCCGGTGACTGGCCGGCCGGCGCCAGACATTTTCGGCACACTGCCGGGGCGTCCACAACGGCCACTGAATCGAGCGCTGGCGCGCGCTGGTGCCGACGACCAGGTGACAATCGGCCACCGCCTCGCCCAGACTGGCATACACGCGGGCGCCGGCCAGGACGTCGTCGGCACCGGCGGCCCGGGCGGTGGCCTCGGCATGGGGGAACTGCCGCGGCGCCACCAGGGCCAACTCGTAGAACCCCATGTTCTTCATGGCCCGGGCCGTGGCCCCGATGTTCCCCGGATGACTGGTCTCCACCAGAACGATGCGTATCTGCGGCAAAAACAACCTCCCCCGTCGATAGGCGAATTCACCACCGACCCGTTCTCAACACCGATCACTTTACTTTTACGGGAGCTGGGAAGGGTCTGCCGGACCGAAATTCGTCCGTAAATTTAGGCCCGGAGCGGCCATCCATGGCCGCTGACAGACCCTTCCCAGCCCCCTTCGGCAGAAGGGATAGGTGGTAAGGATCGGCGGCAGGGTGGATGAATTTTACCAGATAACCGGTATACTATTGGTTTTGCCGCACTTTCCGAGCCTGCCATGCATCCAATGTTGAACATCGCCACCCGCGCCGCCCGTCGGGCGGGGGATCTCATCGTCCGCGCCCTGGACAGCGTCGACTATCTGACCATCGACACCAAGGGGCGCAACGACTTCGTCAGCGAGGTGGACCGGACCGCGGAACGGGAGATCATCCGGATCCTACGCAAAGCCTATCCCCATCACCAGTTTCTCGGCGAGGAAGGCGGCCGCCAGGGCAAAGGCGCCGACGGAGACTTCCTCTGGATCATCGACCCCCTCGACGGTACGACCAACTTTCTCCATGGCTTCCCCCAGTTCGCCGTCTCCATCGCCCTGCAGCACCGGGGCGTCATCGAGCAGGCCGTGGTCTACGACCCGCTGCGTCAGGAAATGTTCACGGCCAGCCGCGGGCGCGGCGCCGCCCTCAACAACCGGCGGATCCGGGTGTCGCGCCAGACCGGACTGGAGGGGGCCCTGCTGGGCACCGGCTTCCCTTTCAAGCAGCAGCAGCACCTGGACGCCTACCTCAACATGTTCCGGGCCCTGTTCAAGGACAGCGCCGGCATCCGCCGTGCCGGTGCGGCCTCCCTCGATCTCGCCTACGTGGCGAGCGGCCGCCTGGACGGATTCTGGGAGATCGGCCTCCAGGTCTGGGACATGGCCGCCGGCGTGCTCCTGATCCAGGAGGCCGGCGGTATCGTCAGCGATTTTTCGGGTGGCGACCGCTACTTCGAAACCGGCAACATCGTCGCCGGCACCCCGCGTCTGCAGCAGACCATCTGCCGCACCATCGAACCTTTCGTCACCGACGCCCTGCGTTAAAGCAGATCGGCGTCGGTTTCCGGCTTTTCCGGCAACAGCAGATCCTCCCGTTTGACCTTGAGAAGCACCAGGAAGGAACTGGCCACGTAAATGGAGGAATAGGTCCCCACCACTACCCCCAGGGTCAGGGCGATGGCGAAATTGCGGATGATCTCACCGCCCAGAAAGGCCAAGGCCAACAGCACCAGCAAAGTGGTCAGGGAGGTGATCAGGGTGCGGCTCAAAGTCTGGTTGATGGAGGTGTTGATGATTTCCAGCGCCCCGCCGCGCCGCATGCGGCGGAAATTTTCCCGGATCCGGTCATAGACCACGATGGTGTCGTTGAGGGAATAGCCGATCACCGCCAGGATCGCCGCCAAAACGGTAAGGTCGAACTCCAGCCGGGTCAGGGAGAAGAAGCCCAGGGTGACGATGACGTCGTGAATCAGGGCGGCGATGGCTCCCAGGGCGAAGCGGTACTCGAAGCGCCAGGCCACGTAGATCAGGATGCCGAACAGGGCGAACAACATCGCCAGGCCGCCTTTTTCCTTCAATTCCTCCCCCACCTGGGGACCGACGAATTCGACCCGGCGAAGCTGAGGCCGGGTTTCGCCGTCTGACTGCAACACCGCCATGATGCGGTTGCTCAGGTCGGCACTGCTCAATTCCGGCTCCGCCGGCAGGCGGATGAGAATCTCCCGGGCGCTGCCGAAATGCTGGACGGTGGCTTCCTCGAAGCCGTTCTCGGCCAACAGACGGCGCACCCGGGCCAGATCCACCGGCTGTTCATAACCCACCTCCACCAGGGTACCGCCGGTGAAATCCAGCCCCAGTTTCAGTCCCTGGAAGATCAGGGATCCTAGGGACACCAAGATCAGCAGGGCCGACAGGGCGAGCGCCAGCCGGCGCTTGCCCATGAAGTCGATCGCCCGTTGGGTGATGTGCTTGGCCATGTCTCCTCGCTCCTTCAAATGGCCAGCCGCGCGACACGGCGGCCCCCATAGATCCAGTTGATGATCATGCGGGTGACCAGGATGGCGGTGAACATCGAGGTCATGATGCCGATGGACAGGGTCACCGCGAACCCCTTGATCGGACCGGTGCCGAAACTGAACAACACCAGAGCCGCGATCAGGGTGGTGATGTTGGCGTCGAAGATCGTGGCGAAAGCCTTCTCGTAACCGGCATAGATACTGGCCTGGGGACTGTTGCCGTTGCGCAGTTCTTCCCGAATGCGCTCGAAGATCAGGACGTTGGCGTCGACCGCCATCCCCACGGTCAGCACGATCCCGGCGATGCCCGGCAGGGTCAGGGTCGCCTGCAGCAGGGACAGCAGGGCGATCAGCAGGATCAGATTGAAGAACAGGGCCACATCGGCGACCAACCCGAACACCTTGTAATACCAGGCCATGAAGACCAGGACCAGGGCGAAACCGACCACCACCGACAGGAAGCCGCGCTCGATGTTGTCCTGGCCCAGGCTGGGGCCGACGGTACGCTCCTCGACGATGTCCACCGGTGCCGCCAGGGCGCCGGCGCGAAGCAGCAGCGCCAGATTGCGCGCCTCCTCGGTGCTGTCCAGTCCGGTGATCTGGAAGCGTTTGCCGAAGCGACCGCGGATGGTGGCGACGTTGATCACCTCCTCCACCCGGCGGCGCACCTTGACGACCTTGCCGTCTACTTTTTTGGTCTCGAGGCGATTTTCGATGAAGACCACCGCCATGGGTTTGCCGATGTTTTCCCGGGTCACCCGGGACATCTTCTTGGCGCCCACGCTGTCCAGGGTGACGAACACCGCCGGGGAACCGGTCTGCTGATCGAAGCCGGACGACGCATCGACGATCTGGTCACCGGTGACGATGACCCGGCGTTTCAGCAACACCGGGTGTCCCTTTCGATCGTAGTAGAGTTTGGAACCGATGGGCGGATGGCCCTGCAGAGCGGCCTCGACATCGTGTTCGGTATCCACCAGGCGGAACTCCAGGGTCGCGGTGGCGCCCAGAATCTCCTTGGCCCGGGTGGTGTCCTGAACCCCGGGAAGCTGGACCACGATCCGGTCCTCGCCCTGCTGCTGAATGACGGGCTCGGCCACCCCCAGCTCGTTGACCCGGTTGCGCAGGGTGGTGAGATTCTGCTTCAGGGCGAACTGACGGATTTCCCGTTCCTCGGCCTCCGACAGCCGAATCTGCAACAGGCGGCCGGCTTCGTCCGCCCGGATCACCAGCTGACGGAATTCCTTGCCCAGCACCGCCTCGGCCCGGTTCAGATCCTCGAGGGTCTTGAACTTCACCAAAATCTGCCTTCCCTTCCGGGACACCCCCAGATAACGGATCCGGTTCTCCCGAAGCACGGTGCGAATATCGCCGGCGTAGCGCTCCAGGGCCTGGTCGATGGCGGCGTCCATGTCCACCTGGAGCAGGAAATGCACCCCGCCGCGCAGATCCAGACCCAAGTACATCGGTTCGGCCCCCAGCGCCTCGAGCCACGAGGGCGTCGTGGGCGCGAGATTGAGGGCGACCACGTAATGGTCCTCCCCCAGCACTTCACGCAGCCGATCGGCGGCCTTCAATTGATCGTCGGTGCTGCTGAACCGGAGGAGCAACTTGTTCTCCTGACGCTCGACGGCCCGCGGGGTCAGTCGCGCCTGGCGCAAAACGTCCTGGACCCGGGCTTCCAGCGCTTCGTCGATCACCGCACCGCGCTGGGGAGAAATCTGCACCGCCGGATCGGCGCCGAACAGGTTCGGCAGGGCGTAGAGGATTCCCAGCGCCAGGACGGCGAGGATGAGGAGATTTTTCCAGAGTGGAAAACGGTTTTGCATGACAGTCCCTTGAACCTGGGGTCTTTAAGCGGATTTCTCCGCCTTGGCGATCCGTTTCTTCACCGCCTTGAACGTGCCCTTGGGCAGAACCGACGCGATGGCGTGGCGCTGAACCTGAATATGCACGCCATCGGCGACCTCCAGCACGACGAAATTTTCGTCCAGATCCACGACCCGCCCCAGCACGCCGCCGTTGGTCACCACCTCGGTCCCCTTGCCGAGGGATTCGACCATCTTCTTGTGTTCCTTGGCCCGGCGCTGCTGGGGCCAGATGAACAGGAAGTAGAAGAAGGCGAAAATCGCCAGCGGCAGCAACAAACCGGCAAAACCCGGTTCCTTGGCCTGGGGAGCGGCCTGGGCGAAGGCGTCCGAGATCAAGAATTCCATCATGGTGGGTCCCGTTTCAGCAGTGCATCAAAAACGATAAATTATGCCATATTTAAGGTAGGTTTGCCGCGTTGGCGGTAGAAATTTTCGACGTAGGCATCCAGCCGCCGATCGGCGATCGCCTGACGAAGCCCCTCCATCAGCTCCTGATAGTAATGGAGGTTATGAATGGTGTTGAGCCGGGCCCCCAAAATCTCGCGGCAACGGTCCAAATGGTGCAGATAGGCCCGGCTGTAATGCCGGCAGGTATAGCAGCGGCACTGCTCATCCAGCGGCCGGTCGTCGTGGCGGTAGCGACTGTTGCGGATCTTGATCACGCCGAAGCGGGTGAACAGATGGCCGTTGCGGGCGTTGCGGGTAGGCAGGACGCAATCGAACAGATCCACGCCGCGGCGCACGCTCTCCACGATATCCTCCGGGGTTCCCACTCCCATCAGATAACGGGGGCGGTCCTCCGGCATCTGCGGTACCAGGAAATCCAGGATACGGTAACGCTCCACCTTGGGCTCCCCCACCGACAACCCGCCGATGGCGTAACCGTCGAAGCCCAGGGACAGCAGCCCTTCCAGGGAGCGCAAGCGCAGTGCTTCGTACATCCCCCCCTGAACGATGCCGAACAGCAGGGCGGCATTGTCGCCATGGGCTCGTTTGCTCCGTTCCGCCCAGCGCAGCGACAACTCCATGGAAGCTTGCGCCTGTTCAAAAGTCGCCGGATACGGGGTACACTCGTCGAAAATCATCACAACGTCCGAACCCAGGATCCGTTGAACCGACATGGACTCCTCAGGGCCCATGAAAACCGCATCCCCATTCACCGGAGAACGAAAGTACACCCCTTCTTCCGTCACTTTTCTCAGCTTGCCGAGACTGAAGACCTGGAACCCTCCGGAGTCCGTCAGAATCGGTCCCGGCCAGTTGATGAACCGGTGCAATCCCCCATGCGCGCGAATAACCTCGATACCGGGACGCAGCATTAAGTGAAACGTATTGCCCAGGATCATTTCCGCCCCGATTTCGGCAACTTCTTCGGGCGTCATGGCCTTGACCGTACCGTAGGTCCCCACCGGCATGAACGCCGGCGTCCTCACCGTTCCCCGCGCCAACCGCAGACGACCGCAGCGGGCCTGACGATCCTGTCGCACAATTTCGAACATCTCCGTCACGGACCACCAAAAACTGCTATAAGAAACAAATGATCAGTTTATCATCCCCGACAACCGATGCCGGCACGGGATCCAGGTACAGGCGACGCACTGGGAACCCGCAGGTTCGGCACATCCGGGCAGGAAAGGCGATCGGCTGGATTCTGGTACTGGCCTGTTCCTCCGTCTTCCCGGCACCCGGGCACGGGGACGAATGGAAATGGCGGGAAAAGATCCTCTTCCACGGCTTCCTGTCCCAGGGATTCTCCTGGACCTCCGACAACAACTTCTTCGGCCACAGCGAAGACGGCAGCTTCAATTTCACCGAAATCGGGGTCAACGGCCGCCTGATGGCCACCTCCTGGCTGAGCGTCGCCGCCCAGGGCATCTACCGCCATGCCGGCAACGTGGAGAACAAGGTGCAGCTCGACTATGCTCTGGCGGATTTCCTCCTTTACGAGGATCGCCGTTTCAGTCTGCACCTGCGCGGCGGCCGGATCAAAAACCCCTACGGTTTGTACAACGAGACCCGGGACGTCGCTTTCACCCGGCCCTCCATCATTCTGCCTCAGGGGATCTACTTCAACCGTTCCAGGTCGCTGTATCTGTCCTCCGACGGCGGCCAGTTCTTCCTGGGCTACAATCACGGGCTGCACGAATTGAGCTTCACCTTCAACGCCGGACTCCCCCGCCGGGACTTCGCCGAGTTGGAATTCTCCATTTTCGGCTTCACCCCCCCGGGGGGGCTGGAACCGAACCGTCCTATGTACCTGGGGCAGATCCGCTACGAATACGACGCCGGAAAAGTGATTTTCGCCCTCGGCTACGGCGACATCGAGTTGGAATACAACGCCACCGCCAACGATCCAGTGGCCGTGATGCTCTCGGAAAGACCGTTCAGGAGCGGCACCTTCCGCACCCGCCCCCTAATCGTCTCCCTCCAGTTCAACGGTGAATCATTTTCGCTGACAGGAGAATATCTGCTACAATTCAACAAGGCCTCCCACTTCGGCCCCGGACTGAACCGGTCGCTGACATCGGAAAGCTGGTACGTTCAGGGCCAGTACCGGATCCTTCCCTCCCTCCAGCTCCTGCTGCGCTACGACGCCTACTTTCTCGACCGCTCGGACCGGGACGGCGACGACCTGGACCTGATCCCCATCCGGCCGAGACATTCGGCCTTCGCCAAGGACTGGACGGCGGGATTGCGCTGGGACATCACGCCCCGCTGGATGGCTGCGATCGAATACCACAACGTCGACGGCACCGCCTGGCTTCCCTTCAAGGACAATCGGAACCCGCTGAAGACGGAACGCCGCTGGAACATGGTTCTGGGCCTGATTTCCTTCCGGTTTTAGCGCTCCAGATGGCGATCAAGCGACTGATAGGCAGCATCAGATCCAGCCTGCGATGGAAAATCGCCCTGATCACCGGATCGGTGTTGCTGCTGATTCACGGTGCGTTCTCCGGTTTCGCCATCTACTCCCTGAATCAGCAGTCTTCTCAACGACTCGAGCAACTGCGTTTCAGGCACCGCGTCCTGCTGTCCCATCTGCTCGATCAGTCCCATTCGCTGCTGCAACAAGTCGCGGAAACCATTCCCCTGATCGCGGAGAACATCACTACGGACGGCGACGAAATCATCGAGACCATTGACGCTTACTGGCTGAGCTATCTGATCACCTGGGAGATCGAAAACATACAATACTACTCGGAAAAGGGCCGCCTGATCAAAAAATGGGGCCGGGCAAGCGGATTTCCGTCTCGCTACGTCGGACAGGTCCTCTCGGAAGAAAAACCGATCTACTTCATAAGCTGCAGCGATACCTGCCTGCAGTACAGCGGCATACCGGTCATCGGCCGGGACAGCCACACCCGGGCGTTGTTCCTGAGCAAAACCCTGGCCAACGTCATCATCGACTTCCATGACATCACAAAGGCGCAAATCGCGGTCGTCAGCCCTCCCGAGAGGGGAAAGAGCGGGCCGTCGTTCAAAATCGCCGCCGTCACCAATCCGAAGTTCAGCACCCCGATCGTCGAAAAAGCAGGCCTCGCCGCCCTGCTTTCACCCCCTCTGAAAAGGGGCTCGAACAGCGCCATCGTTTCCTCGGGGGAAAAGTTTTATGCCGTCACCCCCGTGCTCCTGCGGGAAAACGGTCCCATATTCATTTCCGTCGACGACATAACCCGCCTGAAACGGGAGCACGACCGGAATCTGATCCACTACCTGACCAACGCGCTCATCAGCCTGGTCAGCGGTATCGGCATCCTGGTATTGCTTCTCAGCCACCCGTTGAAACGTCTGGAGATGGCCGCCCAGGTATTGCCGTTGCTTGCGGAAGGAAAATACGACACCGTGCACCAGTTCTTCTCCAAACGGCGGAGGAAACAGCGATTCAAGGACGAGATCACCCTGCTCGAAGAGACCATCTTGCAGGTCGCCATGCAACTGAAAATCCTCCAGAAAGAAGTCGATGAAAGAACCCGGTCGCTGATGAAACAGACCCAATCCCTGGAACGGGAGCGAAGCTTCATCCAGGGATTGCTGGACACGGCGCCCCTCATCATTCTGACCCAGGACAAGAACGGCAAAATCATCACGATAAACCGCTATGGAAAAAAGCTGATCGAATCCGAAAACCAACCGCCCGTCTATGAGCGGGCCTTCCTGAAAGACGGCAAGAACAAGGATCACATCGCAGAACTCCTGGACCGCCTGCGTTCCAGCAAAACCGGGAAAATCAAGTTCGACTGCCCCCTGGAATCCGGCAACGGTCGGCCCCGTTACATCACCTGGTTTCATACCAAACTGTCGGACGACCATCCGGAGGCTCCCCTCGTTCTCTCAATCGGACTGGACATCACCGACCGCAAGGTGGCCGAAAACCGGCTGGCCTGGCTGGCCAATCACGATCCCCTGACCCATTTGTGCAACCGCCGCAGCTTCCAGGATCAATTCGCCAACCTGCTCGACATCGCCATGAGACAGGGGAAATCCGTCGCCCTGCTCTACTTCGACCTGGATCAGTTCAAATACATCAACGACACCTGCGGCCACAAGGCGGGGGATCTTCTGTTGCAGAAGATCGCCGAGCGGTTGCGGGAAGTCACCCGAAGCTCCGACATTCTGGCCAGGCTCGGCGGTGACGAATTCGCCCTGGTCATCTATGGGATCGGTGAAGAGGAAGCGGTCAAAGTGGCCGAAAAAATCTTTTCGAGCCTGAAAAGCATCGACTATCAGGTCAAGGGTCATCCCTTCAAGATCACCGTCAGCATCGGAATCGCCCTGTTTCCCGAACACGGTCATTCCATCCAGGAGCTGCTGGCCAACGCCGACCTGGCCATGTACCAGGCCAAGGAAGCGGGTCGGGGCCGGATCCACGTGTACTCCCCCGACGCTGAGTTCCACGAACGCATCCACCACGAGCTGTTTTGGAAGGACCAGATCCAGCGCGCCATGGAGGAAGACCGCTTCGTTCTCCACTTTCAGCCGATACTGGATCTGCGCACCAACACCATATCCCGTTACGAAACCCTGCTGAGGATGCTCGATCCCGACGGCAACGTCCTTCCTCCCGACCAGTTCATCCCGGTGGCCGAAAGGGTCGGGTTGATCCGCGCCATTGACAAGATGGTGGTGGACAAAGCGCTGGCGGTTCACAAGGCGCTGCGGAAGAAAGGGCAAAAGCTGGTCCTGAGCATCAATCTCTCCGGCCAAGCGCTGGTGGACGAAGACCTGCAAAACTACATCTACGAATCGTTGGCATCTCCCCAGGTTGAACCAGGATCGATCATCTTCGAGATCACGGAAACCATCGCCGTATCCAATTTCGCCTCCGCGCGCCAACTCATGGAGCGAATCCGTTCCCTGGGCTGCAGTTTCGCCCTGGACGATTTCGGGGTGGGGTTTTCCTCCTTCTACTACCTGATGCACCTGCCGGTCGACTACGTCAAGATCGACGGCTCGTTCATCAAAAAGCTCGAGTACAGCCAGGAGGACCAGGTGCTGGTCCAGGCGCTCGCGGAAATCGCCCAGCGGCTGGGTAAGGAAACCATCGCCGAATTCGTCGAAAACGCCAAGATACTGAAACTTCTACGACGCTACGGCATCCATTATGCTCAGGGGTACCACGTGGGACGACCGATGCCGCAGATCCTCTCCACCAAGGATCACAAAAGCGCCCGGCAAACGATCTGACGCCCGGCGCCCTCTCATGTTACAATTTTTGAACTTCTGTCTTTGGCAGTGGTCATAGGCAGTGAGCTGAAGGGGGCGATCCGGCTTCGACGCGGATCGCGAAACCGGAGGTGCATGCCGAGGTGCAGATGCCTCGTAAAACAATCTGCAAAAAAATAGTTGCCAACGACGACAACTACGCACTCGCTGCTTAAAACCCAGTAGGGTGCCATCCGGCCGGAGCCGTGCCTGTGCGTCCGGGTTCCGGGTGTCATATCTCACAGGCTCGCGGGGAGGCGTGTCCGGCGCCGAACCGCTAAACCTTTACCGGACTAGCCGTCTGTCTTCCCTGCCGTTCGGGTAGCAGGCGGTGAAAGCAATAGAACGGCTAAGCATGTAGAACCGAAGGCGGAGGATCCGCGGACGGGGGTTCGATTCCCCCCGCCTCCACCAAACACCCATCCCACGACATTCCATAATGTCTCACAGCCCGCATTCCAGCGGGCTTTTTCATGCTTGTTCATTCCCGTAACGTCCCATAAGATTTCACTACATGCCCCCACCCGCTTTCTTCAGCGCCGGGAGATGATACAAGCTTGGGCCGACTATCTGGAGGGCTGAGGGCCGGGGCCAACGTGGTGCCGATCGCCAGGATGCGGGCATGAGCCGCAAGGATAAGCTGCTGGTGGCCATTCGCCGCAATCCCACCGTGGCGGGTATATCCCCACCTATCAGGCCCGCCAATTGATCGCGATGATAGAGAAATACGGAGCCGACCTATGACCCACCGTTACCTGATTGAAATCTTCTGGAGCGATGAGGACCAGGGCTATATCGCCGTGGTGCCGGACCTGCCGGGCTGCTGTGCCTTCGGCGAGACCCAGGAGGAGGCCCTGCGGGAGATTCACGACGCTATGGAGGCATGGATCGAAGCCTGCCGGCAGTCGGGGGAACCGGTACCCCAGCCCAAGGCCCAACCCCAGAAAGCCGCATGACCGACAGGAGAAAGACCATGTGCAGCCAAGAGACCGCCGAAAGAATCAAAGAATCAAAGAATTGGTGAAGGAACTGCCGGAAGACAAGGCCATCGAGGTTTTGGACTTCGTTGAATTTCTCTACCAGCGAGAGACCCGGGAAGACCAGGAAGATATTGCCATCGCCGAACAACGCCTGAAGGCCCTGCAGGAAGGGAAGAGCCGGACCTATACCCTGGACGAAGTGGAGCGCGACCTTGGTCTGGCGGATTGAGTTCGAGGAAAGCGCCAAAAAAGGAACTGGCCAGACTGGACCGGCAGGAGGCGCGCCGGATCGTCAAATTCCTGCGGGAACGGATCGCTCCTGGCGAAGACCCGCGCCACAGTGGGAAGCCCCTCAAAGGTTCATTGGAAGGATTGTGGCGTTATCGTGTCGGGAATTACCGCATCGTGGCCCGCATCGAGGACGACCGCCTGTTGGTACTGGTGGTGAAGATCGGCCACCGCCAGAAGGTATACTGCTGACCGAGTTCCGCCAGCGCTAGGGGGACGTCCCGAACACCCGGCCACCTCACCAGGCCCGCGCCGGCTTCCATTCGTAAGGTGCCGTCCGGAAATTCACGCTCCGGTGACCGCTTCCAGGGCGGCCAGATTCCGCAGGGCCGCTTCGCGGCTGTCGCCGCAGATTTCCGGCTCGGCCTGGAAACGGCGGCACACCTCGGGGCGTTCGGGACGCCCGAAGAGCCGGCAACGGTGATCCCCGTCCAGATGAATGCAGCGCACCCCGGCCGGCTTGCCGCCGGGCATCCCCGGAATGGGACTGGAGATGGACGGGGCGATACAGCAGGCCCCGCAGCCGCTGCGGCAATCCATGGTCATCCTCGCTATGCACGGTTACAATGATCGCCAGATCGACGGGCCATCATACCCCATGACCACGCCACCACCGAACACCGTCATCGCTGAACTGGCGGAAGCCCTGCGGAGAAAAAAGGCCAGACAGCGGCACTACCGGGGGATCGATTACCATCATTTTCTCGACGACTGGCACCACATTCCCCGGGGCACGGCCGTCTTCGGCGACACCGTGGTGTACGGCTACCCCCACATCGGCCGGGTTCTGGCCCTGGAGGCCGGCCTGAAGGCCCATTTTCAGGCACCCTTCTGGGCCGAGGAAAAAATCAACGGCTTCAACGTCCGCATCGTCCGCATCGGCGACCGCATCCTCGCCCTCACCCGCGGCGGCTTCGTCTGCCCCTTCACCACCGACCGCCTCCCCGACCTCATGCCGCTGACCCCGTTCGACCGGCACCCCGAACTGGTGGTGTGCGCCGAAGTCGCCGGTCCGGACAATCCGTATCTGGAGAGTAGCCCCCCCTTCATCGACCGCGACGTGCGCCTGTTCGTCTTCGATCTCATGGAAACCAACCGGGCGGCTTTCCTTCCCTACCGGGACAAACAGGCCCTGATCGAGCGATTCCGCCTGCCCGCCGTGCCCTGTTACGGCTATTTCCGGGTGGACGAGGTGGAAAGAATCCGCCGCCTCATGCTCGAGCTTCACCGCGACTGGCGCGAGGGCCTGGTGTTCAAGGAGGACTCCCCCCGCGATCACCGCGCCAAATACGTCACCGGCAACAGCAACATCGACGACCTGCGCGCGGCGGCCGACAACCTCCTGGAACTGCCTCCGGAATACTTCACCAACCGCCTGTTGCGACTGATCCTTTTCATCGAGGAAAACGGCCTCGGGCTCACGGTGGATCTGGAACGCCTCCTGGGCGGCGTCCTGCTCGGGGGACTGCACCAGGCCGTGACCAAGTACCAGCAGGAACACCGGGTCTACACCACCTTCCGTTGCCGCTTCCGGGAACGGGAGAACGCCGAACTGCTGCTGGACCATCTCAAGCGGGCCAGCCGCCACGTCCAGATCCGGCCGCGCACCTTGGCGCGGGAAGACGGTCGCTGGCTGCTGGAATTCGACCGCATCTATCCGGCCTTGACGGGGATGCTCGGCGACCTTTTGGCGGGAAGGATGATTTACGACTGAGGCCCGCTCATTCCGGACCCGTCCGATACTCTACCAGTTTTTCCAGCACCTGGAGCAGGTTCTGGGGCCGGACGATCATCACTCCCACCTTGTCGGCCCACTTGCGCAACCCCTCGTCGGCCGACAGCAGAACCGCGTCCAACTCGTAGGCCAGCAGCAGCACGTCCATGTCCTCGCGGCTGTCGATGATCCCCTGGCGCAGCGCCTCCCGGTAACGTCCCCGCAACCGGTTGATGACCCGGCCCACGTCCTCGGTCTCCGCGCCGCCTTTGATCATCTTGGCGTGCTCCTCGGCGATCCGGAGCCCCCGGTCGATTCGGCCGCGAACTTCCTCGATAAATTCGTAAAGAATACCGGCGGGGATGGTAATATTGAAACGTCGGGGAGAACGGATTCGGACCACGGCCTCGAATTCCGGCGGTACTCCCTGCTTCTCCCGCATCAGGTGGAGCTCGTCGTAAACCGAGCTGGGCATGTAGAACCGCGCCCCGGTCCGGCGCGCCAGACTCAGGAACGCGTGCATCGCCACCTCCGGCTCCTCGCCGAATTGAGAATAGACATCGGGATTGGTAAAAATACTGGTATCCAGAACGAAACGCTCCATGCGGTTTCCCCTCGCCTCACTCAACTATACTTGGCAGCAAGGAGGTCATCATGCCCACTTATGACTACATTTGCAAAGCCAACGGCAGAGTCGTCGAAGTGCGCCATCCCATGAGCCAGACCCTGCGCACCTGGGGCGAATTGTGCCGGGTGGCGGCGATCGATCCCGGCGACACCCCACAAGAGGCCCCGGTGGAAAAACTGATCACCGGTGGCAACGTGGTTTCCAGCGCCAGTCTGAAGAACCCGGAACCGGCCTGTGGCGGCGGATCGTGCGGCATGCCCGCCTGCGGCGGCGGAACCTGCACGATGGAGGGGGGTTAGAAAATTGGAGCGGGTGAGGGGAATCGAACCCCCGTCATCAGCTTGGGAAGCTGAGGTTCTACCATTGAACTACACCCGCATCGGTGAATTATTATTAGGCATGGTCCGGGGAAAAACAAGACCTGAGCACGAGCACCCCGCCACCTGCCGCCTTCAGGGGAAGGACCGTGCACCCTAGTCTGGCCCGCACCGTCTTCCGCTTCCAGGAAACCCTGCTCCGGCGCCCTACTTTCCCCTACGCCGAGGCCCTGGAACGTTCCCAGTGGCTGGCGCGTGACGCCCTCCGCGACCTGCAATTGCAGCGGCTGCGCCGCCTGCTGGAGAACGCCGCACGCCACTGCCCTTGGCATGCCCGCCGCCTCCGGGAAGCCGGCATCGATCCGAGGCGGCTGACCTGGGATGACTTCCAGCGCATCCCCCCCATGACCCGCGAAGATGCCCGCCGCCACGGGGAGGAAATGGTCTGGCGCAAGGCGCCCGGCGGGACCTTCCGCTACACCACCGGCGGTTCCAGTGGCGAGCCGCTGGTCTTCCACTTCGGCCGCAAACGCCAGGCCGCCGATGCCGCCTGCCGGCTGCGGGCCCGGCGCTGGTGGGGGGTGGAACCGGGCGACCCGGAAGTGCTGCTGTGGGGTGCGCCGGTGGAGCTGAACCGCACCGACCGCATCAAGGCCCTGCGCGACCGCCTGTGCAACCAACTGCTCCTCAACGCCTTCGAGATGTCCCCCGCGCGCATGACCGCCTACCTCGACGTTCTCGAGGCGTTCCAGCCCAAAATCCTCTACGGCTACGCCAGCAGCCTGGCGCTGCTGGCCGAACACGCGGAAAGACGGGGAAAGCGTCCCCGCCTCGACCGCCTCAAAGTGGTGTACGCCACCGGCGAACCGCTCTATCCCCACCAGCGCGAGATCATCCACACCGTGTTCGGCGCCCCGGTGGCCTCGGAATACGGCGCCCGCGACGCCGGTCTCATCGCCCTGGAATCCCCCGAGGGCCAACTGCTGATCAATTCCGAATGGATCGTCGTGGAGCTCCTCGATGACGCGGGAAACCCGGTCGCCGACGGGGAGCTGGGGGAAGTGGTGGTCACCAACCTGGCCTCCGAGGCCCAACCCTTCATCCGCTACCGCACCGGCGACCAGGCCCGCCGCAGCGACGAGCCCTGCCGCGGGGGGCGCGGCCTGGAGGTTCTGGCGGAAGTGGCCGGCCGCACCACCGACTTCATCGTCCGCCCCGACGGCACCGTCATGCACGCCCTCGCCCTCATCTACGTGCTGCGGGAGGAGCCGGGCGTCCGCCAGTTCAAGATCGTCCAGAAAACGCCGGATCTCTTCCAGGTGAAGGTGGTCCCCGAACCCGGACTGTGGCGACCGACGCGCCTCGACGCCATCCGCCGGGGTCTGAGGCAACGCCTGGGAGCCGATGCCCGGATCCACATCGACCTGGTCGAACACATTCCGGCGGAACGCTCCGGCAAGTACCGCTACGTGGTCAACGAGATGGAGAAACGGTAAATGCTTAAACAAGCGGTAAAAAGCGCCTTCCGCAGCCTCGGGTTCAAGATCGAACGCATCGATCCCTTGGAAGAATCGATTCCGGCCGACTACAATCGTTCCCCCTTCCTTCCCCGGGTGTACCGGGGCGCCCTGGACCGCTATCTGTACTTTCTCGACCGACTGGAAAGCGTCCGGGACATCGAGGGCGACATCGTCGAATGTGGCGTCTCCATCGGCCACGGCGCTCTGCTGTTCACCCTAATGAGCGAATATCTGGGAAAAATGCGCGACTACTGGGGCTTCGACTCCTTCGAGGGCTTTCCCGATCCCACCGACAAGGACGAAACCACCCCCATCACCGGCCGGGGCTTCTGGGCCAGTCCGCCGGAAGTGGTGCTGAAAGTATTGCGCGACGGCCGCATCCCGGAAGACGTCATCCGGGAACGCATCCATCTGGTCAAGGGCTGGTTCCAGGACACTCTGCCCCGCTATCAGGGCACCATCGCCCTGCTGCACCTAGACTGCGACCTCTACGAATCCTACAAACTGGCCCTGGAAACCCTGTACGACAAGGTCGCTCCCGGCGGCATCGTCCTGTTCGACGAATACGGCGACCGGCGCTGGCCGGGGGCCACCAAAGCCATCGACGAATTCTTCGCCGACCGGACGGAGAAACCCCGACCCCACGAGAAATGCACCTGGAAATACTTCGTTCGAAAACCCGGATAACCGCTATGACCGCCGAACGCCTCCGCATCCTGCTGACGATTCTCTGCCTGCTTCCCCTTTCGGCCCGGGCGCTGCCCCCCTGGCCCGAGGCCCTGCGTGGCAACTGGAAGGAGATGCGCACCCCGGAGCCGATACCACCGTTCTGCAAGCACCGTTTCAGTCCCAAGGGAGGACCGCGCTGGGTCGGGCCCGGGCTTTCCGGCGTCAACCACCTGTGCAACTCGAAAGTGAAGCACCACATCTGTCTCCGATACCAGGGCAGGGACCGCAGTGCCTGCCTGGTCTCCCTGGCGAAAGGCATCAAGGACGTGATCGACAACGCCAGACAAAGGAATCTGAACGACCACCCGATGCTGCCCTACCTCCATACCGAATACGGCAATTTTTTCCGAGAGGCCGGCGCCTATTCCAAGGCCGTTCAGGAATATCTGGCCGCCATCCGCAAAAACCGCCGTTATCTCCCTGCCTATGTCAAGCTGGCCGACACCTTCGTCAAGCTCAAGGAATACGACAAGGCGGAAAAAACCCTCAAATACGCCCTCAAGATCCAGAAAAACAAACGCTATGAGCGTTATCTAAAAAAACGGCTGGCCAGAATCGCCCAGCGCAAGGGGAAATCCTGAGCATCGCCGTCCAGCAACCCATTCCATCGAACTCTGATCCACCGGTAACCATGCTCCGAGTCGCCAAAAATCTCTACACCTACCGCGAACTGATCGCCGCCCTCGCCTGGAAGAACATCATCGTCCGCTACAAGCAGGCCTATCTGGGCATCCTGTGGTCGGTGCTCAAACCGGTGATGCTGATGCTGATCTTCACCCTGGTCCGCAGCTTCGTCGGCATCGACAGCGGCGACGTCCCCTACCCCGTCCTCACCTTCGCCGCCTTGCTGCCCTGGATCTTCTTCCAGGAATCGGCCTCCGAAGGGGTCAACAGCGTCACCGCCAACGCCCCGCTGATCCGCAAGATCTACTTTCCCAGGGAAGTGTTCCCCCTCACCGCCATGGTCACCAAGACGGTGGAACTGGGCATCAACTTCCTGATCCTGGCCGGACTCATGGCCTGGTACCACATGGTTCCCACGATACACGCCGTCTGGGTGCCGGCGATCATCCTCTACACCATGGTGGTGGCCCTGACCGTCAGTTTCTTCGGCGCCGCCCTTAACGTCTACTACCGCGACGTGACCCAGATGCTGCCGGTGGCCCTGTCGCTGCTGATGTACGCCTCCCCCATCATCTACCCCCTGGACCTGGTGAAACGCAAACTGCTGGTGGAACAGGCCGCAGGAGAGTGGTCGGAACGCCTCTACACCCTCTACCTGTGCAACCCCCTGGCCGGCATCATCGACGCCTTCCAGCGAGTCCTGCTCAAAGGCCTGCCGCCGGACTGGGACACCCTGATGCCCGGCGCCGTCGCCACCGCGGTGATGCTGCCTATCAGCTACCTTTTCTTCAAGCGGGCGGAAAGCTGGTTTGCCGATGTCATCTGATACGGACGCGGTATACTGGTGATCGTCGTCAACGGAGTCGTTCCCCCCTGTCAGGGAGCCTGTCCCGGACCCTGAAGCACACCCCGGCCTGGCCCAACAAGCCCTTCGAGCGCCTGGAGGCGGCGCGGGCATGGGTGCATGAATTCGCCTCCTGGTACAACGGGACGCATCGTCACAGCGCCCTGAAGTTCGTCACGCCGAACGAGCGGCATGAGGGGCGGGACACGGCCATCCTGGCCCGGCGCAAGGCGGTGTACGAAGCCGCCCGCCAGCGGCATCCGGAACGCTGGAATGGCGCCACGCGCAACTGGAAACCGGTCGGGGAGGTGTGGCTGAACCCCAACCGTCCATCCATGGTGGAAGGACCGGAAAACGAGAGAATCGCAGCTTGAAAATTGCGACAACTATCTTGACAAACACCGCCTTCCGTCCGTTCAACAACGTCGGCTCCGCATTCCGTACTTTCGAGGCTCCATCACGCGGCCTGCACACCCCCTGTGTACGCTTCGCCGTCAGGATCACTCCTGAACCGCGCAAGACTCGGTTCCGGCTGGTGGCCAGCCTTGGCCGGGTAGGACTTTCACCTACCAGGTCGCACTGAAGGTTTCTGTCATGACTCTCCTTCTACACGACTTCCCCCTTCTCCAGGCTTGGCCTTGAACGGTTACGGCCGACCCCGGCGTTCAGGGAAAGTCTAACGCCTCCAGTCTGATATACTTCGGTGAATCGTCCCATGCTGGATTCCGGAAAATTCCATGCCCACCGTCCCTGAAGATATCGATCTCGAACGACTGCGCCACCTGATCCGTGAGGAGATCGAAGCCAAGCTGTCCACCGGCCTGGTGCGCTACGACCTGGAACTTCGAGAACGCATGGTGCGGGTCGAGGAGGAACTCAAGCATCAGCGGGAACTGATGGAGCAGGGCTTCCACCTCATGGAGAAGCGCTTCGAGCAGATCGACAAGCGCTTCGAGCAAATCGACAAACACCTCGAACTGATTGACAAGCGCTTCGAACAAATGCTGGCCTATAATGAAAAACGCTTCGAGCAGATCGACAAGCGCTTCGAGCAGATGCTCGCCTACAACGAGAAGCGCTTCGAGCAAATCGATGAACGCTTCGCCCAGGTCGACAAACGTTTCGAGCAGGTGGACAAACGCTTCGAACAAATGGACAAGCGGTTCGAGCACCTGACCGAACGTCTCGATCGCTTCATGCGCTGGTCCTTCGCCACCACCCTCACCGTCGGCGGACTGGTGATCGCCGCTATCAAGTATCTGCCTTGATGAAACAGAACCCGCCCCTTTCCCCCATCGCCCGCCGAGAATCGAAAGGCTCACCGACACACTTCTGCCTGACCGACCGGCTGGCGGAAGGTGAATGCCGCTTCCTGCGCTTCCAGGCCCCGGGTAGCCATACCTTCCCCGGCGTCGCCGCCGTCCACAGTTGTCCCGCCGGTGGCTGGCTGCTGGGGGGCGAGGACACCTGCTTCTGGCTGCCGCGGCTGCCGGTGGCCCGCCGTCTCGATGGCGACGGCCACATCCTCGAAGAAAAGCCGGCCCCCGTCGCCGACATCGGGCTGGACGCCGAAGGGCTGACGATCACCCTGGCACCGGAAACGGGCTGGGTCGCCGACCTGGTGGTCTGGCGCCTGACCCCCGGGCTGTGGCGGGAGCTGACCGAACTCGACCCCGTCGAAACCCAGTCCTGGTTCCTGTGGGGCTCCCACACCGCTTACAGACGACCCGCCGACCTCTACCTGCACCTGATCCACGGTTGGGTGTACGAGAACCGCGCCAGCTGGCCCAAGTACTGGAAGATCTGCTCGGAAAACGACGCCCACGCCCTCTACGTGCTGTTCTCCGGCCTGTTCCGGGCCACGGGCAAGGGGATTTACCAACTGTTCAAACAGCAACTGATCCGTTCG
>JALSSF010000018.1 GCA_026984375.1 Methylothermaceae bacterium | reverse complement strand
AGAAGGGCGACGAGGTCCTCGGCAACGAGACCAAGGTCAAGGTGGTCAAGAACAAGGTCGCACCGCCCTTCAAGACCGCCCATTTCGAGATCCTCTACAACGAGGGCATCTCCAAGCTGGGCGAACTGATCGACCTGGGGGTCGAATACGGCCTGGTGCAGAAGTCGGGGGCCTGGTACAGCGTCGGCAAGGAGCGCATCGGCCAGGGCAAGGACAACGCCCGCCAGTATCTAAAGGAACACCCGGAACTGGCCGAACGTCTGGAGCGCCAGATCCGCGAGAAGGCCTTCGGCGTTCCCGCCGAACCGGCGGCGGAAGGGGCCGAGAGCGCGAAAGGCGGGGAGAAAGAAGGCTGAGCCGCGACGAAGAACGCGCTAAAATAACCGGCATTTGCCTTCGCTTGCTGGCGCGCCGCGAGCACAGCGCCGCGGAGCTGCGGCGGAAAGTGGCCGCCCGCGGCTGCGATCCGGCGCTGGCGGCGGAGGTGATCGAGGCGCTCCGGGCCGACGGCTGGCAGAGCGACGTCCGCTTCGCGGACAGTTTCGTCCGCAGCCGGGTCGAGCGGGGCCACGGGCCGCTCAGGGTGCGTTTCGAGTTGCGCCGCCGGGGGATCGCCGACGCGGTGATCGAAGCGGTGCTGGCCGAGCAGGACCCCGACTGGACCGCCCTGGCCCGGCGCGTGTGCCGGCGCCGCTTCGGAGACGGCCCGGCCCGCGACCGCGGCGACTATGCCCGCCGCTGGCGTTTTCTGGCCCAGCGCGGCTTCGACAGCGATCAGATTCGCAGCGTACTGGACGAAGGATGAAATTTTTGCAGACCGCCGAAATCCGCCGCCTGTTCCTGGACTATTTCCGCCGCCAGGGGCATACCGTCGTGCCTTCCAGCCCCCTGGTGCCGGCGGGCGACCCCACCCTGCTGTTCACCAACGCCGGCATGGTCCAGTTCAAGGACGTGTTCCTGGGACGCGAGACCCGTCCCTACACCCGCGCCGCCTCCTGCCAGAAGTGCCTGCGCGCCGGCGGTAAGCACAACGACCTGGAGAACGTCGGCTACACCGCCCGCCACCACACCTTCTTCGAGATGCTGGGCAACTTCAGCTTCGGGGACTACTTCAAGCGCGAGGCCATCGGCTACGCCTGGGAATTTCTCACCCGCGAGCTGGAAATTCCGCCGGAAAAGCTGTGGGTGACCGTCTTCGAGGAGGACGACGAGGCCGCCGCCATCTGGCTCGACGAGATCGGGGTGGACCCGGCCCGCTTTTCCCGCATCGGCGCCCACGACAATTTCTGGTCCATGGGCGAGGTGGGGCCGTGCGGTCCCTGCACCGAAGTCTTCTACGACCACGGCCCGGAAGTGCCCGGCGGTCCGCCCGGAACCCCGGAGGCCGAAGGCGACCGCTACGTGGAGATCTGGAACCTGGTGTTCATGCAGTACGACCGCGCCGCCGACGGCACCCTGACGCCCCTGCCCAAACCGTCGGTGGACACCGGCATGGGGCTGGAGCGGATCGCCGCGGTAATGCAGGGGGTCCACAGCAATTACGACATCGATCTCTTCCGCCATCTGATCCGCGCCGCCGCCGCCGTGGTCGGCACCGGGGATCTTTCCAGCAGTTCCCTGAAGGTGATCGCCGACCACATCCGTGCCGCCGCCTTCCTCGTCGCCGAGGGCATCCTGCCGTCCAACGAGGGGCGCGGCTACGTCCTACGCCGTATCGTGCGCCGCGCGGTGCGCCACGGCTACCTGCTGGGCTGCCGCGAACCCTTCTTCCACAAGCTGGTCGCTCCCCTGGGCGAGGTGATGGGCGATGCCTATCCGGAAATCGTGGAAAAGCACGCCGAGATCGAACCGGTGCTGCGGCGCGAGGAAGGGCGTTTCGCCGAAACCCTGGAGCAGGGGATGCAGATCCTCGAGGACAGCCTCGCCCGCCTCCGGGACCGGCGCATCCCCGGCGAGCTGATCTTCCGCCTCTACGACACTTACGGCTTTCCGGTGGACCTGACCCGGGACTTCGCCCGGGAGCACGGCCTGGAGCTGGATCTGGAGGGCTTCGAGCGCGAGATGGCGAAGCAGCGCGAGCGCGCCCGCGCCGCCAGCGGTTTCGATACCGGCCACCACAAGGTGATTCCCATCCACGCCAAGACCCGCTTCGTCGGGTACGACACTTTGCGCTGCGAGGCCCGGGTGCAGGCCCTGGTGAAGGACGAGGCCGAGACCGACCGCCTCGAGGCCGGCGACGAGGGCATCGTCGTGCTCGACCGCACTCCGTTCTACGCCGAAGGCGGCGGCCAGGTGGGCGACCGCGGGGTGATCCGCACCGCGGACGGGGCCCGCTTCCGGGTCGAGGACACCCGCCGCCAGGGCGACACCTGGCTGCACGTCGGGCGGATGGTGCAGGGCGCCCTGGAACGGGGGGCGGCGGTGATCGCCGAGGTGGACGAGGAGGCCCGCAACGCCACCGCCCTCAACCACAGCGCCACCCATCTGCTCCACGCCGCCCTGCGCCAGGTGCTCGGCGAACACGTGCAGCAGAAGGGATCGCTGGTGGAGCCGGCGCGGCTGCGCTTCGACTTCTCTCACTTCGAGCCCTTGACCCGCGAGCAGATCGAGGAGATCGAGCGGCTCGTCAACCGCCAGATCCGCCGCAACCTGGAGGTGAGCGCCGAGGTGATGGCCTACGACGCCGCCCTGCAGGCCGGCGCCCTCGCCCTGTTCGGCGAGAAGTACGGCGACCGGGTGCGGGTGCTGAGGATCGGCGATTTCTCCGTGGAGCTGTGCGGCGGCACCCACGTGCGCCGCTCCGGCGACATCGGCTTTTTCAAGATCGTCGCCGAAAGCGGCGTCGCCGCCGGGGTGCGCCGCATCGAGGCGGTCACCGGCGACGAGGCCGTCCGCTGGGCCCAGCGGGCCGACCGCACCCTGGCCAGCCTCGCCGAGCTGTTCAAGAGTCCGGCGGAAACGCTGGTGGACAAGGCACGCCAGAGTCTGGAGCGCAGCCGCCGGCTGGAAAAGGAGGTGGAACGGCTCCAGGCCAAACTGGCGGCCGCCGCCGGCGGCGATCTGGCCTCCAGGGCGGTCGCCGTCGGCGACGTCAAGGTGCTGGCGGCCCGGATCGAGGGGGGCGATCCCAAGGCCCTGCGCACCACCCTGGATCAGCTCAAGAACAAGCTGGATCGTGCGGTCGTCGTCCTGGCCACGGTGCGGGACGGCAAGATCACCCTGGTGGCCGGGGTCACCAAGGACCTGACCGACCGTTTCAAGGCCGGCGAGCTGGTCAACTTCGTCGCCGGTCAGGTGGGCGGGCGCGGCGGCGGCCGCCCCGACTTCGCCCAGGCCGGCGGCAACGAGCCGGACAAACTGGACCAGGCGCTTTCCAGCGTCGTCGATTGGGTGAGGGAGCGGGCATGAAGCTGAAAGTTGTCCTTGAACGAAGTGAGGAAGGCGGTTATACCGTCTATGTCCCCAGTTTGCCCGGTTGTATCAGTGAAGGGGAAACCCGGGCGGAGGCGTTGGCCAATATCCGGGAAGCCATCGAGTTGTACCTGGAGCCGGTGGCGGACGATTGGGTGGAGTCTCCCGAGGCCGAGGTCGCGGAAGTTGATTTGTGACCACGATCCCCAGTTTGAGTTATACGCAGGTTATCGCGGCGTTGCGACGGGATGGGTGGATCGTGGTTCGCCAGAAAGGCAGCCATATTCGCTTGCAAAAGCACCTGAAAGACGAGGTGTTGAAGTTGACGGTCCCGGCGCACCGGCCCATCAAACGCTCCACACTGGCTCACATTCTCAAGCAGGCCCGTCTGGACGTGTCAACCTTCAAATCGTTGTTATAGGAAGCGATGGCACTTTACGTACATAAATACGGCGGTACTTCCGTCGGCACCGTGGAGCGGATCGAGCACGTGGCCGACAAGATCGTCCAGGCCCGGCGTCGGGGCGACGACCTCGTCGTCGTGGTGTCTGCCATGAGCGGCGAGACCGACCGGCTGCTGAATCTGGCCCGACAGATCCAGGCGCATCCCAACCCCCGCGAACTGGACGTGCTCCTGTCCACCGGCGAGCAGGTCACCATCGCCCTGCTGTGCATGGCGCTGGAGGCGCGCGGCTGTCCCGCGGTGTCGTACACCGGCGCCCAGGCCCGCATCCTCACCGACGCCGCCCATACCAAGGCCCGGATTCTCGACATCGACACCACCAAGATCCGCCGCGATCTCGACCAGGGCCGGGTGGTGGTGGTGGCCGGTTTCCAGGGCGTCAGCGAGGAAGGCGACATCACCACCCTGGGACGGGGCGGCTCCGACACCACCGCGGTGGCCCTGGCCGCCGCCCTTGGGGCCGACGAATGCCGCATCTACACCGACGTGGACGGGGTCTACACCACCGATCCGCGGGTCGAGCCCAAGGCCCGCCGTCTCGACCGCATCACCTTCGAGGAGATGCTGGAGATGGCCAGCCTCGGTTCCAAGGTGCTGCAGATCCGCGCCGTGGAGTTCGCCGGCAAGTACAACGTTCCCCTGCGGGTGCTTTCCACCTTCACCGACGGCCCCGGTACCCTGATCACCTACGAGGAAGAGGACATGGAACAGGCACTGATTTCCGGCATCGCCTTCAATCGCGACGAGGCCAAGCTGACCGTGGAAGGGGTGCCCGACCGCCCCGGCATCGCCGCCGCCATCCTCGGCCCCATCGCCGACGCCAACATCGAGGTGGACATGATCGTCCAGAACGTGGCCGAGGACGACACTACCGACTTCACCTTCACCGTCCACCGTAACGATTATCCCAAAGCCCTCGACATTCTGGAGGCGGTGCGGCGGGAACTGAACGCCCGCAAGATCACCGGCGACGACCGCATCGTCAAGGTGTCTCTGGTGGGGGTGGGGATGCGCTCCCACGCCGGGATCGCCAGCAGGATGTTCCGCGCCCTGGCCGAGGAAGGCATCAACATCCGCATGATCTCCACCTCGGAGATCAAGATTTCCGTGGTGCTCGACGAAAAATACCTGGAGCTGGCGGTGCGCACCCTCCACGACGCCTTCGAACTCGACAAGGCGGCATAAGGCGAGGAAGCAGCGGGCGCCTTGCCGAAAAAAATCGGGGTGTTATAATCCGGTTACGACTGCTGTCGGCCCCACGGGCTGATTATCAGGCAACAGAAAGGACGATCTTATGCTCATATTGACCCGGAGAGTTGGGGAGACGCTGGTCATCGGCGACGACATCACCGTGACGGTCCTGGGTGTCAAGGGGAACCAGGTGCGTATCGGCGTCAACGCCCCCAAGGAAGTTGCCGTTCATCGGGAAGAGATCTACGAACGCATCAAGCGTGAGAAGGAGGCGGAAGCCGGTCAGCCGGAAACCCCGTCCGATGCGGAATCCCCCGATACCGAAACCGGCCCGGAAGTGGAATAGACGCAATCCCGAAAATTTCCCGGAGAGGTGGCCGAGCGGCTGAAGGCGCTCCCCTGCTAAGGGAGTATGGGTCAAAAGCCCATCGAGGGTTCGAATCCCTCCCTCTCCGCCAAAGGTTTTTTGAGCCCCGTTGGTTCGAGTGACCGACGGGGTTTTTCATGCTCCTGTGAGAGGGAGGGTGAGAACCCTCGACCGGGTTCGACAAAATCGCCGGGAGCGATTTTGGACGCGCGGAGCGCGGCCCCGAGCGCAGCGAGGGGTGAGCCCCAGGGATGGGGCGAACAATCCCTCCCTCTCCGCCAAAGGTTTTTTGAGCCCCGTTGGTTCGAGTGACCGACGGGGTTTTTTCGTCGGTTTTTCAACGGTCGTTCGTTGTCATCGAACGGTCATAAAACAGTCACCTTCCCTTAACAGTCGCCCCCTATGCTTGTCGCCCACGTGCAATTCGATTTGCTTTTCGACAACACAGGGGGACTTCATGCGATTGAAAACGCTTGCTATCGGTGTGCTCGGTATGGTGGCCGCACTGGGGCAGAACGCCACGGCGGCGGACCGGGAGCTGCTCGACATACTGCTTGCCAACGGCGCTATCACCCGCGACCAGTACGACCGCCTGCTGAAGAAAAAGGAACCGCTGACCAAGAACGACGTCGAGGTCAGCCTCAAGCACGGCCTGAAATTCAAGACCCGCGACGGCAATTTCGAAACCAAGATCGGCGGCCGCTTGCATCTGCAGGCCGCCTATCACGATCAGGACAACATCGCCGGACAGAACATCAACGACGGTCTGGAGATCCGCCGCGGCCGCCTGCACGTCAAAGGCAAGTTCTACCACGACTGGAAGTATTACGCCCAATACGATTTCGCCGGCAACAAGACCCACATTAAGGATTTATGGGTGGGGTACACCGGTCTGAAACCCTATGGGCTCGATTTCATCGGCTTCGGCCACTTGAAACAAGGCTACAGTCTGGAGATCGAAATGAGCTCCAACGACATCCCCTTCATCGAGCGGGCCCTGGATACCGCCATCACCGAGGCGGTGACGGATCGTGCTTTGGGGATGCGTCTGCAGTCCCACGGAAAATACTGGTTCGCCGCCGGCGGGTTGTACGGGGAGAGCATCGGCAAGGGCAACGACGAAGGCTGGGGAACCGCCGGCCGTGTGATCCTCGCACCGCTGCATGACGAGACGAGGGTCGTCCACGTCGGCGTGCGCGGCGCCTATCGTCAGCCCAGCAACGGCAGCGGTCCCCAATTCAAGTACAAAAGCTCGCATCAGTCGGGCTTCAAGCTGGTCGATACCGGCACGCTCGCCGATACCGAGGATATCGGCCTGATCGGCGGCGAGGCGGCAGTGGTGTATGGTCCCTTCGGCGTGGAAGGGGAATACACCCATGCGATGCTGAACCGAAAGCACGGTCTGAAGGATCTCCGCTTCGACGGCTTCCATGTCCAGGCGACCTGGTCGCTGACCGGCGAGTCCAAGGCCGCCTCCTACAAACAGAGCGCCGGCAAGTTCAAGCGCCTCAAGCCCCGCCAGTACTTCAGTCTCAGCAACGGTGGCCTGGGCGCCTGGGAGCTGGCGGCCCGCTACGGTTGGGTCGACCTCAACGACGACGATGTCCACGGCGGCCGGGCCCAGGATTTCACCGTGGCCATGAACTGGTACCTGAATCCGTTCGTCCGCCTGATGTTCGACTGGACCCACCAGCTCAACAACAGCCGCATCCAGCAGGCCGAAGATCTGGACGTGTTCCAGGTCCGCACCCAGCTGACCTTCTGATCCGTTTCATCCTCTCGAAAATGGGTGCCCCGTCCCCGGACGGGGCTTTTTTATGCCTGGATATGGCCGAGCGCCTCCCCGACGCGCACGCGGTCGCCGGCCTGCCGCCGCCAGGCGACCGTGTCCTCCGGCAGCAGCAGGATCACCGTCGAGCCCATGTTGAAGCGCCCCAGCTCCGCGCCCCGGGCCAGCACGATGTCGCGGTCGTCGTAGCGCCAGCGCTGGATGCGCCTTGCCGTGGGCGGGGTGACCGGCCCGTGCCAGACGGTCTCGATACCGGCCACCAGCAGCGCTCCCACCAGCACCACCGCCATGGGGCCGGCGTCGGTGTCGAAGCGGCACACCACCCGTTCGTTGCGGGCGTAGAGGCCGTCCACCCCTTCGGCGGTGGCGTCGTTGACCGAGAACAGCCGTCCGGGAATGTGGATCATCTCCCGCAGGCGTCCGGGATAAGGCATGTGAACCCGGTGATAGTCGCGCGGTGATAGGTAGATGGTGGCGAAAGCGCCGTCGGCGAAGCGCCGACCCAGGTCGGCGTCGCCCAGCAGGGCGGTGGCGGAGAAATCGCGCCCCTTGGCCTGGATCAGCCATTCGCCGGTGAGGGTGCCGATCTGGCTGAGGCGGCCGTCAGCGGGGCTGACCACGGCGCGGGGGTCGTCCGCCACCGGCCGGGCGCCGGCCTTGAGGGGGCGGGTGAAGAAGGCGTTGAAGCTGGGGTAGGCGTCGGGATCGGCGTCGGCGGCCTCGGTCAGATCGATGTCGTAGGCGCGGACGAGCCGGCGGATCAGGGCGTTTTTCAGCGGCCGCCAGCGGCAGTGGGTGAGCTTTCCCACCAGGCGCGACAGGCCATGTTGGGGCAGCAGGTGTTGAAGGGCGATGAAGAGGACGTCTTTGAGGGTTTTCATGGGCGGTTGACGGTGACGGCGTGGATCTGATGGTCTTCTCCCAGCGTCAGAACGACGTCGGCGCGGGCCGGCATTTCCACGAGCATCCAGCGGGTCAGGCGCTCGTAGTGCTGGATGAAGCGGCGCAGGGCGGCCTCGTCCATGAGCCTGAGGCCGGGTTCCGGTTTGTTTTCGAGGCGCCGGGCCAGTTGCCGCTCCTGCTGCAGGCGCCACTGGAACACGCAGGCCATGCCGGGGGCCTCGAGCATGATGAGACGGTCGAGGTGGGCGAAAAGTTGCCGGTAAGGGCCGCGGAGCTGGTCGTTGACGTAGCGGCGCCAGCGTCCGTCAGGATCCTCGCGGCGTTCCAGCTCGTTGACCGGCCGGCGCAGGCGTTCGTCCGGTTCGGGACGGGCGCCGACGCACCAGCCCTCGAACAGCACCAGGTCGCAGCGCCCCTCCCACACCAGCCAGTGGGACGGCGGCAGGCGGTCGTCGATGGCCTTGTCGAAGGCGGGAAGCGGGATGCGGTCGCCGGGACCGGCCTTGACGAGCGCCTCGAGGGTGCGGATCCCCAGGGCCACGTCGTGGGTGCCCGGCACCCCGCGGGTGATCAGCAGGGGATGAACGGTGCGGGCCAGGTGTTCACGCTCGGCCCGGGTCCGATAGAGGTCGTCGATGGAAAGCCCTGCCGCCCGCAGGCCGAAGCCTTCCGCCAGCAGCGTCTGCAGGAGGTGGACCAGGGTGGACTTGCCGGTGCCCTGGGCGCCGTTGACGCCGAACACCCGCCCGCCCAGGCGCCGGTGCCGGGCGATCCAGGCCGCCAGCGGCACGTAGACGGGGCGCAGCCGCGGGGTCAGGTCCGTTTCCAGCCCCAGTTCGGCGCAGCGGCGGCGGAAGGCGGGCCGGAGCCGGTCGGCCAGGCGGTCCAGTTCGTCGGCGGGCAGGGGAAGGCGATCGGCGGGCCACACGGCGTCAGACCACCCGGTCCGGGGGCTCGCGGCCGGCGAAGAAGGCCTCCAGGTTCTCCAGCACCCGGAAGCCCATGGCCTCGCGGGTCTCGACCGTGGCGCTACCCAGATGGGGCAGGAGGACCACGTCTTCGCGGCGGCGCAGGCGGGGATCGACCTCGGGCTCGTTTTCGTAGACGTCCAGAGCGGCGCCGCGCAGGGGGCCGTGGTCGAGGGTGCCGATGAGGGCGTCGGTGTCCACCACGTCGCCGCGGGCGGTGTTGACGAGGAAGCTGCCCGGTTTCATCCGCGCCAGCCGTTCGGCGTCGAACAGATGACGGTTGCGCCGGCCGCCGGGGCAGTGGAGGGAGACGAAGTCGCAGCGGGGCAGCAGGGCGTCCAGATCGGGGCAGTATTCCCCCTCGGCCGCCGCCAGGGGGCGGGGGTGGTGGTAGAGGATCCGCATGCCGAAGCCGTGGCGGGCGCGGTGGGCCACGGCACGGCCGATGCGGCCCATGCCGACGATGCCCAGGGTCTTGCCGGTGACCTGGGTGCCGAGCAGATGGGTGGGACGCCAGCCGTGCCAGGCGCCGGCGCGCACCTGGCGTTCGCCCTCGCCAGCGCGGCGGGCCACCATCAGAAGCAGGGTCATGGCCAGATCGGCGGTGCAGTCGGTGAGGACGCCGGGGGTGTTGGTGACCACGATGCCGTGGCGACGGGCGGCCTCCAGGTCGATATGGTCGAGGCCGACGCCGAAATTGGCCAGCAGGCGGCAGCGCCGCGGTTGGACGTCGAGCACTCCGGCGTCGAGGGGATCGACCACGGTGGGACAGACGGCGTCGTAGTCCCGCAGCGCCTGGCGCAGTTCGTCGCGGTCGAAGGGATGATCGTCGCGGTTGAAGGCGACCTGGAAGCGTTCGGCCAGGGCGGCTTCCACGGCTTCGGGCCAGCGGGCGGTGAGCAGGATGCGCGGGCGGATCACGGTCGGCTCCCCATGTGGAACGAGCCGCGCGGGGCGGCTCGTCGCCGGCTAGTGGGGACGGGCATCAGGCCTCCAGGGGCGGGGCGGTCTCGCGCCAGTATTCCATGGCCGCGGCGATGCCGCTGCCCGGCGCGACGTCGATGCCCACGTCGCGCATCGCCATTTCGGCGCCGACGATGGCGCTGGCCAGCATCAGTTCGTTGACGTCGCCCAGATGGCCGATGCGGAACACCTTGCCGGCCACTTCCGAAAGCCCCCCGCCCAGGGACAGGTTGTAGCGGTGATAGGCCACCTTCATCACGTCGCGGGCGTCGAAGCCTTCGGGGACGACGACGGCGGACACCGTGTCCGAATACCATTTGGGATCGCGGGCGCACAGCTGCAGCCCCCAGCCGTCGAGGACCGCGCGGCGCACCCCCTCGGCCAGACGCCGGTGGCGGGCATGGACGTTGTCGAGCCCTTCTTCCAGCATCAGGTCGATGGCCCGGCGCAGGCCGTGGAGCATCGGCGTGCTCGGGGTGTAGGGAAAGTAGCCGGCGTCGTTGGCCTGGATCTGGTCCTCGATGTCGAGGAAGTTGCGCGGCAGCTTGGCTTCGTGGCGCATGGCCAGGGCCTTCTGGCTGAAGCAGACGTAGGCGTTGCCGGCCGGCAGCATCATGCCCTTCTGGGAGCCGGTCAAGGCCACGTCGACGCCCCAGTCGTCCATGCGGAACTCGAGGCTGCCGATGGAGCTGACCCCGTCGATCATGAACAGGGCCGGATGCCCGGTGCGGTCGAGGACGGCGCGGATCGCCTCGAGATCATTGGTGACCCCGGTGGCGGTCTCGTTGTGGCAGATCAGCAGGGCCTTGATCTCGTGGTTCTTGTCGGCGGTGAGGCGTTCCTCAAGGTGGTCGAGGGGCACGCCCTCGCCCCAGGGAACCTCGTGGTATTCCACGTCCAGCCCCATGCGCTTGGCCGACTGGATCCACAGGTGGCTGAACTGGCCGAATCGGTAGGAGAGCACCTTGTCGCCCGGGGACAGGGTGTTGCACAGGGCCACTTCCCAGCCGGCGGTGCCGGTGGCCTGGAAGATGAAGCAACGGCCGGTCTCGGTGCGGAAGATCTTCTTCAGGTCCTCCAGCAGCGGTTTGACCAGTTTGGGGAAGTCGGGAGCGCGATGGTCCTCCATCGGCACGTGCATGGCGCTGAGGACGGAATCCGGCACGTTGGTGGGGCCGGGAACGTAGAGGTGGTTACGACCTGCCATTGATAGTCAGTCCTTGTTGGTTGATGGAAAACTGCGGTTCCTGGTGCCTCGGGCCGGACTCGAACCGGCACGGGGTCGCCCCCTCGGGATTTTAAGTCCCGTGTGTCTACCAATTCCACCACCGAGGCATGACCGCTTATTATTTCAATTGCCGTCGGGATTTAGCAAGCCGTATTTGGCCGCCAGGCGGGCCAGCTCGACGTCGTTGCGGATGCCCAGTTTCTCGAAGATGCGGTAGCGGTAGGTGCACACCGTCTTGGGGCTGACGGACAGGGTGGCGGCGATTTCCTGGATCGATTTTCCCTGCAGGGTCAGCAGGGTCACCTCCATTTCCCGGCTCGAAAGGCGGTCGAAGGGGGTGGTGTCCTTCTCCGGGTGGGCGAAGACCAACCGGCTGGCGACGTCCCGGCTCAGGTAGCGGTCACCCCGGTGGACGGTTTTGACCGCCTTGATCATTTCCTGGGGCGGGCAGTGTTTGGAAAGGTAGCCGTCGACGCCGGCCTCGATCAATTGTCTGGGGATGGGGCCGTCGGCGTAGACGCTGAGGGCGATCAGGCGAATCTCGGGATGGCGCCGCTTGAGCTTCTGGCAGGCGGCCAGTCCGCCGAGGCCGGGCATGTTGACGTCCATGATCACGATGTCGGGCTGGAGGGAGTCGGCCAGTTCGAGCGCCGCTTCACCGGTGGCCGCCGCGCCGACGACGGTGATTTCCGGGTCGGCGTTGAGAATGTGCTCGATGCCGCTGCGGACGAGTTCATGGTCATCCGCAACGAGAACCGTGATCATGATGCGGTTTTGTTGTTATTGAATGATTGGCGGAGAGGGTGGGATTCGAACCCACGGAGGGTTACCCCTCGCCGGTTTTCAAGACCGGTGCTTTCGACCGCTCAGCCACCTCTCCGGTTTGAAGAAATTAGCATAAAACAAAGAACGGTGGCGGAGCTAGTGTTTCTTGAGCCACAGGCAGTTGCCGCCGCTGGCCTGATCGATGGCCTGCAGCCGCTTCCGGTGCGCTTCCAGTTCCTCCGGCGGACACGTGATCCGTTTCAACCGCGGGCGGGGGCGGCCCTGGGAAGTCGACTCCCCAGGCGTCGGCCCCTGGGCCAGGCTGTCCAGCGCCAGGGACACTTGTCCGCCGGTCATGGCCAGATAGACGGAGGCGAGGATTTCGGCGTCGAGCAGGGCGCCGTGAAGATCGCGGTGGCTGTTGTCGATCTGGTAGCGCTTGCACAAGGCGTCGAGGCTGTTGCGCACACCGGGGTGTTTGCGCCGCGCCAGGGCCAGGGTGTCGAAGATGCGGCAGTAATCCTCGAGTCGGCCGTAATCCGGGCCGAGCCGGGCCAGTTCGGCGTTGATGAAGCCCACGTCGAAGGGGGCGTTGTGGATGATGACTTCGCTTTCCTTGACGAAGGCGAGAAAGTCGTCGACGATGTCGGCGAAGCGGGGCTTGTCGGCCAGGAAGGCGTTGTCGATACCGTGCACTTCCACCGCTCCCGCATCGATTTCCCGTTCCGGGTTCAAATAGACGTGGAAGCGGTTGTCGGTGAGGGTGCGGTTCACCAGTTCGACACAGCCGATTTCGATGATGCGGTGTCCCTTTTCCGGTTCCAGACCGGTCGTTTCCGTATCGAGAACGATTTGGCGCATGGGTCATTCCTGTCGCTTGGAGGATCGTTGCAGCATTTCGTCGATGGCGCGGTTGGCCAGGGCGTCGGCCCGTTCGTTTTCCGGATGGCCGCTGTGGCCGCGGACCCATTCCCATTGCACCCGATGCCGTTCCAGCGCCCTGAGCAAGCGCTGCCACAGGTCGAGATTCTTGACCGGCTTGCCGGCGCTGGTCTTCCAGTCGCGCCGGATCCAGTTGGGCAGCCACTCGGTGATGCCTTTCTGCAGATACTGGGAATCGGTGCTGAGGATCACCCGGCAGGGACGCTTCAGGGTTTCCAGGGCACGGATGGCGGCCATCAGTTCCATGCGGTTGTTGGTGGTATGGGCCTCAAAGCCATAGATTTCCCTTTCCCGGCCCTGGTAGCGCAAGATCGCCCCCCAGCCGCCCGGTCCGGGGTTGCCGCGGCAGGCGCCGTCGGTATAGATCTCCACCACGTCATTGGCCTGGGTCACGTTGTTTTCTCTGTATCGTCGGTTCCAGTACGCCGGGGGACCATTCCGGCCGGGTTTCCAGGGCGGGGCGCAAAGGAATGATGGTGTAAGTTCGTTTGATGGCGCGCACCGCGTAGGCAACATACCACAGGGAGGAGCAATAATCACGCCATCCGCCCGGCTCGATCAGGGAATGAAAGTCGAACCAGGTATTGGTTTCGGCGGTGAAATTCAGTAGATTGAGCCAGTCGAGCAGGCGGCGGTGGCTGACGGGGTGACAGTGCCACGGGGCGGGACGCTGTCTTCCCGGGAGCCAGCGGTAAAGGCGATAGACGGTCCAGGGCTGGAAGCCCAGCACCAACAACTGGCCTTCCGGCTTCAGGACCCGCTCCGCTTCCCGCAGGAGCTGATGTTGGTCGCCGGCGAATTCGAGGGTATGGGGCAAGATCAATACATCGACGCTTTCCGAGGCCAGGGGCAGGGAGTCCAGACGGGCGACGATGGCCGGCAACCGGCAATCACGGACCGCACGGGTCTCGTCGATGAGGCGAAAGCTTCGCAGGTAACCGCTGTCGAGATAACGCGTCTCCCAGCCCAGAATGCCCAGTTGCACGATGGTGAAGGTGTAAGGCACTTTGAGAGAACGTTTCAGGTAACGGGCCTCGAGGCGCAGCAGGCGCCGTCCTAGCACCGTCCGGTACCAGGTGCACAGTTCTTGGCGCAGAGGTGGGGTGACCGGTTTGGTATACATCGGCAGGAATGGTGATTAATTCTTATAATAAGGGAAAAACCCGCTTATAGAAGCGAAATCGGGAGGGGAGACAATGATAAGAACGGTTGGGCGTGTCATCGCTCTGCTGGCCTGCTTTTGGTTGTTGACGGCTTGCAGTCAGAAGGCGGTCAGGCCGGTCGAACCCCGCGCCGTCACGAAGGCGCCTTCCGCTCCGGTCACCGTCCACATCAAGCTCCGGGAATCGGAAGGCAAAGCCGCCTGGAAGTCCTCGCCCGCTCGAACCATTGACAATCTGTGGGATCGCTTGTTCGCGCTCTACCGGCTGCCCGAGATCGATCATCCCCGCATTCGGCGGGAATTGCGCTGGTATCTGTCCCACCCCGAGTATTTGCAGCGGGTTCAAGAGCGGGCCCGGCCCTACCTGTACACCATCGTCACCGAGATCGAGCGTCATCGGTTGCCCGGCGAACTGGCGCTGCTGCCGGTGGTGGAGAGCGCCTTCCGGCCGGAGGCCTATTCCCGGATGCGCGCCGCCGGGCTGTGGCAGTTCATTCCTTCCACCGGAAAGCTGTACGGCCTTGAGCAGAACTGGTGGATCGATCTGCGCCGCGACGTCCATGCTTCGACCCGCGCCGCCATCCGCTATTTGAAGAAATTGCACACCGATTTCCACGGCGACTGGTTGCTCGCCCTGGCCGCCTACAACGCCGGCGAGGGGACGGTCATGCGGGCGATCCGCCGCAACCGCCGCCTCCACCGTCCGACCGATTTCTGGCATCTGCGTCTGCCCCGGGAAACCCGCTCCTACGTCCCCAAACTGCTGGCGGTCGCCCGGGTGTTCGCCCATGCCGAGGAGTACGGGATCGCCCTGCTTCCGATCCCCAATCGTCCTCTGTACGCCGAGGTGCGGCTGGATTCCCAGATCGACCTGCATCTGGCGGCAGAACTGGCGGAACTGCCTCTGGAGGAACTGTATCGTCTCAATCCCGGCTACCGCCGGTGGGCGACGGCGCCGGATGGCCCCCATCGCCTGATACTGCCTTTGGAGAAGGTGGCGCTGTTCCAGGAACGTTTGGCGAAACTGCCCCAGTCCCGCCGCATCCGCTGGGAACGGCACCGGGTGCGCCGCGGGGAGACCCTCACCCAGATCGCCCAGAAGTACCGCACCCCCGTCGCCGTGATCCGTCAGGCCAACCGCCTGAAGGGAAACCGCATCTATCCGGGGCAGCCCCTGGTGATTCCGGTGGTCCGTACCGTCTCCGAAACCCTGCTGGCCCGGTTGAAGAAAATCCCGGTGTCCCCCTATAGGCCTCCGGTCAAGATCCACGTGGTGCGGCGCGGCGACAGCCTTTGGAAGATCGCCCGCCGGTACGGGGTGCGCGTCGGTCAGCTGGCCCGCTGGAACCGCATCGATCCGAAGCACCCCTTGCGGCCGGGACAGCGGCTGCGCATCCGGGTGGCGGACGCCGGCGATCCGTTCAAGTCCGTGGTGTATACCGTCCGCAAGGGGGATTCCCTTTACAAGATCGCCCGCCGTTTCGGGGTGCGGATGCAGGATCTGCATCAGTGGAATCGACGGCGTCTGAAGGGTGCCCTGCGGCCAGGACAGCGGATCCGGCTTTATCTAGACCGTTCTTCCGGATGAACCGAAGCCCGGATGCCCCGGGAGTCGAAGGGGTTACGTGACGCTGGTAATCCGTTTCGTCTGGTTCGTTTTCGTTCTGATCACCGTGACCGCATTGGTGGTGGCCGGGACGCTGAGCGTGCAGATGCTGGAGGACAAGTACCGCCACCTGCGTTCCTCGATCGATACCCTGGCCGTGGTGATGGCGGATGCCAGCCGCCAGGCCGTCGTCACCGGCGATCGGGAGACGCTCCGCCGCCGGCTGGCGCGCTTGAACGCCATGCCCGAACTGGCTTATGCCGCCTTCTACGATTCCGGGGGACGCCTGCTGGTCTGGGAGGGCCGTTCCGCCCCCGGCGCCGCGGTCCGCTCGTCGCAGGTCGATCAGCCCACCCTCCGGGAAGTGCTCTTCGGCCAGGGGGAGCGGATGGAGGTGGTGGAACCGGTGCGCGATTCCGCCGGTACGCCGTTGGGGGAGGTCCGCCTCGGTATCGCCCTGGCGGATTTTCGCGAGCATGCCATCGCCTTTCTGGTCACCGTGGTCTCCCTCGTCACGATTTTGTTGATCCTGGCGCTGGCGATGGGCCTGTGGCTGATTTCCCGCATCACCCGGCCGTTGCAGAGACTGGCGCAGGCGGCGACGGCGGCCGCCGAGGGGAATTTCGACGTCGCCATCGAGCCGAAAGGGCCTGTGGAAATCCGCCAGCTCGGTGAAGCGTTCCGGCGCCAGTTGGCCTGGTTGCGCACCTATGAACGGCATCAACGCCAGGCCAAGGTGGATCTGGAAAACGAGGTTCGCCGCCGTACCGAGGCCCTGAACCGGATGATCGGGCACGCCCGGCAACTGGCGGAAAAGGCCCAGGCCGCCAACGAGGCCAAATCGCGCTTTCTCGCCAACGTCAGTCACGAACTGCGGACCCCCCTCAATGCCATCCTGGGATTCCTGGAGCTGTTGACAGCCACCGAGCTCGATTCCCAGCAGCGTCACTACGTCCGGCTGTCCACGGAGGCGGCTCAGTCGCTGCTGCGCTTGATCGAGGACCTGCTGGACTTCGGCAGGATCGAGGCCGGGCAGATCGAATTGAAGCACCAGCGCCTCGAGGTGACCCGGCTGGTGGCGTCGGTGGTCGCCCTCCACCGTCACCTGGCTCAGGTCAAGGGTCTGTCGATTCGCTGGCGGGTGGCTCCGGACACGTCCCGATGGTGGTACGGCGACGAGGACCGGATTCGTCAGATCCTCAGTAATCTGGTTCACAATGCCCTGAAGTTTACCGAGGAAGGTCATGTCGACATCCTGGTGGCCGAGGCGGAATCCGGTTGGCTGGCTTTCGAGGTCCGGGACACCGGCATCGGCCTGCCCGAGAAGGCCCGAGGTCGGATTTTCGAGGCCTTCACCCAGCTGGACGATGCCGCTTCCCGCAGTTACGGCGGCACCGGTCTGGGATTGAGCATCTGCCGTCAGTTGACCCAGGCCATGGGGGGAAGGATTGAGGTGGAAAGCGTCGTGGGTGAGGGTAGTCGGTTTCGCGTCATGCTGCCCCTGCGAAAGGCCGAGGCGCCCCGGACGTCGTCCGGACCGGTATCCCCCGATCCGCAGCCGGATTTGCACGGCCGGGTGCTGCTGGTGGAGGACAATCGCCTGAACCGGGCGCTGCTGGCGGAAATGCTCAAACGGCTCGGCTGCGAGGTGGTCGCCGTAGACTGCGCAGACCAGGCCCTGCAGCGTTGGCGTGACGAGCACTTCGATCTGGTCTTGCTGGATTGCCAAATGCCGGGCATGGACGGCTACGAGCTGTCCCGGTTGCTGCGGAGCCGGCGGGCGAACGTCCCGATCGTCGCGGTCACCGCCGATGTCAGCGATGGTAGTCGCCGGCGCTGTCTGGAGGCCGGGATAGCGGATTGTCTCCATAAGCCGGTGTCCATCGAGGCGCTTCGCACCTGTCTGGCCTCCCGCTTGAAGGTCGCCCCGCCGACGGGGGAAAAAATCAGCCGCCGGACTGCGTGCTTCGACCATGCTGCCCTGCGCCAGATCGCCTTGCTCGAGCAAGACCAGGCAGGTGCCCTGCTGCCGCGCTTGTTGCATCTGTTCCAGGAGCAGGGGCGGCAGTGGCTGACGGTTCTGGAAGGCAACGTGACCCGGGGGGATCTGACGTCGATTCGACGGGCCGCCCACGGTTTTCTGTCCTCCTGTTCCCACCTGGGAGTGCGGGATTTGGCGTATCATTTGTCACAGATCGAAAATTCGCCCCGAACGCTGGACCGGAAACGGATGGCGCTGTTGTGGGCGGGCTATCGGCGCGTGTGCTGCTTGTTGGGTTCGGGATATGGGGGCGGTTGAGCCGATCGTGCCGGCTGAGTGCGCCACCGAAACCGGGGACGCCTCTCCACCGTTGATTCTGGTCGTGGACGACGATCCCATGACCTGTCTGCTGGCGGAGGAAAGCCTGCGTCAGAAGGGGTTTCGCACCTATACCGCCAATACCTGCCGGTCGGCGGTGGCTGCGGCGTCTCAGTTGCGGCCGGCGGCCGTGTTGCTCGATACCGGATTGTCGGACGGCGACGGGCTGGAACTGTGCAGGCGTCTGTGCCGGCTCGGTGGTTTCCCGGTGGTGTTGATGATCGATGCACGCCAGGCGGGCGCCGTGGAAGCCGCCTATCGGGCGGGGGCGGCGGATCTCGTTCTCAAACCGGTGGTCTGGGACCTGCTCGGACTGCGGATTCAGCAACTGCTGCGTTTCTGGACGGCGGTGGCGCAACGACGTCACCTGTCTGGACAGCAGCGCTGCTTGATCCAGATATTGAATCTGCCGGTCGCCGAGCTGCCTCTGGATGCCTTGTTGCAACGGGCCTTGCAACAGGTGGTGCAACTTCCCTGTATGGGCGGGGAGGTCTGCGGGGCGATGTTTCTTCGGGAGGGGGCGGCCTTCCGCCTGGCGGCACAGATCGATCTGCCCTCAGGAATGCCGGTGAGCGAAGCGCAGCTTTCCCTCGATCACTGCCCGTGCGGGCGGGATCGGCCCGCTCTGGGTGTGCATTTCGTGGCGACGAATCACCATCGTGAGCAGGTCACCACACCCGGAATGCCGGATCGCCGGTTTTGCCACGTTCCCCTGGTGAGTGGGGATCGGATGCTGGGTGTCATGGTATTGACCTGTCCTGCCCGATGGGAATGGGACGAAGCGCAACTTCAGTTTCTGGCTGCCCTCGGCAGGGTGATCGCCGGTCAGATCGAGCGCAAGTACACCGATCGTAAGCTGACCCTCACGCTCAGCGCGTTCGAAGGCAGCCTGGATGCCGCCGTCATCGTCGACGAGCGCCTGACCATCGTGGAAGTCAATCGGACGTTCACCGAATTGACCGGCCTGGCGGCCGCCGAGGCACAGGGACGCTCTCTTCAGTTGCTGGAGCCGGTGACTGGCGAATCCCCGAAGGCGTGCGGGCGCCGTTTCGTCGAACGACTGGCGGAGCGCCGTGCCTGGCAGGGCGAGGTGTGGCTGCGCCGCAAAGACGGCACCCGGTTCCTGAGCTGGATGCAGGTGGTCCGGAGCGCCGTCGATGGAAGTGACGATCATTTCTACATTCTCACCTTCGCGGACATAGGCGAGCGTAAGCGCGAGGCCGAGGACATCCGCCGACTGGCCTTTTACGACCAGCTGACCGGGCTGTGCAACCGCTCCCTACTGATGGACCGGCTGGCGCTGGAATGTCGCCGTGCCGCCCGCAACGGCACGGCCCTGGCGGTGCTGTTTTTCGATCTGGATCGTTTCAAGGCGATCAACGACGGTTTGGGGCACGATCAGGGGGATGCTTTGTTGACCGAGGTGGCGCGCCGGGTCCAAGGCGTGGTTCGGAAGGAGGATACCGTGGCCCGCCTGGGCGGTGACGAGTTCGTGGTGGTCTTGGCCGGTCTCGATGCGGCGGTATCCGAAGCTAGAAAACAGGCGGCCCGCATCGCCGAGAAGATCATCGAGGCGATCCGCCGGCCCTGTCGGTTGGCCGGCCAGGAGGTGGTGACCAGTGCCAGTATCGGCATCGCCATTGGTTTGAGCGACGAGCGGGAAGCGGAGGGACTGCTCAAGCTGGCCGATCTGGCCATGTACGCGGCCAAGAAGGAAGGGCGCGACTGCTACCGCTTCTATCAACCGCACATGAGCCAGGTGCAGGTCAGGCGGCTGAATCTCCAGGAACGGATGCGCCGGGCGTTAGCGCGGGAGGCGTTGACGGTGCATCTGCAGCCCCGTCTGCGGATCGCCGATCGGGCACTGGTGGGGGCGGAGGCTCTGGTACGCTGGTGGGACGAGGAGGGGGGGCATTGGATACCCCCGGAGGAGTTCATCCCCCTGGCCGAGGAGACCGGTTTGATCGATCCCCTGTACGAATGGTTGCTGGAAAGAATCTGCCGCTACCGGGAACGGTGGCGCCAGGCGGGCCTGGGAGCGGGATTGCGGCGGATCGCCGTCAATGTGGGGACCCGGCAGTTTCAGCAGCGCAATTTCGCCCGGCGCACCATCGATCTGACGGAGAAATTGACCTGCGGTCAGGGGCCCGCTCTGGAATTGGAGGTCACCGAGGCGGCGCTCATGCGTTATCCCCAGGAAAGCCATCGTACCTTGTCGCTGCTGAAGGAGGCGGGTATCGGCATCGCCATCGACGATTTCGGCACCGGATACTCCAACATGGTGCAGTTGCAGCGTTTTCCCATCGATCTGCTCAAAATCGACCGTTCCTTGGTTAGCACCTGCCCGAAGGATGCCGGGGATACGGCGATCGTCCGTGTCATCGTGTCGATGGCGCGGGAATTGCGACTGGCCGTGGTGGCGGAAGGCGTGGAGGCGGCCGATCAGCTGGAATTTCTCCGCCGGCTGGGTTGTGACTATTATCAGGGCTACCTCTGCGCCCCGGCGTTGACGCCGGAGGAATTCGAGGCCTTCCTGCGCAACGTGTCGTAAAGGCTTTTTCCCGGCAGCGATTGGAGCAGCGTTTCGGTGTATCGGTGGCGGGGGGAGAACAGTACCTGGCGGGTTTCCCCCAGCTCGACGATGCGTCCCCGATGCATCACCGCCACCTGATCGGCGATTTCCGCCACCACGGCCAGATCGTGGCTGATGAACAGGTAACTGACGCCGGTCCGCCGTTGCAGCGCTTTCAGCAACTCGAGGATCTGTTTCTGCACCGAGACGTCCAGGGCGCTGGTGGGCTCGTCGCAGACGATGAGCCGGGGTTCCACCGCCAGGGCCCGGGCGATGCAGATCCGCTGCCGCTGGCCGCCGGAAAATTCATGGGGATAGCGCAGCCGGGCCTCCGGGGGCAGGCCCACCTCGGCGAGCAGGGATTCGATCCGTTCGATGCGCTGCCGGGCCGACAGTTCGGGACGCAGGGTGCGCAGACCCTCGGCGACGATGTCGCCCACCAGCATGCGGGGATTCATCGCCGAGAAGGGATCCTGGAACACGATTTGCATTTCGCGGCAGCGTTCCCGGGTGGGAAGACGGTCCAGCTCCCGCCCGCGGTAGTAGATACGCCCGGCGGTGACGGGGATCAATCGCAGTAGCGCCTTGCCCAGGGTGGTCTTGCCGCAGCCCGATTCCCCCACCAGGGCCAGGGTCTGGCCCTCGGCCAGGGTGAAGGAAACCCCGTCCACCGCCTTGACGTGTCCCTTGATCCGCCTCAGCAGACCGCGGCGGATGGGATACCAGACCCTGAGATCGCGCACCTGGAGCAGTGGGCGTCCGGGCTGGTACCGGCGCTCCAGGCAGCGGTCGAGGCGGGGGAGGGCGGCCAGCAGCTTGCGGGTGTACGGATGTTCGGGAGCGGCGAACAGCGGCTTCCGATCGCGCCGGCAGGTCTCGACGATTTTCCCTTCCTGCATCACCGCCGCCCGGTCAGCCACGTCCGCCACCAGACCCAGATCGTGGGTGATCAGCCACAGGGCCATGGCGCGCTGGCGCTGCAGCCGGACCAGCAGGTCCATGATCTGCGCCTGAATGGTGACGTCGAGAGCGGTGGTGGGTTCGTCGGCGATCAGCAGTTCCGGCTCGCCGGCCAGAGCGATGGCGATCATCACCCGCTGGCGCTGGCCGCCGGACAATTGATGGGGATAGCTGTCGATGCGCTGTTCCGGCTCCGGAATCCCCACCTGCTTCAACAGGTGAAGGCAGCGCCGGCGCAGGGCCTCCCCTTTCAGTCCCAGATGCAGGGCCACGGCCTCGCCGATCTGCTGGCCCACGGTGCGCACCGGATTGAGGCAGGTCATGGGATCCTGGAAGATCATGGCGATGCGGCGGCCGCGGATGGCGTTCATGCGCCATTCCGGCAAGCGCAGCAAGTCCTCCTGCGCCAGCAGGACCCGGCCGTCGAGAATCCTGGCGGACGGCGGCAGCAGCCGCATGACGCTCAGGGCGGTCACCGATTTTCCCGAACCCGATTCCCCCACCAGAGCGAAGGTCTGTCCCCGGAAGACCTCGAAACTCACCCGAGATACCACCTCCAGGGACTTTTCCCCCTGGCGGAATTGCACCGTGAGATCGCGGACCTGGAGGATGGGTTCGCTCATGGATGCTCCAGCAGTTGGCGCAAGGCGTGCCAGTCGCCGAAGTCGATGCAGGCGTCGGCGTGCTGACGGACGACGGCGCGACCGTGATAGGCGACGCCCAGGCCGGCGGCTTGTAGCATGGCCACGTCGTTGGCGCCGTCGCCCAGGGCTGCGGTCTCCATGGGGTCCAGGCCCATCCGGCGGGCCAGATCGCGCAGAAAGGCGGTTTTGGTGTCTTTGTCGACGATGGGCTCCAACACCCGGCCGGTCAGGTAACCCCCTTTCATTTCCAGGCGGCAGGCCAGGGCGTGGTCGATGGGCAGGATCCTCCGCAGCCGTTCGATGAAAAAGGTGAATCCGCCGGAGACCACGGCGAAGACGATGCCGCGCCGCTTCAACCAGGCGAGGGTGTCCGCCGCGCCCGGCTGGATGGCCGGTTTCATCCGGGTTTCGAATACCCGCTCCAGCCGGGCGACCGGCAGGCCCTCCAGCAGCGCCACCCGTTCCCGGAGGGCGGCGGCGAAATCCAGTTCCCCCGCCATGGCCCGTTCGGTGATGGCGGCCACCTGGGATTTCGCCCCCACTTCCGCCGCCAGTTCGTCGATGGTCTCGAGGGCGATCAGGGTGGAATCGAGATCGCTGACCACCAGGCGGACCCGCTGGGGATCGAAGGCCGGTGGCAGGGTGTTGATGTCGCAGCGGAAGCGCCGGCGCAGGGATTCCAGCGCCAACGGCCGGTGGTGGTGCAGGCAGTGATGGTGGTGGTGGGATTCCAGTCGCCCCCGTTCCTCGAAGTACTGCCGTTGGGCCGGCGTCAGGCGGGGGGTGTGAATGACGGTCCGATAAGTCATGATTCCTCGATGCGTCTGGGGTCGAAGGCGTCGCGCACCTTGTCGGCGAACAGGTTGGCGGCGAGCACGAAGGTGAACATGAACAGGAAGGCGGCGGCCAGGGTCCACCAGACGACGGGGTCGCGGGCCAGTTCCAGGCGGGCGCTGTTGATCATGTTGCCCCAGCTCTGGGTGGTGGGATCGACACCGATGTTGACATAGGCGAGGACGGCCTCGGCCAGTACCAGGCTGCTGAAGTCCAGCACCACGGTGATCAGGACGATGTGGAACACGTTGGGGACGATGTGGCGCACCAGGATGCGGCCGTGGGAGACGCCCAGGGCCCGGGCGGCCTGGACGTATTCCATCTCCCGCAGCTTCAGGGTCTCGGCCCGGAGCAGGCGGCACAGGCCGGTCCAGCTGGTGATCCCCAGGATCAGACACAGGAAGAACAGCCGCATGTCGGCGCGGACCGCGATGGTGGCGAACTGTTCCTCGTGGGTGCTCATGTAGACCTGGAGCATGAGGATGGCGGCGGCGATCAACAGGACCCCGGGAATGGAATTGAGGGTGGTGTAAAGGTATTGGATGACGTCGTCCACCCAGCCGCGGAAATAGCCCGCCAGTACCCCCAGGCCGATGGCGAAGGGAAGCATGATCAGGGTGGTGAGGGTGCCCAGCACCAGGCCGGTACGGATGCTCTTGAGGCTCTGATACAGGACGTCCTCGCCCACCTTGTCGGTGCCGAAGACGTGGTATTTGAGGCTCAGTTCCCCGATGGCGAAGCCTGCCACCAGAAGAAGGGCGCAGACCAGGGCCACGGTACGCCAGGGAAACTCCCGGGGCGGGCGGCCGCGCCGTGCGAGGGCGATCGTCAGGAACGCCAGGGTCCAGAGGGCCGATCCCTTCAGCCCGCCGCTCAGAGCCGTTCGGACGATATCCGGCCACCGGTCCCGGGGGTCGGCCAGATGGGCGCCGCCGAAGCGCAGACAGGGATAGACCCAGACGGTGCGGCCGTCGGGAAGATAGACCAGTTCCCGGGTGTAAAGATGGATGGCGAAGGGGGCCGAA
>JALSSF010000017.1 GCA_026984375.1 Methylothermaceae bacterium | reverse complement strand
GCCGGAATCGAGCAGGCACAACGCCTGTTCCACTGCCTCGCGGATTTCCGCCGGCGCATTCTGCGGGGTCAGTTCGGCACGTTTTTCGAAGGCTTCCTCGATGACACTGGCCAATTCACTCATGTTCTCCAATCCTTTACCGTTGCAAAACGAAGATCAGCAAGCATACCCATCCCAACCCCGCCGATTCAAGCTCACCTGCGAACGGGCTGATCCCAAACCTGTCTTCCGGATGGTGAGGCTGCCGCCGTTATCCGGTTTATAATGAGAACGTTCGAGCCTTTGTCTTTGAGTGTACGCCCATGGCCCTCGCCGAAGAAGACCTCGACCAGATCCGCCGCCTGATCCGCGAGGAGGTACAGGCGCAAACCGCCCCACCCCAGGGATGGGTGCGTTACGACCTGGAGCTGCGCGAACGCATGGTTCGGGTCGAGGAGGAGCTCAAACACCAGCGCGAACTCATGGAACAGGGTTTCCGGCTAATGGAGAAGCGCTTCGAGCAGATCGACAAGCGCTTCGAGCAGGTGGATAAACGCTTCGAGCAACTCACCAACCGTATCGACCGTTTCATGCGTTGGTCCTTCGCCCTGACCCTCACCGTTGGCGGCTTGGTGGTTGCCGCCATCAAGTACCTGCCTTGAAGACGGGAGTGCCGTAGGCCAGCGCCTTCACCACTGATCCTCTGCGCGACCGTCGCTGGTTGATCCAGATCGCGGAAATGTGTCATGCTGGATGATTCGACGATCTTCGCAGGCATCCATGGAAACCGCCCTGACCATCACCAGGGGACATCCACTTCCCCTCGGGGTTCACAGTATCGACGGCGGCATCAATTTCGCCGTCTTCAGCCGCCATGCCACCCGGGTCTGGCTGTTGTTGTTCGACGATCCCGGCGCTCTGGACCCCAAATGGTGCTTCGAGCTGGATCCGGCCGTACACCGCACCGGAGACATCTGGCACGTCTACGTACGCGGCGCCCGTCCCGGCCTGACCTACGTCTTCCAGGCCGACGGTCCCTTCGTCCCCGAACGGGGACACCGCTTCAATCCCCACCGGGCCCTGCTGGATCCTTACGCCCTGGCCCTGGTCAACACCGAACATTGGGATTTCTCCATCCTGTGCGACGGCTGGCTGGAACAGCACCCGGGCCGCGCCATTCCCAGGGCCCAATACCGCGTCAAGGGGTTGATCCCGGGCGAGGAGAATTTCGACTGGGACGGTGACCGCCACCCCAAGATTCCCTGGTCCGAAACCGTCATCTACGAAACCCACGTCCGGGGACTCACCATCCATCCGTCCTCCTGCGCCCATTATCCGGGCACGTATCTGGGGGTGATCGAGAAGATTCCCTATTTCAAGGAACTGGGTATCACCACCCTGGAACTGATGCCTGTCCATCAGTTCAATCCCAGGGAACTGGACCGCAGGAATCCCCTGACCGGCGAACCGCTGGTCAACTATTGGGGATACAGTACCGTGTCCTTCTTCGCCCCCCACGCCCAGTACAGCACCGGAAGGGAACACGGGTGTCAGCTGACCGAATTCAAGGCCATGGTCAAGGCCCTGCACCGGGCCGGGATCGAAGTACTCCTGGACGTGGTCTTCAACCACACCGCCGAAGGCAACGAATACGGCCCCACCCTGCACTTCAAGGGGCTGGACAACAGCGTCTACTACCTGCTCCCCGATGAGGACAAAAGTCGCTACATCAACTACTCCGGCTGCGGCAACACCCTCAACTGCAATCATCCAGTGGTGCGGACCTACATCCTCGAATGCCTGCGTTACTGGGTCACCGAAATGCATGTGGACGGCTTCCGCTTCGACCTGGCCTCGATTCTGGGCCGCGACCGCAGCGGCCGCCTGATACCCAACCCCCCCTTGCTGGAGGCCATCGCCGAAGACCCGATCCTCCGCGGGGTGAAATTGATCGCCGAAGCCTGGGACGCCGGCGGCGCCTACCAGGTCGGGTTCTTCCCCGGCGAGCGCTGGTCGGAATGGAACGGCCAGTACCGCGACGACGTGCGCCGTTTCTGGCGCGGCGACCACGGGATGCTGGGGCCTTTCGCCACCCGCCTGTGCGGCAGCGCTGATCTGTACCAGCACAGCGGCAAGACGCCGGTCAACAGCATCAACTTCATCACCAGCCACGACGGTTTCACCCTCAACGACCTGGTCAGCTACGAACATAAGCACAACGAGGCCAACGGCGAGGACAACCGGGACGGCACCAACGAGAACTACAGCTGTAATTACGGGGTGGAGGGACCGACCGACGATCCCGAAATCGAGGCCGTCCGCCTGCGCCAGATCAAGAATTTCCTCACCACCCTGTTCGTCTCCCGCGGCATCCCGATGCTTCTGGGTGGCGACGAATTCCGCCGCACCCAGAAAGGCAACAACAACGCCTACTGCCAGGACAACGAAATTTCCTGGTACGACTGGACGTTGGCGAAGAAGAACGCCTCCCTGGTGCGCTTCGTGCGCGAGCTGATCCGGCTGCGCCGATCCCATCCGGTACTGACGCGGGAGGACTTCTACCGCCCCGAGGAGATCGAGTGGTTCGGTCCCCACGGCTCGCCGCCGGACTGGAGCGACGGCAACGAACTGGGGGCCTGCATTCACCCCGACGATCCGGAAGAACCCCGTCTGTGCCTGTTGTTCAACGCCGGCCCCGGTCCGGTCGCCTTCCATCTGCCGCCCCCGCCGCCGAACACGGACTGGCACGTCGCCGTGGACACCGCCGCCGAACCCCCGGAGGACATCCACGAATCCGGAGCCGAGCCGCCGCTGCCTCACCCCCACCAGGTCACCCTGACCGGACGCAGTCTGATGATCCTGCTGAGCCGGCCAAAACCCTAGATCCGCTATAATTTTTGGTCAATACAATCGGAAATCCGAATCCATGCCACGAATCGCCGAACGCCGCCGCCGACCGGACCGCCGCCGCTTCAGCTGGCGCACCCTGTGGTTCGCCCTCTGGGGCGGAAGACGACGCCGGCCACGGCGGCGGGACGAGCGGCACCACCCCCATTACGTGGACATCTATGACGATCACCGGCTGCTGTGGTGGACCGTGGGCGTGGTGACCTTCTGCGTGCTCGACGCCTTCCTCACCCTGCGGATTCTCGACCGGGGCGGAATCGAGCTGAATCCCTTCATGGCTTTCCTGCTGGACCTGGGCACCGCCGCCTTCGTCTACGTCAAATACCTGGTCACCACCCTGGCGGTGATCGTCATCCTGTTCCACGTCAACCACCGGCTCTTCGGCCTGCCGGTGCGCCACCTGCTGCCGGCGTTTTTCTTCTTTTACGCCGCCCTGATCGGCTACGAGGCCTTCCTGCTGTCCGGCTGAGCGGCGATGAACGGCTCGACAACAGCGCTGCCGACGCTGTCACCCCACACGTTGACGGCGGTACGGAAGCGGTCCAGCAGCCAGTCCACAGACAGCAGGATGCCGATGTACTCCACCGGCAATCCCACCGCGTTCAGCACGATCACCATCGTGACCAGACCGGCCTCCGGAATGCCCGCAGCCCCGATGGCCGCCAGCGTCGCGGTCAAGGCCACGGTGATCTCCTGCATCAGGCTGAGCTCCACCCCGAGTACCTGGGCGATGAAAATGGCGGCCACCGCCTCGTAGAGCGCAGTGCCGTCCATGTTGACGGTCGCCCCCAGGGGAATCACGAATTCCACCGCCTCGCGGCGCACCCGGGCGCGGTCGACGGCGCACTCCATGGTGACCGGCAGGGTAGCCGAGGAACTGGCGGTGGAAAAGGCGGTCAGAAGCGCGGGGGACATGGCGGCCAGAAAGCGCCAGGGCCGGCGGCGGGTCACCAGCCACAGAATCAGCGCCAGGGTCAGCGCCGAATGCACGCCCAGCCCCAGCAGCACCGTGATCATGTAACGGCCGGTCTGGTGCAGGGTCTGGAGAAAGGCGCCTTGGGACTGGGCCTCGCCGAAGCGGGCCGCCACCAGACAGAAGATCCCGATCGGAGCCAGCTTCATCACCCCCATGATGAAAGTCAAAAAGGCCTCGTTGACCTGGACGACGAAATCGCTCACCAACCGAACCCGTTCGCCCAACAGGGTCAGGGTGCCGGCGAACAGGATCGAAAACACGATCAGCGGCAACAGTTGCGTTTCCGCCATGGCGGCGATCAGATTGTCGGTCACCAGCATCAGCACCATGTTCCGCAGGATCGTGCCGATGTCCGCCCCCCCCGCAGCCAGCCCCTTGGGCGGAACCGACTCCGGCACCGGCTGGGACGGCAGTCCGCCGGCTCCCGGTTCGATCCAATCGACCAGAACGATGCCGACGATCACGGCCATCAGGGTGGTGCACAGATAGTAAACGACCGCCACGGCCCCCGGCCTGCCCAGGCGGCGCACGTCCCCGAGACCGATGATTCCCGTCATCACGCTCGACATCACCAGCGGCACCACTAGCATCTTGAGCAGGCGCAGGAAGACCTCGCCGCCGATTTCGAAGCGCAACGCCAGTTGCGGCTGCAAAAGTCCCAGAACGACCCCCGTGAGAATGGCGCTGAACAACCACGTCGTCAGCCGATTGTCTTTTTGCTGCATTTCCAGATCCTCGGCAAAAATCGCTATAATCTTCGGTTCAACGAACGTTGGGGTTTCCGCCCCGGTTGACGATTTTGATTTCCTTTCTTCCCACGCCCACCCTACAACGATTCTGGCACTGGTGGAAACGGCAACTGGTTTCCCTGCTGCCCGCCCGCCTGCACGACCGCTATGCACGACCGGCCGGATATTTTGTCACTATCGACGACGGGATGGTGGAAATTCATCGTCAGGCGGGAGACACGCTGAAGTGCGTCGCACGGATGACGACGAAGGAACTGGCGGAACACGCCGTCGATCAGGACGAACCCCGGCCGGTGATCCTGTTGCTGAAGCCCGGGCAGTATCTGCAGCGCTGCATCGTCCTGCCGGCCGCCGCCCGGGACAACCTCATCCAGGTGGTCGGCTTCGAGCTCGACCGCCACACCCCCTTCAGCGCCGATCAGGTCTACTACACCGCCCGGATCGTCAAAGCCCTGCCCGGAAACCGGATCCGCGTCGAATTCGTGCTGGTCCTGAAAGCGTTGCTGGACGAATGCCTGGACCGCCTGGCTGAAGCGGGCTTCTCCCCCCATCGGGTCACCGTCCGCTCCCCCGAAGGCGAACCGCTGCCGGAAATCGATTTGCTGCCCGCGGAGCGCCGACCCCGAACCCGTCGATGGCGACGCCGGCTGAATTACGGTCTGGCCGTGCTGGCGGTCGGCTTGCTCATCACGGCGATGACGCTGCCCGTCGTCCATCAACGGCGCACCATCGCGCAGCTGGAGCGGATGGTGCGCCAGGCCCGTCAGGCCGCCGACGAGGCCCGTCGGTTGCAGCAGCAAGTCACCACCCTGCAGCGGCAGGGCCGTTTCGTCCTGGACCGAAAACAGGCCACCCGCCCCCTGATCGAAGTGCTGGAGGAACTCAGCCGGCAACTGCCTGACGACACCTGGCTGACAGGGCTTCACTACCGGGAAGGGCAACTGCAGATCGACGGCAAATCGGCGGCGGCCGCCAAACTGGTGGAACTGCTGGAAAATTCGCCCTACTTCGGCAACGTCCACTTCGTCTCCCCCATCACCCAGGACCGCCTGACCGGGCTGGAACGATTCCGTATCAGCATGGATGTGAAGCGCGATGACGCTGAATGACGCCTGGCAACGGATTCTGGCCGTCGGCCTTCTCCTGATCCCCCTGGCATTGATCTACCTGACCGTGGTCGCCCCGTACCTGGATTATCTGGCGGAAAACCGGGAGAGAATCGAAGATCTGAAATTCCAGCTCCAGCGTCTGCAGCGCGCCGCCGCCAAGGCCCCCCTCTGGCGCCGGCAATTGGAAATCCTGGAATCGGCGGGTCGCAGCGGCGAACAGCACTTTCTCAAGGGCACCACCCCCACCCTGGCCGCCGCCGAATTGCAGAACCGCCTGGGTGAAATCATCCGCAGCGCCGGGGGGGAGACCACCAGCACCCAAACCCTGGCCGGCAAGGCGGAAGGCGCTTTCACCCGGGTGGCGGTCCGGGTCCGCTTCACCGCCTCCACTCCCGCCCTGCGCCGCATCCTCCATACCGTGGAAGCCGAAAAGCCGTTGCTGATCGTCGAGAATCTCCGGATCCGTCCGGTCCGCGGCCGCCGCGACCCCAAGACCCGCAAGACCGTTCCCGTAGACCGCTTGAACGTGGACATGCGCGTGGTCGGCTACCTGCACACACCGGCATCATGAAACCATCGCTCACGAACCTTACCACCACCTTGCTCGCGGCCGTCTGCCTGGTGCTGGGCGGGATCATCGCCTGGGAAGTCTCGAACCGGGACGACATCGCCGTCACCCCACCACCCCCGCCCGAGCCGGAAACGCCGACTCCCACCCCCGAGGAATTCCGCTTGCCACCGCTCGACCATTACCAACATTTCGTCTCCCGCCCGCTGTTCCTCGAGGGCCGGACACCGCTTCCGGAGACGGTGCAGGAACCGGAGACCGCCGCCGCTTCCGATCTCTCCAACCTCCAACTGACCGGGATTCTGGACACCCCGGAATCCGGCCAAATCGTGCTGCTGCGCAGCCAGGACGGCAAACACCATTACCGTCTCCATCCGGGGGATACGATCGAAGGTTGGCGCCTCGCCGAGATAGCGTCCGATCATGTGGTGTTGCAGCAGGGGGGGCGCCGAGGGGTGCTCCAGTTACGCAAACCGCGCCCCAATCCGCCGGTCACCCCCAAACGCCGTCGGACCGCCAGACCACCCCTGCGCCGCGGGAATCCTTTCCTCAAGAAAAACACCAAAAGGAAATCATCGTGATCCGTGGTTTCAAGCTCACCGTCTGCAGCCTGACCCTGTTGGCGTTATCCGCCTGTCAACAGCTTTCCCAACGACCCGGCGATAAAATCCCCCTGGAACTGCTGCAGGTCCCGCCCCCACCTCCCGAGGAGGCCGAGGCGACGCCCCCGGCGGAACGCCCCGCCGGCCAGCCGTTGAACGAAGCGGAAATCACCCTGGGACGGGGGACGCTCATCCAGCCACCACGGCCGCACCGGGCCGCACGGGAACCGGGCAAGTACACGCTCAACTTCGACGACGCCGATCTGTCCGAAGTGCTCAAGGTCGTCTTCGGCGACATCCTGAAACAGAACTACCTCCTCAGCCCCAAGGCCGGAGGCAAAATCACCTTGCACACCACCCGTCCCCTGCGCCGGGACGAGGTGCTGCCGGCCCTGGAAATGGCCTTGCGCACCAACGGTCTGGTCCTGGTGAAGAGGAAGGATTTCTACTGGATCGGCGCCGCCGACGAGGCCACCCCGGGCGCCCCCTTGACGCTGGGTGGCGGCCCGCTGCCCCCCGGCTACCAGATCCGCATCTTCCCCCTGCGATACGTGGGGGCAGACTCGATGAAGAAAGTGCTCAAACCGCTTCTTTCCCCCAAGGCCATCCTCCACGTCGACGAGGTCCGCAACCTTCTGATGGTGGCCGGAAGCGCCGAGGAACTGGCCGGAGCCGAGGAAGCGGTCCGCACCTTCGACATCAACTATCTCGAGGGGATGTCCGTGGGTCTGTTCCCCTTGAAAAACCTCGACGCCGAAACCCTGATCCAGGATCTGAAGAAAGCCCTGGGGGAAAAGGTGCTCCAGGACACCTCCCTGCTGCGCCTGCTGCCGATCGAACGCCTCAACGCCCTGATGGTGATCACCACCCAGCCCGAATACCTCGAACTGGCCCAGAAATGGGTCAAACGCCTCGACCGGGCCATCGTGGAAGAAGCCGGCGCGGTTCACGTCTACCGGGTTCAGAACGTCGACGCGGTCAAGCTGGCGGAGACCCTCAACCAGATCTTCACCGGCAAGCGCGGCCGGAAACCTGCGGCCAAGCTGGCCCCCGGACTCAAAAAAGCCAAGGTCGGCGGCAAAAACCGCTCCACCCGGGGGACGCCGGGGAAACTCAAGGGCGAGATCCGCATCATCGCCGACGAGCCCAACAATTCGCTGATCATCATCGCCGACCAGGAGGATTACCGAGCCATCGAACGGGTGGTGAAACAACTGGACAAGCTTCCGCTGCAGGTGCTCATCGACGCCTCCATCATCGAAGTGACCTTGACCGACGATCTCCAATACGGCCTGGAATGGTTCGCCCAGAACAAACTGCCCAAGCAACACAGCGTGACCGGGTTCTCCAGCCAGGGGCTGGATCTGAGCGAAGCGGCCAAGGGCGTTCTGCTGAACACTCTGGCCCCCGGCTTCACCTACGTGTGGCAGAGCAAATCCCAGGATATCGGCGTCATCCTCAAAGCCGCGGCGGAAAAGGGCAAGCTCAACGTGATCTCATCCCCGTCGCTGATGGTGCTCAACAATCACGAGGCCACGATCGTGGTGGGGGAACAAATCTCCCTGCGCACCTCCGAGGTGGTCAACACCGGCAGCGCCGGTGCCAACCCGCTCGTCACCCAGACGTTCCAGCAGCGTGACACCGGAGTCCAGCTCAAGATCAAACCCCGGGTCAACGCCGGCGGTCTGGTCATCATGGAGCTGGATCAACGGGTGGACGACATCGGCCGCCGCCTGGAAGGCAATCCCAACCCCAACATCATTCAGCGCCAGATCAAAAGCACCGTGGCGGTCAAAGACGGCGACACCCTGGTGCTGGGGGGACTGATCAAGGACAACCGCAACAAGAACCGCACCGGTATTCCCTTCCTCTACAATCTGCCGGTGATCGGCCACTTGTTCGGCACCACCACGGAAAACGTCAACCGCACCGAACTGGTGGTGTTGATCACCCCGAGGGTGGTCCAGAGCCGTCACGACGCTTACGCGGTCACCAACGAATTCCGCCTGCGCCTGAAGGAGCTCTACCAGACACCGGAACGATACCTGAAGCAACCGAGGGCAAAATCCGAGTCTCAGCCGGAAACCTGACCCTCACGCCTCTTCCCTCATCCGGGCGGTCAGGGTCACGTAGTCCACCTTGCCACTGCCCAACAGGGGCAGTTCGCTGCAATGGACGACACGCCTGGGCAGCCACAATTCCGGCGTTCCCCGCCGGCGCGCGGCCTCCTGCAACGCCGCCAGCGAGGCCGTGGGACATTCGCTGACCAGGATCACCGTCTCGCCGCGCCGGCTGTCTGGAACCGCGACGGCCGCATGGCGCCGGTCGGGCCATATCTGCGCCGCCAGACCTTCGACAGCGCTCAGGGGAACCATTTCCCCGCCCACCTTGGCGAAGCGCTTCAGGCGCCCGACGATGGTCACGAAACCGTCGTCGTCCACCTGCACGATGTCACCGGTGTCGTACCAGCCTTCCCCGTAACGGGAGCGGGGCGCCACCCGTTCCCCGGGCCTTCCCGGCAGCAGATAACCCAGCATAACGTTGGGTCCGCGCACGTGCAGACGGCCGCCTTCGGCCACGCCGGGCACCGGTTCTAGGCACCACTCGACGCCCGGCAGAAACCGTCCCACGGTTCCGGCGCGATAATACATGGGCGTGTTCACCGCCAACACCGGGCTGGTTTCCGTGGCCCCGTAACCTTCCAGGATCCTGAGGCCGAATTTGTCCATCCACAGCCGGCGCACGTCCGGCTGCAATTTTTCCGCTCCGGCGAACACGTAGCGGACGCTGTAGAAATCGTAAGGGTGGGCCGCGCGGCCATAGCCCCCCAGAAAGGTGTTGGTGCCGAACAGAACCGTGGCGTTGATCTCGTAGGCCAGTTCCGGAACGACGCGGTAGTGCAGGGGATTGGGATAGAGGAACAGCCGCATCCCCGAGATCAAGGGCAGGAGGGTACCCGGCCCCAGACCGAACACGTGGAACAGGGGCAGGACGTTCAGGATCACGTCGTTGGCGTTGAAGTCGATCACCGCCCCCAGCTGGGCACAGTTGCTCAACAGATTGCGATGGGACAGCAGCACCGCCTTCGGGCGGCCCTCGGAACCGGAGGTAAACAGCATCACGGCTGCTTCCCCAGCCGCCTCCCTGCAAGCCGGGCGACGCCAGCGCATCCCCAGGGCGGCGAGCATGGCCCGCAGGCGCATCGGCACTGAGATGCGGGCCCGCCAGTCTTCCAGATAACGGATCCGGACGCCCCGCCGTTCCAGGTCGGCGACGGCCCCGTCCAGTCCGGCTGCGGCCACGAAGCGCCTCGACGTCACCACGGTGCCGATGTTCCCTGTGTCGCAGGCGCCGGCCAATCCCGCCGCCCCGGCGGTATAGTTCAACAAAGCCGGCAACCGCCGCGCCAGATGACAGCCGAACAGCAGCGCCACCGTCGCCCCACTGCCCGGCAACAGAATGCCCACCGTCGCCCCCGGCTCGCCGTCCTCCTCAAGCAGCCTGGCCATAACCACCGAGCGGGCGAGCAGGTCGAAATAACGCCAGGGGCGGCGCTCGCCATCCTCCAGAACCCGTCGCCCCAGGCCGTACAATCGCACGGCGTCGAGTAAAGCGGTCAGCAGGGTCCGGTCCGTAGGCGCGGTCACCAGCATCATTTCCGCCATGAGGGCGGCCAGGCGCTCTCCGGCCCGTTTGCGCCGCTCGGCTCCCCGGATCTTCCCCGGGGGACGGACGTCCCGGGGCGGCAGCACGCAGACCCGGATCCGGGGAAACCAGCGTTTCCGGACCGGGCTGTCGAGGCGGGAGAACGGGGTATACTGGGCGCCGTCGATGCGCACCGGGAGCACGAGGGCCCCGGCCCGGTCGGCCACCATCCCGGGACCGTCGTAGACCTTCATCAGGGTTCCGGTGACCGTGATCCGGCCCTCGGGAAAGATGACGGTGCGATGGCCTTCCTGCAGATGACGGATCAGGGACTTCAGGGCCCCAGACTGGCGCGGATCCAGGGAAAACACCCGGGCGAAGCGCAGAAACGGCCGCACCCAAGGCAGGCGGGCGATATGGGTGTTGATGGCGAAGGTCAGTTCCCCGGGAAGAAAGGCCCAGAGAATGACGGGATCGAGAAAGGACTGATGATTGGCGACGATCAGCACCGGACCCTCTGTCCCGTGATAATTCGCCAGACCTTCGATCTCCACCCGGTAGAAAATGCGTAAAATCAAACGGACGAACGCTTTCACCATACGACTCGCCACCGATCTGTCGGAGGGACCCGGGAAGGCAAATTATGAACGCTTTTCACGTTCCCCGGGACTGGCGCGACGCCGCCGCGCGCATCGAGCGCGCCCAACGGGGCAGAATCCTGGTGCTCGGCGCCAGCGATCGCGGCAAGAGCACCTTCTGCGCCTACCTGGCCTGGTATCTGCTGCGGCGCGGTCACCGGCCCGCCTATGTGGATGCCGACGTCGGCCAGAAGGACATCGGCCCGCCGGCCACCATCAGTCTCGGCTATCCCGCTTTGAACCGGCCCCTGGAAACCCTGCCGCCCGCCGCCCTGTATTTCGTCGGCGCCGTCACCCCGTTGGCCCATCTGCTGCCCATGGTGGTGGGCACCCGCAAGTTGACCGAGCAGGCCGGCCGTCCGTTCGTTCTCATCAACACCAGCGGCCTGGTGACGGAGGTCGGGGAAATCCTCAAGACCTTCCAGATCGACGCGCTGCAGCCGGACTGGATCGTCACTTTGGAGCGGGACTGGGAACTGGAAGCCATCGTGGCGGCCCACCGCCATTTTCCCGTGTTGCGTCTGGCACCATCTCCCCTGGCCCAAAGCAAATCCCCGGAATTGCGGCGTCAGCGCCGACTGGCGGCCTTCCGCCACCATTTCCGCCACGCCCGGTCCTGGCGGATCCCGGTCTCCAGGCTGATCCTGCAACGGTTGCCGGTCGGGGAAAGCCAGCCCTGGGAGACGATCTTCACCCCCAACCGACTGTGCGCCCTGGCGGACCGGCGGCAGACGGTCCTGGAGCTCGCCCTGATCCGGGGCTACGATGCCGACAACCACCGCCTCACCCTGTACAGCCCGGCACAGGGGGACTGCGCCGTTCTCCAGCTGGGCGACCTGCACGTGACCCTGGCGTGAACCTCAGGCCGCCTCGGCCTCCCGCTCCATCTCCCGTTGCAGCAACTCCACCATGTCGTTGAGACCGTCGGACAGCACGGCGACGATGTCGTCCAGCGTCAGGATACCCACCAACGCCCCGCGCTGGTCCACCACCGGCAGGCGACGCATCCCGGCCTCGCGCATCTTGGTGACCGCCGAATGGACGTCCTCCACTTCCATCGCCACCGGCACGTCCCGGCTCATGATCTCGGCCACGGTCACACTCTCCCCGGACAAGCCCTCGGCCCCCACCTGCAGGGTGACGTCCCGGTCGTTGAGGATCCCCACCGGCACCTGAATGATTTCGCTGGGAGCCGGCAGGGACTCGACGCGCTTTTTCTTCTTGCCGCCCCACCAACTGCGTTTCTTCTTTTCCGGCGTCTGCAGTGCGGGATTGTATTCCCGCTCCTGGGTCACGACGAGGCTGCGGACCCGGCGGTCACGCATGATCCGGACCGCATCGGCCACCAGGGTTTCGGCGGTGACCGTCTCCATCCGGCGCTGGCAAACGTCCCTGACCGGCCGCCAGGCCCGGCGGTGCGGGACGTATTTGTACAGCTTGTGCATCATTTCCAAGAACCACCTGGGCCGCGCCAGGACCACGTAGAAAAGCACCAGGTCGGCCTCCGGGATGCCGATGGTGATCTCATCCACGATCATCAGAATGACGGTCCAGAAGATGACCTTGGTCTTGTAGGAACGTTCTTTCTTGGGTTTTCCCGATTTTTTGGTTACCGCCGTCTTGTCAGCCATGCCTGTTCCCTGGGTTGAATTCAGCTTCCGACCTCCGCCTCGCGCTGGATTTCCCGCTGCAACAATTCCACCATGTCGTCGAGACTGTGCGACAGCATGGCGATGGTGTCGTCCAGACTCAACGTGCCGATCAGATGGCCGCGTTCGTCCACAATGGGCAACTGCCGCGCCCCGATCCCGCGCATCGTCTCCACCACCGAATGCACGTCCTGGGAGGATTCCGCCACCACGGGATCCGGCGTCATCACCTCCCTCACCGGGGTATCCTCCCAGGGCAATCCTTCCGCTTCGACCCGCAACGCCAGGTCCCGGTCCGTCAGAATACCGACCGGCACTCGGATCGTGCCGGCCGCCGTTTCCCCCTTCCTGCCCTTGTCGCCTGCTTTCGCCGTATCGTCACCCGTGTAAGGCCGCGATTCCACCACGATCAGGCTGCGCAGGTGTTCATCGCGCATCAAGCGCGCCACCTCCAGGACGGGAACCTCGGGTTCCACCGTGGCCACATCGCGTTTGCAGATGTCACCGACGGTGTGCCAGGACTGCCGGTCCGGCATGTATTCATAGACCCGATGCACCACTTCCAGCATCCAGCGGGGCAAGAAAACCAGAAGGGCCAGAATGATGGCTTCCGCCAGGGGCAGGCCCGGAGTGATTTCGTCGGCGACCATGAACAGGAAGATCCACAACAGCGCCTTGCCCCTGTAGGAACGTTGTTTCTTCGGTTTCCTGGATTTCTTTCGCTTTGCCAATGCCTGTCGTTGTGCCATTTTTCAGCGGCCCGTAGCGAAACTTGGTTAAATCGACCTTATCTTAAAGGGTTTTGCGGCAAATCGGAAACAGCAGGCGATCGCAGACTTGCCACCTATTTCGAAGGACCGGCGCCGAAGAACTGGACAGGAAATGAAATTTAACTATAATCATTCTCATTCCCATTCAACGAGGACCGTCGTCATGGATCCCACGCCGCTCAGTGCCGCCGTTCCCGGCAGGCGATTCCGCATCGTCGACATCCCGGACAAACGGGCCCGCCTGCGTCTGCTCAGCCTGAATCTGGCACCGGGAACCGCCGTGACCGTGATGCGCAACCGCCGGGGATCGGTGGTCGTCGGTCACCGTCACGTCCGTATGGCCGTCGGCCGCCGACTGGCCGAGCGCATTCTGGTCGAAGACCTGTCATGACGACCTACACCGTCGCCCTGATCGGAAACCCCAATTCCGGCAAGACCTCCCTGTTCAACGCCCTGACCGGGGCCCGGCAACGGACCGGCAATTGGCCCGGTGTCACCGTGGAACGCAAAGAGGGGGAATACCGTCACGGTGACGATCGCTTTCACCTGATCGATCTTCCGGGCACCTATTCCCTCGATCCGGAAGACAGCGCCGCCGACGAACGCATCGCCCGGGATTACCTCCTTTCCCGCCAGGCCGACGTAGTGGTCAACATCGCCGACGCCAGTCACCTGGAACGGGCCCTGTATCTCACCCTGCAACTGGCGGAAACCGGCATTCCCCAGGTTCTGGCACTGAACATGATGGATCTGGCGGAGACGCGCGGCATCCGGGTGGACCGCCGGGCGCTGGAACGACACCTGGGGGTTCCCGTGGTTCCGATCGTCGCCAAACGAGGCGAGGGGCTTGAGGCCCTGAAGCAGGCCATTGCGCGTCAGGTCAGGGAAAGGACTCCCCCCAACGTCGATGCGGTTCCCTACCCGGAAGCGGTGGAAGCCGCCGTCGCTGAACTGATCCCTCTCCTTGCCGCCGGCACGAAAGCACCGCCACGATGGCTCGCCCTGCATCTGCTGGCCGGCCATCCCCCACCCCAGGCGCTGCCGCCCACCGTGCCGGAGACCACTTCCCGGCTGCGCCGGAAACTGGCGCGCGATCTGGAACAGGACGTCGATCTGGTCGTCGCCGACGCCCGCTATCGCCAGGCCCATCGCATCGCCGCCCAGGCAGTCGTCCACGCCGGCGATGGGGGGCGTTCCTGGTCCGACCGGATCGACGCGGTGGTGCTCAACCGCTGGCTCGGGGTGCCGGTGTTCCTGGCGGCCATGTATCTGATGTTCACCTTCGCCATCAACATCGGCGGAGCCTTCGTCGACTTCTTCGACCAGGCCGCCGGGGCACTTTTTGTCGACGGCCTCAGGCATCTGCTGGCGTCCTGGGGTGTACCCGCCTGGCTCCAGGTGCTGCTCGCCGACGGCGTCGGCGGCGGCGTGCAGGTGGTCGCCACCTTCATTCCCATCATCGGCTTTCTCTACCTGTTCCTCACCCTGCTGGAGGACTCCGGCTACATGGCCCGGGCCGCCTTCGTCATGGACCGTTTCATGTACCGCCTCGGTCTGCCGGGCAAGGCGTTCGTCCCCTTGATCGTCGGCTTCGGCTGCAACGTCCCGGCGATCATGGCGGCCCGCACTCTGGAAAGGGACCGGGACCGTATCCTGACGGTGATGATGGCACCCTTCATGTCCTGCGGCGCCCGTCTGGCGGTCTACGCCTTGTTCGCCGCCGCCTTCTTTCCCCAGGGGGGGCAGAACATCGTCTTCCTGCTGTATCTCATCGGCATCGCCGCCGCCATGGGCACGGCGTTCCTGCTCAAGACCACCCTGCTCCCCGGCGAACCGGAAGCCCTGCTGCTGGAACTGCCGGTCTATCAGGCCCCCGGCTGGCGCAACCTGCTGCTGCACACCTGGCTCCGGCTCAAGGGTTTCGTCAGCGATGCCGGCAAGTACATCGTCGCCATGGTGATGGTGGTCAACGTCCTGAGCGCCTGGGGCACCGACGGCCGTTTCGGCGACGTGCCGCCGGGCGAGTCGATGCTGGCCGCCGCCGCCCGGCGCTTGACCCCGGCACTGAGGCCCATGGGCATCGACACCGAAAACTGGCCCGCCACCGTGGGCATTCTCACCGGCGTGCTCGCCAAGGAAGTGGTGGTGGGAACTCTGGACACGCTCTACAGCCGCCTGGACCGGGAGCCGGCCGCTGCGGAAACGGAAGAATTCGACCTGGTTCAGGCGATGAAAGCGGCGGCGGCGACCGTTCCCGCCAATCTGAGGGAGACCCTCGCCGCCCTGGAAGACCCTCTCGGCCTCCGGGTGCTGGCCAATACGGGCGATCGCCAGCAGGCCGCCGAGGCGCAGGCGGTGCACACCGCCACCTTCGGCGCCATGATGCGGCACTTCGACGGCCGCCACGGCGCCTTCGCCTACCTGCTGTTCATTCTGCTCTATGCCCCCTGCATCGCCGCCACCGCGACCATCCGCCGGGAAACCGGCACCCGCTGGATGGGCTTCGCCCTGTTCTGGACCACCGGCCTGGCCTACGCCACCGCCACCTTCTATTATCAGGCGGCCACCTTTTCCCGGCATCCGGCCCATTCCCTGCTCTGGATGGGCCTCGTCCTGGCGGCATTGGCGGGTTTCTGGCTCTTCCTGCGCCTGGGCAACCGCCGTCCCGTCTCCCTGGCTTCCGGCCAGGGCAGCCCCGGCCTGATCCACCGCAGCTGCTGCAAATGATCCTGGAACTGTGCCGGCTGTTGCGCCGCCGGCGCCAGATGCCCCTCAAGGAACTGGCCGAGGCCCTGGGAACCGATCCCGAAACCGTCCGCCCCATGCTCCGGCGCCTGATCCGCCGCGGCCAGGTGGAACGGCTGCCGCCGGCCACCCCCTGCCCCGGCGGCTGCACCCTGTGCCCGCCGCAGACGGTGGAAATCTACCGCTGGATCGGCGACAATGAGACGCCGTCCCGACAGACCATCCAAGGAGCGTCACCATGCGAACGGCTGTCATCCTGATGCTGACGATCTTCCTTCCCCCGGCGCTGGAAGCCGCTCCCCCGCCCTCCAACGGCATCCCGCTGCCCGCCACCTACAAGCACTGGCAGGTCCTGGGGGTTTCCCACCGCGACGACAACCGGTCGCTGCGGGCCATCGTCGGCAATACCACCGCCATGATCGCCGCCCGCAAAGGGGATACCGATCCCTGGCCCGACGGCACCATTCTCGGCAAGCTGGTGTGGAAGGACAGCCGCCATCCTTTCTGGCAACCGGCCATCGTTCCCGGCGCCCTGTCCCACATCGAGTTCATGGTCAAGGACCGGAAACGATTCAAGGAAACCGGCGGCTGGGGCTTCGCCCGCTGGGTCGGTGACAAGCTCGAACCGCTGAACAACGACGGCGGCAAACCCTGCTTCGAATGCCACAAGGCCGCCGCCAAGACCGACTTCGTCTTCACCCGACCGGTGCGCCTGCCCTGAAGGGCAGGTGCAGGAATAACCGCGCCGTTCCCCCCCGTCCCGCCTGAGAGCGGCTATACTTACAGGACTCTCGGTATTCCTTCGTTCCAGGGTGGCGAACCGATCCACGTCGTAGAACCGGCAGGATGCACTACGATCCCAACCTCGTCCTCCTTTCCGTACTGGTCGCCATCGTCGCCGCCCATGCCGCCCTGGATCTGAACGGACTGTCCACCCAAGAGGGAAAAAGGTGCTACCGCTGGCTGGCGGCGCTGATCTTCGGCACCGGCATCTGGACCATGCACTTTCTCGGCATGCTCGCCTGCCGTAAGACACTGCCCATCCAATACGACGGCATCCTTACGGTGCTCTCCCTGGCAGCGGCCGTCGCCACCAGCCTGATCGTCTTCCACCACCTGGGTTCCCGACGCCCCGGGAACCTGACAGACACCCATTTGCTGACTCAGTCCGCCGTCATCACCACCGGCATCGCCGGGATGCATTATCTCGGGATGGCCGCACTGCGCATCGCTCCTCCACTGTCCTACGATCCCCTTTGGGTGGCAGCTTCCCTGGCGGTGGCGCTCGGGGCCGCGTGGCTGGCCTTGGCGGTCGGCCACGGCCGCCTGCGCATCCCCTATCTTCCCGAAAGCGCCAGAACCACCGCGGAGGCGGTTCTGCTGGGAGGCGCCGTCAGCGCCATGCATTACACCGCCATGACGGCCGTCCGGGTCCCGCCGAATCCTCATCCGATCCAAGGCGGCTGGATGCTGGGTACGGATATTTTAGTGGCGGCGCTCGTCTTCAGCGGCGTCTTCATCGCCGCCGTCAACCTGCTCAGCGCCCTTTCCCGACGGGAAATCTCCCCTCTGCGGATCCTGACGGTCATCGCCGTGACCGAGATGACCCTCATGCTGCTGTTTCCCGCCGTCCCACTATTCTCGTCCTGGCAGGAGGCCCTGATCGGCACGGGGGTGTTGCTCGCCCTCGGCGCGCCCTTGACCTGGCGGCTACACCGCGAGCAGCGCCTCTATCGACGACAGCGGGAAGAAACCGAGACACACCTGAAAGGTCAGCGTCTGCTCAACCGTCTGCTCCAAAAGCGCCTGTCCGACCGTTCCCTCAGGGAAATCCTGGATTCGTGTCTGGCGGAGATCCTGTCCCTACCCTGGCTTCCCGTGCTTCCCCAGGGAGGGATATTCCTGTTCCGAGCGGAACGAAAACGCCTGGAACTGTTCGTCCAACGCGACATGCCCATTCCGCTCCTCACCCTGTGCCGCGAAGTGCCCCTGGGACAATGCCTGTGCGGCCAGGCGGCACTGGAACGGCGGCTGCTCCACGCCGCCTACGTCGACGAACGCCACACCACCCACCATCCGGACATGCAGCCCCACGGTCATTACAACGTCCCCCTCGTGATCGACGGCGATCTCCTGGGTATTCTGGTCCTCTATCTCGAGGAAGGCCACGAATTCAACGAAAACGAGGCCGCCTTCCTCGACGCCCTCGGCGGCACCCTGGCCCTGTTGATCGACCGCTGGCGCAAGGGACGGTCGATCCATCAGATGGCCTTCTACGATCCCCTGACCAAACTGCCCAACCGGGTGCTGCTCGAAGACCGTTTCCGGACCGCCATGGCCCGCAGCCGCCGCGAGGGAGGAACCCTGGCGTTGCTGTTCCTGGACCTCGACCATTTCAAGCAGATCAACGACATCCTGGGACACCGGCGCGGCGATCTGCTGCTGCAACAAGTGACCCAACGCCTCAAGAAAGCCGTGCGGGAAACCGACACCATCGCCCGTCTCGGTGGGGACGAATTCATCCTGCTGCTGGAAAATCTGGAAACCGAACGGGACAGGACGCGCCGGGAAATCGAAAAAGTCTGCCGGAAACTGCTCCAGGCACTGCAGACCCCTTTCCTGCTGGAGGACCGGTCCTTCACCATCAGCGCCAGCATCGGCATCGCGCTCTTTCCCGAGCACGGCGACAACCTGGAGGCACTGATGCAGGCGGCCGACACCGCCATGTACGAGGCGAAGCGCCAGGGACGGAAGGCGTATCATTATTACGACGTCTCCCTGCACTCCCGTCTGTCCCAGGCCATGAACATCCGCCAGGCCCTGCCGGCGGCCCTGGAACAGGGGCAATTCCATCTGCACTTCCAGCCCCAGTTCGATATCCATAAAGGCACACTGATCGGGGCGGAAGCCCTGCTCCGCTGGCGTCATCCGGAGCAGGGCGACATTCCGCCCGCCCAGTTCATTCCCATCGCCGAGTCCGACGGTTTCATCCTCCAGTTGGGGGAATGGATCCTGGAACAGGTGTGCCGCTACAAACGACACTGGAAACACGCCGGGCTTTCCCAGGGGGTCCGCATCGGCATCAACCTGTCCCTGACCCAGTTGATCCACCGGGGGGAACACGGCATCTTCGCCCACCACCTGGAGAAGGTCCTGGCGGATACGGGCATCGGGCCGGAGGAAATCGAACTGGAACTCACCGAATCCCTGTTCGCCCACCAGGACCACCCCATTCTCAAGGCCAACATCGACTACCTCAAACGCCTCGGCGTCTCCCTGGCCATGGACGACTTCGGCACCGGCCATTCCTCCCTGGGACGGCTGAAATTCTTCCCCATCAACCGCCTCAAAGTGGACCGGGCCTTCGTGCGTGATCTCGCCGAGGACTCCAACGATCTGGCGATCATCCGCGCCGTCGTCGCCATGGGCCACCATCTCGACATGGAGGTCGTGGCCGAAGGCGTGGAAACCCGGCTGCAACTCGCCATTCTCCAGGAAATCGGTTGCGACGCCGTCCAGGGCTACCTGACCGGCCGTCCCATGCCGCCGGAGGAATTCGAACAGCGGCTGAGCTTCCCCGATCATTTCTGGCCTCCTTCCTGATCGAGCAGTTCCAGCCAATGGCGCACCGGTATCGCCGTCGCCGGCTGCAAATGGAGCAGACAGCCGACGTTGGCGGTGGCGATGAGCTCGGGCGCCCCGCTTTCCAGGGCGGCGATCTTGTCGCTCCGCAGACGACGCGCCAATTCGGGCTGGAGAATCGAATAGGTGCCCGCCGAACCGCAACAGAGATGGGCGTCAGCCACCGGGGTCAGTTGGAATCCCAGCCGACGCAGAATCTCCTCCACCACCCCGTCGAGGCGTTGGCCGTGCTGCAGGGTGCAGGGGGACTGGAACGCCACCTTCGCCGAGTGCGGCGCCAGACGCCGTAAATCCAGGCCGGTCACGATCTCCGCCGGATCGCGGGCCAGTTCGGCGATGCGGCGGGCCTTGGCGGCGTAGGCCGGATCGTCCGCCAGCAGCTCGCCGTATTCCTTCACCGTCACCCCGCAGCCGGACGCGGTCACCACGATGGCCTCGATCCCCCGTTCCACGTGCGGCCACCAGGCGTCGACGTTGCGGCGCATGAAGGCCAGCCCCTCCTCGTGGGCCCCGAGGTGGTAACTGAGGGCGCCGCAGCAGCCGGGCACCCGGATCAGGCTGATGCCGAGGCGGTCGAACACCCGCGCCGCCGCCTGGTTGATACCCGGCGCCAGCACCGCCTGGACGCAACCGTCGAGCACCAGCATCCGCCGCGGATGCCGCGGCGGCGGCCAGGCGGCGGATGGTTGCGGGGGCAAGCGCCGCTTCAGGGCCGCCGGCAGGACGGGGGAAACCAGCCGAGCGGCCCGGACCAGGGGGGCGAGGCGGCGGGGATGGGGCAGCCAGAAGCGCAGCAGCCGCCGCAGCCAGCGCTGATGCCAGGGGCGGGGAAGCGCCCCTTCCAGGCGGCCGCGGGCCAGATCCAGCAGGCGGCTGTAGCGCACCCCGGAGGGACAGGTGATTTCGCAGGCCCGGCAGGTCAGACAGCGGTCCAGGTGTTTCCGCAGATTGGTCGTGGGTGGCTCGCCCTCCAGCCAGTCCTTGATCTGGTAGATGCGTCCACGCGGTCCGTCCAGCTCGTCCCCCAGGAGGCGATAGGTGGGACAGGTGGCGTTGCAGAAGCCGCAATGGACGCAGCCGCGGATGATGTCGGCGGCCAGCCGGGCGGCCGGATCGCGGCGGGAGGCGGGCGGCAGGCGCACGTCCATCAGAGATCCTCGTACAGGCGGCCGGGGTTGAGAATACGCTTGGGATCGAAGGCGTCCTTGAGAGCCTTGTGGAGCTTGAACAACGGCGGCGGCAGCGGCTGGAACACCGGATCATCCGGCCCATGTCCCCGCATCCAGGTGGCGTGCCCTCCGGCCGCGTCGGCGGCCGCGAACACCCGCTCCGGTGGGGCGTCGGTGCGCAGCCAGCGCTGGGCCCCGCCCCAGTCCAGCAGCCAGCGTCCGGGAAGATCGGGATTAGGCGCGGCCGGCGCCCAGGCCAGCCGCCACAGGGATTCCGTCCCTTCGGTGAAGAAGGCCAGTCGCTGTTCCCGCAGCGCTTCCCAAAAACCACCGTCCGGCAAGGGTTCGGCCCCCAGATCGGTCGCCGCTTCCGCCAGCGCCGCCGGCATGCCGGCGAGGCGCAGATACAGGAAGGGTTCGTCGTAGGCCAGGCCGCTCAGGGGCAGGTCGCGCCCCATCAGTTCGGCCATGGCCTTGAGGGCCCGCTCCGGCGGCAGACGGCGGCGCAGGGTGACTTCCAGAGGCGGGCGGGGCAGCACCTTGAGGGACACTTCGAGCACGATTCCCAGGGTGCCCTGGGAACCGGCCAGCAGCCGGGACAGATCGAAACCGGCGACGTTCTTCATCACCCGACCGCCGAAGGACAGCACCTCACCGCGGCCGGTGAGCAGCTTGACCCCGAGGACGAAGTCCCGCACCGCCCCGGCGAACGGCCGCCGGGGACCGGAAAGCCCGGCCGCCACCGCCCCGCCCACGGTCGCCGGGCCGAAATGAGGCGGTTCGAAACCGAGCATCTGCCCTTGGGCCGCCAGGACGGCCTCCAGCTCCGCCAGGGGGGTGCCGGCGCGCACGGTCACCACCAGTTCGCTGGGCTGGTAATCGACGATGCCGCGGTGCTCCGCCAGCGCCAGCGGCTCCCCATGGACGGCGCGGCCGTAGAAGGTCTTGCTGCCGCCGCCGACGATGCGCAACGGGGTACCGGTGCGGTAGGCGTCGAGCACCCGGGCTTGCAGGGCTTCGGTCCGGTCCATGTCAGTAGCGCTCCAGTTGTGGATGGGGCAGACGGCCGTGATGGACGTGCATCCCGCCCAGTTCGGCACAGCGGGCCAGCGCGGGCACGGCCTTGCCGGGATTGAGCAGTCCTTCGGGATCGAAGGCCCGTTTGACGGCGTGGAACAGGCGCAATTCCCCGCCGCCGAACTGATGGCACATAGCGTCGAGCTTCTCCACCCCGACGCCGTGCTCGCCGGTGATGGTGCCCCCGACCCGGACGCACAGCTCGAGGATCTCCCGGCCCAGGCGCTCGACCCGTTCCAGCTCCCCGGCGGCGGCGTCGTACATAATGAGGGGATGGAGGTTACCGTCGCCGGCGTGGAACACGTTGGCCACCCGCAACCCGTGGCGGTCCGCCAGGCGGGCGATCTCCGCCAGCACTTCGGCCACCCGGTGCCGGGGAATGGTGCCGTCCATGCAGTAATAGTCGGGGGTGATGCGGCCGATGGCGGGAAAGGCGGACTTGCGCCCCTGCCAGAAGCGGGCGCGCTCGGCCTCGTCCCGGGCCACCTGCACCTGGAAGGCACCGTGGCGCTCGAACACGGCGCGGGCGGTTTCCGCCTCCGCTGCCACCTGGGCCGCCGGCCCGTCCAGCTCGCAGATCACCAGAGCCGCCGCCTCGCGGGGATAGCCGACCCGGAGATAATCCTCCACCGCGACGATGGCGGGCCGGTCCATCATCTCCAGTGCCGCCGGAATCAGACCGGCCTCGATCACCGCCGCCACCGCCTCGGCCGCCTCCCCCACCGCGGCGAACGCCGCCAGCAGAGTCCGGGTGGCGGCGGGCCGGGGCAGGAGGCGCACGGTGACCTCCGTCACCACCGCCAGCAGCCCCTCGGAGCCGTGCAGCAAGGCCAGCAGATCGTAGCCGGGACCGTCGAGACCCGCCCCTCCCAGGGTCAAAGACTCCCCGTCCACGGTCAGGCAGCGCAGGGCGATCACGTTGTGGACCGTCAGGCCGTATTTCAGGCAGTGGATGCCGCCGGCGTTCTCGGCCACGTTGCCGCCGATGGTACAGGCGATCTGGGACGAGGGATCGGGAGCGTAATACAGCCCGTAGGGCCGGGCCGCCTCGCTGATGGCCAGGTTGCGCACCCCCGGCTGCACCCGGGCGGTGCGGTTGGCCGGATCCAGCGCCAGAATCCGGTCGAAGCGGGCCAGACTCACCAGCAGCCCGCGCTCCAGGGGCAAGGCGCCCCCGGAAAGGCCGGTGCCGGCGCCACGCACCACCAGGGGTACACCCCCGTCGCGGCACAGACGCAGAATCGCCTTCAGTTGCGCCTCGGTTTCCGGCAGCGCCACCAGCCACGGCACCCGCCGGTAGGCGGTCAGTCCATCGCATTCGTAGGGCCGGCGTTCCTCGGTCTCGGTCAGGACGGCTTCCGCCGGCAGGATCGCCCGCAGGCGGCGGATCATCTCAGACCGTGGCAGCATCGCCTTTCTCCGAACGCAGAAACAGCCGGTGCAGCACCACCCCGGCGGCGAATCCCCCCAGATGTCCCCACCAGGCCGCGCCGCCCCCCATCTGGGTGGTGGCCTGGTAGGCCTGGAAGATCACCCACAATCCCAGGAACAGGATCGCCGGCACCGGAACGAACAGCGGAAAGGGAAAGATCCACATGATCACCCGGGCATAGGGGAACAGATAGAAATAGGCCGCCAAAACCCCGGCGATGGCGCCCGAGGCCCCGATGGCGGCCACGGTGGCATCGGGATTGATGGCCAGATGAACCCCGTTGGCGATCAGGCCGCAAAGCAGATAGAAAAGCAAGAAACGAACCGGCCCCATGCGGTCCTCCACGTTGTCACCGAAGATCCACAGCAACCAGACGTTGAAGATGATATGGGGCCAATTGCCGTGGAGGAACAGATTGGTGACGAAGGGAGCATAGTCGTGCGGATCCAGGCCCACCCACAGGGCCCATTCCGGCTGGGTGTAACGGGCCGGCACCAGGCCGTAGAGGTAGAAAATCTTCAGCCGCACCGCATCCGGCAACCACCAGAGGTAGAGGAAGATGGTGGCGTCGAGGGTGATCAGGCACCAGGTCACCCACGGTGTGGAGCGTCTTGGCGCCGTGTCCCGGATCGGAATCATTTGCCCCCCGCCGGCGGTGCCTTGGCG
>JALSSF010000016.1 GCA_026984375.1 Methylothermaceae bacterium | reverse complement strand
TGAAAGCTGGGGTGTTTTGGAATTTCTGGCGCGCTGGCTTGCTGGAATACGACGAACTGAAAGGGATTGACTGGAGCTGGCTGAGTGCCGACGGCGCCCAAACCAAGGCCCCGTTGGGGGGGAAAAAAAACGGCCCCAACCCGACCGATCGCAGCAAGCTGGGAGTCAAACGCAGCCTGTTGGTCGACGGACGCGGCGTGGTTCTGGGCGTAGCAGTCGACGGTGCCAACCGCCACGATTCGAAACTGCTTCAGAAAACCCTGCGCAGCGTGCCGGTGAGTTATCCTCCGCTCAGACGTCGCAGGGCTAGAATTCATCTGTGTTTGGACAAGGGATATGACTATCCTGAGATTCGACACTGGCTTCAGGAGGTGGGTTTTGTGCCTCACATTCGTGGTCGAGGGGAAGAAGCCAAACCCTGTCCGAACTTATCAGGTTACCGGCCGAGACGCTGGGTGGTCGAACGCAGTCACAGTTGGCTCAACCGTTACCGCCGGATTCTCATCCGGTGGGAGAAGAAGGCTGAAAATTACACCGCACTGCTGCATTTCGTCTTCGGTATTATCGCTTTTCAGCAAACAGGGTTATTCGGATAGGTTCTAAATGGAGCTGGCGACAGGATTCGAACCTGCGACCGGCGGATTACAAATCCGCTGCTCTACCAACTGAGCTACGCCAGCGAACGGAATGTTGTATTCTAGTGATTTTCCTTTTTCCCTGGCAAATTTTTCCCGCCTCGGGCATGATGCAACCGACTTCTCCAGGACGTCGATACGATGACGAAAACGATCGGGAAGCAATTGGAATTGTGGTTCGAGCGTTCCCTATGGTACAGCCGCCTCATTGTGCTGGTGGCGGTGCTTGCCAGCCTGGTGACGGCTTTTGCGGTGTTTTATCTGGCAACCGTCGACGCCTATGTGCTGGTGTCGGAGCTGTCTCACTACGCCGATCCCGATTTGACCGCTTCGGTCCGCCAGTCGATGCGTTCTCAGGCGATCGCCCATGTGGTCGAGGTGATCGACGGCTATCTCTTGGCCACCGTCTTGTTGATTTTCGCCCTTGGGCTTTACGAGCTGTTCATCAGTGCTCTGGACGAGGCCCGCCGCAGCGGTGCGTTCGCCCGGGTTCTGGTCATCCGCAATCTCGACGATCTCAAGAGCCGGCTGGGCAAGGTCATTCTGATGATTCTGATCGTCAAATTTTTCGAACACGGTATCAACATGCGATTCGAGGGGCCGGTGGATCTGCTGGCCTTCGCCGGCGGTATCGCCCTGGTGGGCTTCGCGCTGTTTCTGTCCCACTCAGCAATCTATCACCTTGGCGGCGGGGACGATGGGATCGGCGGCAATTGATTTCCGGCACCGATGAAGATTCGGGTGCCGACCGATACCCGGTCGAACAGATCGATGACATCGTCGTTGCGCATCCGGATGCAGCCGTGGGATCGGGGCAGGCCGTCGATCAGATGATCGGGGCTGCCGTGGATGTAGATGTAGCGGCGGAAGGTGTCCACCTGGCCAAGTCGGTTGAAGCCCGGTTCGAGGCCGGAAAGCCACAGGATACGGCTCAAAATCCAGTCGCGGTTGGGTGACTTGGCCTGCATTTTGGGCGAATGGATTTCCCCGGTGAAACGTCTTCCCACCAGAACCGCTCCCCGGGGTAGGCCGGCTCCGATTTTGGCCCGAATGACGTGCCAGCCCCTCGGGGTGCATTCGCTGCCATGGCGTTCGCCGGGGCCGTTCGCCGCCGTGGAGACCGGGTAGCGCTTCACGATTATACCGTTATCTAGCAGATATAGCCGTTGATGCGGCAGGCTGACCCAGAGCCACACGGTCATGGTTCCAGCAGGGCGATCGATTCGACGTGCGCGGTATGGGGGAACATGTCCATGATCCCCGCCCGGATCAGCCGGAAGCCGTGCCGGTGCACCAGTTGCCCCAGATCCCGGGCCAGGGTGGCCGGGTTGCAGGAGACGTACGCGACGCGTTTGGGGTGCCAGCGGGGGAGCCATTCCATGAGTTCGAGCGCGCCGCTGCGCGCCGGGTCCAACAGGACCTTGTCGTAATGGCGCCTGGCCCAGGGTTCGTCGTCCAGGGGTTGGGTAAGGTCGCAAACGTGAAACTCGGCGTTTTCGATGCCATTGGCCTGGGCGTTATGGCGTCCCATCGCCACCGCCCGGGCGTTTCCCTCCACCCCGACGACCCGTTCCGCCCGACGCGCCAGCGGCAGGGTGAAGTTGCCCAGGCCGCAGAACAGGTCCAGAATCGTTTCGTCTGGACCTGGGTCCAGGGTTTCCAGGATCCGGGCGATCATCCGGCGGTTGATGTCGGCGTTCACCTGGGTGAAGTCCAGGGGACCGAACCAGAGGTCGATCGCTTCCGGCAGCCGATAACAGGGCAGGGGCGGGTCTTGGGGATGGATCGGCTCGAGGGAATCGGGGCCTTTGGGCTGCAGGTAGATGTCGAAGTCGAAACGACGGCCGAAGGCGATGAGCCGCGCCCGGTCCTCCGGCGTCGGTTCGCGCAGAATCCGGAAGACCAGGGCGCTGCGGTCGTCGCCGACGGCGACCTCGATCTGGGGCAGGTGTTCGCGCAGGCTCAGGGTGTCGATCAGGTCGGCGAGGTCCTGCAGCCGTTCCCCCACCTGGGGATGCAACGTCAGGCAGGTGTCGGTCTCCGCCACCTTGCCGCTGCCCCGTTCGCGAAACCCCACCAACACTTTTTGCTTGGCGCGGACGTATCGGACCCCGAGGCGGGCTTTGCGCCGATAGCCCCATTGGGGGCCTGTCAGCGGGGGCCACAGTTCGAATCGGGTGAGCTTGCCGATGCGGCGCATTTGCTCGATGAACAGATCCTGCTTGAGGCGGATCTGGGTCGTGTTGGAAGCGTGCTGCAGGCTGCAGCCGCCGCAGCGCCCATAGGCGAGGCAGGGCGGGTCAACCCGATCCGGCGCAGGGGTGATGACCTCGACGACCTTGCCGCAGGCGTAGTCGCGGCGTACTTCCGTGCAACGGAATTCGACCCGTTCGCCAGGGAGGGCCCCTTCGATGAAGACCGCCTTGCCGTCGACGTGGGCGATGCCGCGGCCGTCGTGGGTCAGTTTGTCGATTTCGGCCGCGAAGGTTCCCTCCGGCAGGCGTTTGCGGCGCCGCCGTCCCATGCTAGCTTTTTCGTACCCAGCGGCCGTCGGCCCGCTGGACCCACCAGCCGGGTCGGGCGTTGGCGATCCAGCGCTTGGCGAAGGTCCGGCGGATCTCGTCGGCCCATTCCGGATGGCCGTTGGCCCGGGCGATGGCCTGGTACAAGGCCTGGCGGTCCCGGTTTTCCGCGGCGACCAGGCGCTCGACCGCGGCCCGTTCCCGGAGTGGGATTTCGGCCTTGTTGACCACGGCGACCAGGCCGTTGTTGGCATAGCCGATCCAGCCCTTGTCGAGATACTGGCGCAGTTTGGCGAAGCGCCGCTTCATGGAGGCGCGAATGGCGCGGATCTCCGGACTGTCGATTTCCAGGTCGGCCTGGGCGTGGGCGGCGCCGATTCCCAGCAGGGCGAGGAAATCGACCCGGGCATGCCAGCGTCGGAGGCCCGATTGGGGTTGCGCTTCGCTTCCCTGTTGAATGTCCTTGATGATCTGGTCGGCGGCCTTTTCCGCCGCGGCCGCCGGAAAGTAGATGTTGATGGTGACACAGGAGGCGATGCCCAGCATCAGGAGCAACGGCAGCAGAAACGTTTTCTTCATGGTGAGTTGACCGTGTGATCGATTTGGGTGATCCGCGCCAATCGGGCCAGCAGGGTCGGCCAGTGGATGCGACGATTATAGCCGATCACATCGATTCTCGGCAGTCCGCCGCCCTGGACGATGTAGAAACCCTCGGGGGCCGGGGCCACACCGCGCAGTTCGCAGACGTTCCGCCTCAGCCGGCAACCGAGGCCGATCCGTCGATAACGAAATTCGTCGAAGAAGCGCAGCACGACCCGCGACAACAGCCCCACGGCACCGCCGCCGCCCAGATCGGCCAGGTTCTCCACGGCCTTCTGGTTGATGCGTTTGCGGGAACGGTCGCCGGCGGGGGTGCCGAACCAGGCGTCGAAGGAAACCGGCCGCCAGTTTTCCAGGTACAGGTTTCGGATATGGCCTTCCAGGCGGCCGGTGATCCGGCCGAAGGCGAAATGGCGGGTGACCAGTTCCAGATCCAGGTCGTGGAAGAACACGTCCGCCCGCAGACGGGGAAGGGCGCCGAACAGGTCGGTGATCGTCAGGTTTTCCACCAGGATCCTGCCGTCGAAGACCTGAATGACCAGGCGGCCGTGGAATTTGAGGGTTCGCCGGGAAGGATCGTAGGTCACCCGGGGGATGGTTCCCGATAGGGTACCGGCCAGCGGCGGCAGACCGAGGACCCGGGTCAGCAATTCCAGGGAGACCGTTTCCAGTTTGCCGGAGAATATCACTTTGGGAATTCGGGTCAGGTCCAACAGCTGCAGCTGGGTGATGCGCAGCCGCCCGTCCAGTACCGGTATCACCGCGGGGATCACCAGGCGCACGTCGTCGTCGGTCAGCCGCAGCGTCAGCCGGGCCGGTCCCAGGGGGATGGCGTACAGGTGACCGGCTTGCCAGTGGATCCAGGAAGTGGGAAACGCCTGTCCCGGGGCGCTCAGGCGGCGCCGCCACCGGAGTGACGCTTCCAACCGACGGAACCCCAGTCGTCTGTCCCGGTCGCTCAGGATCAGGTCGGTGATCGTCAGCTCGGCCCGCTCGGGCCGGTGATTGGAGATGGTCATTTCCCCCCGGGCCGTGCCCCGGTTCAGCGTCAGTCCTTCCCAGTTGCCGCCTTCCAGCAGCGGCTGGACGTACCATTGGAACCACCGGTCCAGGTGAAGATGAAAGCGGGCCTGGGCCCGGGCGATGGTGCCGTCGTCCTTGGCGGAGAGCGTGGCTCTCAGTTCGGCGAGGTCTTTCTGGCGCAAACGCAATCCGCTCACTCGCCATGTTCCCGGGCGGCGGGAGAAATCGCCGGACAGCGTGATGGGAAACCGGGCCAGGGACAGATAGACGGGAAGATAGAGGAGTTCGCCACGGTTCAGATGAGCGGACAGCCGGCCCCGCCAGACATCTCCCCGCTGCCGGGCGTTCACCTTCATATCGAAACCAAATCGCTCGCCGACGCGGTTGAATTCGCCGTCGTGAAAATCGATGTCCCGGCCGGCCAGGAAGGCGCTGATATCGGTGCGCTCGCCGGAACCGGCGACGGTGCTCCGAAGGCTCAACCGGCCGGAAATCGCCGTCAGCCAGGACAGCCGGGGGGAAAACAGGGGACGCAGCCAGGAAGCCGCCAGGGGTTGGCGGTCGGTTTCGAGGCGGGCCTGCCAGCGGCGTCCTTGGCGCTTCCAGGCCAACCGCCACACGGCGCCGGCGAAACGCAGGGGGTTCAGGAATAATGCGCTTTTATCCCCTTCGTGAAGCCAGCGGTATTTGCCGTGAAGCCGTTGGCGCAACCGGGGCAGGCGGGCGGAGAGGTCGCCTGCCGGGCATCGCCAGGGCGGGAACTGAAGCTGGGGGCAGGAGAGCCTGGCCGACCGAACGAGCTGGGGCGGGAAGGGAAGCTCGATCCGGCGCACGGTCAGTTCGTAACCGTGCGGGCTCAGCCGGCCCTGGATCCGGGCGAGACCGAACGGGCCGTAGTGGAGGTCTTCCAGTTGGAGCTGGAGGCTGCCGGCCGCGACCGTACCGCTCCAGAGCAGCCACAGCCATCGCAGTCCCGGCGGCACGGAGATTCAGGTTCGCCTGTTCAGGCGGGGAACACCCCGGTGGACAGATAGCGGTCGCCCCGGTCGCAGATGATGGTGACGATGACGGCGTTTTCCAGTTCCTGGGACAGGCGCAGGGCAGCCGCCACCGCCCCTCCCGAGGAGATGCCGCAGAAGATGCCTTCCTTGGCGGCGAGCTGACGGGTGGTCTCCTCCGCCGCTTCCTGGGTGACGTCCAGAATCCGGTCCACCCGGGAAGGATCGTAGATCTTGGGCAGATAGGCCGGCGGCCAGCGGCGGATGCCGGGGATTTTGGCGCCTTCGCTGGGTTGGACGCCGACGATCTGGATGCGGGGGTTTTTTTCCTTCAGGAATTGGGAAGTCCCCATGATGGTGCCCGTGGTTCCCATGGCGCTGACGAAATGGGTGACGGTGCCGAAGGTGTCGCGCCAGATCTCCGGTCCGGTGCCCTCGTAGTGGGCCCGGGGATTGTCCGGATTGGCGAACTGGTTGAGGATCTTGCCCTCGCCGCGTTCCGCCATGGCTTCGGCCAGGTCGCGCGCCTCTTCCATCCCCCCTTCGGCGGACACGAGGATGATTTCCGCGCCGTAGGCCTTCATCACGGCGCGCCGCTCCACGCTCATGTTCTCCGGCATGATCAGGGTCATGCGGTATCCCTTGATCGCCGCCACCATGGCCAGAGCGATCCCGGTGTTGCCGCTGGTGGCCTCGATCAGCCGGTCGCCGGGGCGGATCTCACCGCGTGCCTCGGCCTGTTTGATCATGCTCAGGGCCGGGCGGTCCTTGACGGAACCGGCGGGATTGTTGCCTTCCAGTTTGGCCAGGACGAGGTTGCTGGTGTCGCCGGGAAGCCGCTGCAGGCGCACCAGGGGCGTGTTACCGACGAAGGCTTCGATGGTGGGAAATCGGGAAGGGTCGATCTTGCTCATGGGATTCGTTTTTCCTCGGCCGGGGAGCGGGGATTGTTAAGTCGTGGCAGGAATTATACCATTCACCCCCCTTCCGCCATCATTCGGGAACCGCTCATGCCCAAGGTCGAACTTTTGTCCCCCGCCGGAAGTCTCCGGCACCTGCGTTACGCCTTCGCTTACGGCGCGGATGCGGTCTATGCCGGCCTGCCGCGCTACAGCCTGCGGGTGCGCAACAACGACTTCGATCTGGAGAACCTGCGCCTGGGCATCGCCGAGGCCCGGTCCCAGGGGAAGAAGTTCTATCTGGCGGCCAACGTCCTGCCCCACAACAGCAAGGTCGCCACCTTCGTCAAGGACTTCGCCCCCATCGTCGAGGCCGGCCCGGACGCCCTCATCATGGCCGATCCTGGATTGATCCTGCTGGTCCGGGAGACCTGGCCCGAGATGCCGATCCATCTGTCGGTGCAGGCCAACACCATGAATTACGCCGCGGTGCGTTTCTGGCAGCGCCTCGGGATCGAACGGATCATCCTGTCGCGGGAGTTGTCCCTGACGGAAATTGCCGAGATCCGCCAGCGCTGCCCCGACGTCGAACTAGAGGTCTTCGTTCACGGCGCCCTGTGCATCGCTTATTCCGGCCGGTGTCTGCTTTCGGGTTATTTCAACCGCCGGGACCCCAACCAGGGCACCTGTACCAACGCCTGCCGCTGGGAATACCGGGTCCGGCCGGCCGACACCGGCATGGCGCGGCACCCGGCGGCGGACCGGACCTATTTGTTGGAAGATCCCGGACGACCCGGCGAATACATGCCGATCCTGGAGGACGAACACGGCACCTACATCCTCAACTCCAAGGACCTTCGGGCCGTCGAGCACGTCCACGAGCTGGTGGCCATGGGGATCGACTGTCTCAAGATCGAGGGACGGACCAAATCCGTCTATTACGTGGCCCGCACCGCCCAGGTCTATCGCCAGGCGCTCGACGACGCCCTGGCCGGCCGCCCCTTCGACGCCCGCCTGATCGGTGTGCTGGAGAATCTGGCCAACCGGGGCTATACCGACGGCTTTTACCAGCGGCATCACAGTCACGAATATCAAAACTACCTTCAGGGGGCTTCCCGCAGTCACCGCCAGCAGTTCGTCGGCGAGGTGGAATCCTACGACCCGGCCAGCGGCAAGGCGGAAGTGGTGGTCAAGAACAAGCTGCGCCGCGGTGACCGCATCGAGTGGATTTCCCCCCGGGGCAACCGGGATCAGGTCGTGGAGCACCTGGAAGATCTCGAAGGGCGGGCGCTGAAGGAGGCCCCCGGTGCCGGCTGGCGGGTCCGCATCCCGGTGCCGGAGGCCGGTCCTCACGATCTGGTGGCCCGCTATCTGGACGGCTCGCCGTAACCGCCGCCGCCCGGGGTTTCGATGAGGATGCGGTCGCCCGGCGCGACCTCGATCTGGACGCAACCGGGCAGTTCCCGGACCTCGCCGTCGGCCCGGATCAGACGGTTGCGACCCAGGGCGCCGGGAAGGCCGCCGAACAGGCCGAAGGGGGGATGGCGGCGGTGGCTGGAGACGATGGCGGCGGTCATCGGAGCCAGAAAGCGGAGCTCGCGGATGGCGCCGTCGCCGCCCCGGTGCCGGCCGGCGCCGCCGCTGCCCCGGCGAACGGCGAAGCGCTCCACCCGCACCGGATGGCGCAGTTCCAGAATCTCGACGTCGGTGAGGCGGGAGTTGGTCATGTGGGTGTGCACCGCGTCGGCGCCGTCGAAATCCGCCCCGGCGCCGCCCCCGCCGCACAGGGTCTCGTAATACTGGTGTCTTCCGTCGCCGAAGGTGAAATTGTTCATGGTTCCCTGGGAGCCGGCCATGATTCCCAGAGCGCCGTACAGAGCGTCCACCACGTACTGGGAGGTTTCCACGTTGCCGGCGACCACCGCGGCCGGCGGCTCGGGATTGAGCAGGCATCCCCGGGGCAGCACGATGTCCAATGGTTCCAGACAGCCGGCGTTGAGGGGGATGTCGTCGGCCACCAGGGTACGGAAGACGTACAGAACCGCCGCCCGGCACACCGCCGCCGGGGCGTTGAAGTTGTTGTCCTGCTGGGGAGAGGTGCCGGTGAAGTCGATGCGGGCGCGCTGCCGGTCCCGGTCGACGGTGATCGCGACCACGATTTCGGCGTCGCAGTCCATACGGTAACGGAAGCGGCCGTCCGGTAGGCCCCGCAGAGCGGTACGGACCGCGTCACGGGCGTTGGCGCGGACGTGTTTCATGTAGGCGAGGACCTGTTCCAGTCCCCAGGCGGCGATCATCCGTTCCAGGGCCTGGACCCCCCGCCGGGTGGCGGCGATCTGGGCGCGCAGGTCGGCCAGGTTCTGCTCCGGGTTGCGCGCCGGCCAGGGGCCGGAAGCGAGCCAGCGGCGGATTTCCGCTTCCAGCAGACGTCCGTGGGCGACGATCTTGAGCCCCGGGGTCCAGACACCTTCCTCGTCGATACGGCGGCTGTCCGGCGGCATGGAGCCGGGGGTGGTGCCGCCGATGTCGGCGTGGTGGCCCCGGGCGGCGAGCAGAAAACGCAGCCGGCCGCCGTCGTCGAACACCGGGGTGACGACGGTGACGTCGGGCAGGTGGGTGCCGCCGTGGTAGGGGGAATTGGTGAGCCACACTTCTCCCGGACGGAGCTGTTCCCGCCGCAGCAGGTCCTGGATGCAGTCGCCCATGGACCCCAGGTGGACCGGAATGTGGGGAGCGTTGGCGACCAGTTGTCCCCGGCCGTCGAACAGGGCGCAGGAAAAGTCCAACCTTTCCTTGATGTTGACCGAATGGGCCGTGTTCTGCAGGCAGGCGCCCATCTCTTCGGCCACGGCCTGGAACTGGCGGTTGAAGATCTCCAGCAGCACCGGATCGGCCCGGTCGCCGGACGCCGCCCGCCGGGTTGAGACGGGGCGGCGGCGTTCCAGGATCAGGTGGCCGTGACGGTCGATCTCACCGGTCCAGCCGGGATCGATGACGGTGGTGGCGGTGGGTTCGATTACCAGGGCCGGTCCCGGGATCCGGTGGCCCGGTGCTAGATCGGCGCGCTGGTACAGGGGGACCTGGTGCCAGCGGTCGCCGACAAACAGGGCGACATGGGCCCGGGGTCGGGCCGGTGCGGCGGCCGGGGGCAGCAGGGGTTCGGGAGGAAAGTCGGAACGGCCGATGGCTTCGACGACCAGGGTGTCGACCACCAGGGGCTTGTCCGGCAGGATGAAGCCGAAGCGCTGGTGATGGCGCGCCTCGAAGCTGTGCTGCATCGCCTCCGGCGTGTCGAAGGGGACTTCCAGGGGGGTGTCGGTCCCCTGATAGCGGAGGTGCACCCGGCGTGCCAGTTCGATCCGTTCGTCCGGAATTCCTTCCGCCTTCAGGGTCTCCAGCCCCTGGCGTTCCAGGTCGGCGAACCGCCGCGCCAGGGAAGCAGGGTCCAACCCGGTCAGGGGCCGTTCCACGGCGGCCTCGTAGAGATGGCGGAAGTCCGCCAGTCCCATGCCGTAGGCCGACAGCACGCCGGCGAAGGGGTGGAGCACGATCTTCCGGATGCCCAGGTTGTCCGCCACCCGGCAGGCCAGTTGCCCCCCGGCGGCGCCGAAGCAGAACAGGGCGTAGTCGAGCAGGTCGTGGCCGCGCTGCACCGAAATCCGTTTGATGGCGGCCGCCATGTTCTCCACCGCCACGGCGAGAAAACCTTCCGCCACCGCCTCGGGTGTCCGTCCGGTCTCGGCGGCCAGCCGCCCGAACAGCCGCTCCACCACGTGGCGGTCCAGGGGCTGATCGGCACGGGGACCGAAGACGCGGGGGAAGAACTCGGCCTGAATGCGTCCGACCAGCAAGTTGGCGTCGGTGACGGTCAGGGGCCCGCCCTTGCGGTAGCAGGCCGGGCCGGGATCGGCGCCGGCCGAACGGGGGCCGACCCGGAAACGCTGGCCGTCGAAGTGGAGTATCGAACCGCCCCCGGCGGCCACGGTGTGGATGTGGAGTTGGGGGGTCTGGACCCGGATTCCGGCCATCTCGGTTTCGAAGATCCGCTCCAGCTCCCCGCGATAATGGGCCACGTCGGTGGAGGTGCCGCCCATGTCAAAGGTGATGAGCCGGTCGATGCCGAGACGGCGCCCGATGGTGGCGGCGGCGATGAGACCTCCGGCGGGACCGGAGAGCAGGCAGTCGCGGCCGCGGAAATGTTCCGCTTTGGCGAGGCCGCCGTGGGACTGCATGAACCACAGGTCCACGGGGCCGTCGATTCCTGCCTGGATGCGTCCGGTATGACGTTTCAGGGGCGGGGAAAGATAGGCGTCCAGGACCGTGGTGTCGCCCCGGGCCACCAGCTTGGCGAGGGGGGACACCTGATGGGAAACAGAGATCTGGGAAAAGCCGATTTCCCTGGCCAGTCGGGCCAGCCGGATTTCGTGTCGCGGATGACGATAGGCGTGCACCAGGACGATGGCCAGGGCGCGGATGCCTTCGGCGTAGAGCCGTTCCAGATCCCGCCGGGCGCGCTCGAGATCGAGGGGGTGGATCACCCGGCCGTCGGCGCCGATGCGTTCCTCGATTTCGACGACTTCGCAGTAGAGGGGCGCGGGCTTTTCGATGCGGAGGGCGAAAATGTCGGGACGGTTCTGATAGGCGATTTCCAGAGCGTCGGCGAATCCCCGGGTGATCGCCAGGGCGGTGGGTTCGCCGTTCCGTTCCAGCAGGGCGTTGGTGCCCACCGTGGTGCCCATGCGCAGCGTCGCCACCTTGTCGGCGGGAATCGGCCGCTCCGGCGCCAGTTCCAGCAATTCCCGGATTCCCTGCAGCACCGCGTCGCGGTAGTGCCGGGGATTGTCGGACAGCAGTTTGCGGGTGACCAGGGTGCCGTCGGGGCGGCGGGCCACGATGTCGGTGAAGGTGCCGCCGCGGTCGATCCAGAATTGCCAGGCGCGCGTCGTCATACGATCTCCAGCCGTTCAAGGGTCCGGGGAATTTTTCCGCCTTGGCGGTTTTTGTGCAACTGCTATGCTTGAAGAAGGCGTCGAGACGAATCGTCGGGGATTGGGCCGTGGAGCTGATTTTCAAGCTGGAGCAGATCAAGGCGTTGAATCTCGAGGGCATCGTTCCGGAGGATGCGTGGTTTTTTCTCAGTCGTGAGGTGCATCGCCGCCCGAATGTCCTGGAACTGCACGTCGGACGGATTCGCGCCGCCGCCGCCTTGGACCCGGAAGCGACTTACGCGGCTTTGCTCGATTTGATGACGGTTCTGCAGGAGCGGGGCTCGGCGTTGCGCTGGCGCCTGTTCCGTCAGGTGCGCGATCGGTTGAAGGAGGATCGGGCCGGTGAATTATACCGTTATCTTAAGGAGGAGATCCCTTTGTCCCGCTTGCCTTTTTCACCCCGAGCCATACTGCACCCGCGTATCGTGGAAGAGAGCGAGGCGGGTGCATCTGCTTCCGGAGGCGAGGATTCGTGAAGCGGGCCAAGATCGCCGTTCTCGGGGCGTCGCCGCGCTTTCACAACCTGCTGGAGCGCTTTCTGACCAAAGTGTGCCGGGTTCGAGTGGTGGGGGCGGAACAGGCGGAGGTTTGCATCATCGATCTGGACGGTTACGGGGCCAGCGGGCTGCTCGCCGCCGAACGGCAGCGTCGGCCGCGACGGCCGCTGATCCTCTTGTCACTCCGGGAGGTCGAGGCGGAAGACGGGATATGGTTGAAAAAGCCCCTCCAGTCCCGGGAATTGGCCCAAGCCTTGGAGCGAATTCTGGGACGGCAGGAGCGACCGGCGCCGCAGCGCCTCGGAGTCGGCGACCGACCTCCGGAATCCCGACCTGTTTCCAGGCGTGCCGATACGAAGGCGGACGAGGTGGCGTTCTACGATCCGAAGGATTATCTCCAGGAATTGTTGGCCACCGCCTATCGTCAGGCCCTGACGACCGAGATGATTCTGCGGATCGATCTCGGCTGGAAACCGATCGTGATCTATCCTCGCCAGCGTCTGGTGTGGGTGGATGCCGACGAACGCAAACTCCGATCCTTTTGCCGCTTGCCCCTGCGGCACATAGTCCGTCTGACGGAGGAGGACGGACTGCAGACGGTCATCCAGCCGGACCCAGAGGCCGGTCTAAGGGAACCACCGCCCTCGTGCCAAAGGATGGACGCCCTGCTCTGGAAAGTAGCGTGGTGGAACTCCGCCGGCCGCCTGCCCAAGTTCATCGCGCCAGATCGGCCGGTGCAGCTGAAACGCTGGCCCAATCTGACCCGCTACTGGCACCCGCCCCAGGCACTGCCGATCGCCGCGCTGCTGTATCGGAGGCCGATGACGCCGTTGGCGACAGCCCGAGTACTGCGGTTGCCGGTTAGGGATGTCAGCGGTTTCGTCAGTGCCGCTTCGGCCCTGCGGTTGCTGTGTTTTCCCAAAGAGTGTGCCGTTGGGCCGGATCCGGTGACCGAGTCACCGGCGGTTTCGGAACGGCAGGGGCTGTTCCGGCGGATCATGAGACGATTGCGTGGGGGATAGGAAAACGCCGATGACCTACCGAAAACTCATCTTCACCGGACCCGTGGGGGCGGGCAAGACCACCGCCATCGCCAGTATCAGCGACCAGCCGCCGGTTCGAACCGACGCGGCGGCGAGCGACCTGACCGCCCTGCGCAAATCCGCCACCACCGTCGCGCTGGATTACGGCGTGTTGCATCTGCCGGACGGCGGCAAGCTGCATCTGTACGGCACGCCGGGACAGGAACGGTTCGATTTCATGTGGGATATTCTGACCGAGGGCGGCATTGGTCTGATCCTGTTGATCGACAACGACCGTGCCGATCCGCTTCACGATTTACGCCGTTTCCTGCATCGCTTTCAAAGCTTCATCGCGGCCACCGGTCTGGCGCTGGGTGTCACCTGCATGGATCTGAGGGCGCATCCCTCCCTGGAATCCTATCACCGGGAGCTGGTGCAGCTCGGTTTCCGGGCGCCGGTGCTGGAGGTCGACGCCCGTCGCCGCACCGATGTATCGTTGCTGATTCAGGCGTTGCTGCTGCATCTGGATCCCGGTCTGTCTGTCGAGGGAGGAAAAGTATGAATCCGTCGTTTCCTGAGAACCGCTACTGGCTGCCCACCCCGGAGGGTGCCTACTACGCGGTGTCCTCGGTCGAGGACACCCAGGCGAGGCGCTTTCTGCGCCGCCTGTTGGGCCTGACCGACACCCCGAGGCTGACGGAAGATGACTGGGAGGAGTGGATGGGAGGGGACCGGCAGGCGTTTTCCGATCTCCTGAACCGGTTGCGGAGCCGGAATTGGCTGCAGGAACTGGCGGCGCCGCGGGCGGTCACGGATCGCCCTCTGGAAGAAATCCTTCCCGGGTTGCTGGCCGGCCTGAGCGACGGCGGCGGCACGCTGCTGGCCGACCCCCAGGGTTTCTACATCGCCTCCAGCGGCTTTCCCCACCAAACGGCGGAAGAGTTGGCGGCCCTGAGCGCGGATCTGCTGTCCCTGCATCAGCGCCACCGGCACCTGTTGGACGAGCGCCTCGGCCTGAAAACCCAGGCCTGGGGCGTGATCGACGCCGGAGGACACAGCCGCCTGGGCATCTGGCCGCTTCATATCGGCCGCCACTGTTTCGCCCTGGTTATGACCGGCATTCCCCATTTCAATCATCCGGATTTCGTCGATCTGGTCTGGATTTTGATGAACCGCTATGCCCCGTCTTCCATCCCGTTGTAATCGTCGTTTATCGGAGGTCCACGAATGCGCGAAGAGATTTTGACGTCGATCCTGACCGAGTTGAACGGGACGTCCGCCGACATCGAGGCGTCCGGCGTGATTTCCACCGACGGCCTGATGATGGCGGCCGTCCTTCCCCAGGGAATGGACGAGGACCGGGTGGGGGCCATGAGCGCCGCCATGTTGTCCCTCGGGGATCGCACCGCCCAGGAACTGGCCCGGGGCGAACTGGAGCAGGTGTTGATCAAGGGGGACAAGGGCTATGTGCTCATGACCCATGCCGGCAGGGAAGCGGTGCTGACCGTGTTGGCCAAGCCCCAGGCCAAGCTGGGATTGATCTTCCTGGATGTCAGGCGTGCCGCGGAAAGCATCGCGGAGATGATTTGAGGAAGAATCCATGCTCAGCGACATGAATCCGGCGGATGTCACCGGCGACTATCGGGAGTACACCCTGGATCTGTTCGGGATAGGACCCCGCCGGGTCCTGGTGACGGACGAGGAGGTACCCTATCCCGACGGCCGCCTGATCGTCTCCCGTACCGACACCGAGGGGATCATCACCCACGTCAACCGCTCCTTCGTGGCCATGTCCGGCTACACCGAGGACGAACTGGTCGGTGCCCCCCATTCCATCTTGCGCCATCCCGACATGCCCAGGGCGGCCTTCGCCGATCTGTGGCGGACGGTTCAGCGGGGCGAGATCTGGCAAGGATACGTCAAGAATCTGCGCAAGGACGGGGCCCATTACTGGGTCAAGGCCACCGTCATTCCCAACGTGCGCCGCGGTCGGATCGTGGGGTACACCTCGGTGCGGCGCAAGCCGGAGCGGCGCAAGGTGGAGGAGTGCATCGCGCTTTACGCCCGGATGGTGGCCGAAGAACGGGAAGTGAAATGAGTTACGTCTTTACCGTCAGTCCTGATTTCAGCCCCGACCATTTGCCCGGATGGTTTGTCTTCAATACGTGGATGCAACGGGTTTCGGGACTCCGCTTTCATCTGGAACTGATGGACCATTTTTCCGACCTGCGTCGGGCCGTCGAGGCCGACCGCATCGACCTGATCTACGCCAATCCCCACGACGCCGCGATGCTGGTGCGCGAAAAGGGCTTCGTCGCCCTCGTCAAACCGGGGGATGGGGCCGACGAGGCGGTGATCGCCGTTTCCGCCGACAGTCCCTTTCACAGGGTCGAGGATCTCGAGCCCGAAAGCCGCATCGCCACCACGGGGGATCCCGACGTCCACCTGATGGGCATGATCCTGCTGGAGCCCGCCGGATTGAACCGGGAAAACGTGACGTTGCACCACTGTGACAGTTACGTCCTGGTGGCCAAGCGACTGTTCCGTGGGGAGAGCGATGCCGGTATCTTTCTCGCCAGGGCCTTCGACGAACTGAGCCGCCCGGTGCGGGAACGTCTCCGGATGCTGGTGCGCAGCGACATCCAGGTGATCCACCACTACCTCATGGCCGGTCCCAGACTTGCGGATCGGGTCGATGACCTGCGGGATAGGTTGACCGCCATGGGGGATGACGCCAAGACGGCGGAAATTCTGAAAGGGCTGGGCGTGTCCCGCTGGGAAGCGGTGGACGAGGAGGAAGTGGAATTCATGATCGATCTCATGGACACCCTGAGTTACAGCCCGGCCTGAATTATACCGTTATCTATTTGAAAAAATCAGGCTCCATGAAACACCAACGCACCTGGGGGACGGCTCGTTTGAGCTGTCGCTCCAGGCGGTTGATGCTCTCGACCGCCTCCCCGAGGCTGATGTGGGCGGGGAGACGCAGTTTGGCGGCCACCATGACGTCGGGACCGAACTGCAGGGTGATCAGGTTCAGCAGGTCCTCGATGTGTTCGTCTTCCTCGATGACCTCCTGGATGGCCCGGATCAATTCCGGATCGGCGGAACGGCCCACGATGAGGGCGCGAATGTGGAAGGCGATAAACAGCGAAACCAGAATCAGGATCACGCCGATGGCCATGGATCCCATGGCGTCATAGACCGGATCGCCGGTCAGAGTCGCGACGCCTAGGCCGACCAGGGCGAAGGTCAAGCCGACCAGGGCGGCGCAATCCTCTCCCAGAATCACGACCAGTTCGGCGTTCCGGGTTGTCTTGAGCCATTGCCACAGGGAACGCTGGCCGCGCACCCGGGCGATTTCCTTCAGGCATCCCAGCAGACTCATCCCCTCGAGAATGATGGCAAAGACCAAAATGGCGATCCCGATCGAGGGTTGATGCAGCCCTTCGTGGCCAGCGAGTTTCTGCCAACCCTCATAGATGGAGAAGACGCCCCCCATGGTGAACAGCAAGATGGCGACGATGAAGCTCCAAAAGTAGGTGAGTTTGCCGTACCCCAGGGGATGTTCGGCGTCGGGTGGACGCCGGGCCTGCACCAGGCCGAGATAGAGCAGAATCTGGTTGCCGCTGTCGGCGACGGAGTGGATGGTTTCGGCCAGCAGGCTTCCGGAACCGGTGAAGAAGGCGGCCCATCCCTTGGCGAGGGCGATGCCGAGGTTGGCCAGGAAAGCATACAGGATAGCCCTGTGGCTGTGTTGCGAATGATTCATGGTGGAACAATGAATTTTTCCGGGTCGTTCGAGTCTATTGATGTGATTTATTTTTGCCTTGGGCCCACGATATGCCATAAAATCGGCCCATTCTTCGGGCCGGCTCAGGGTGGCGGGACCGTCGCCGCTTCTTATGGACTTTAGCTGACAGGAACCACCTTCATTATGCAGGCAAGTGAAATCTACGTACAGAATCTGGAAAGACATCTCGCTAGGGAGAATCCGCTGCTGGTGGACGTGGCAAAAAATTTCCAGACCATCGACCGGGTCGCCAACGATCTGGGGTTGCTTCGGCCCGAGCAGTCGACCGCCCGCCAGATTCCCTGGTGGCCGCTGGTTTCCATCCTGGGGCTGTTCTCCTCGGGGAAGTCCAGCTTCATCAATCATTTTCTGGGGCAAAAGGTACAACGTACCGGGGTCCAGGCCGTGGACGACAAGTTCACGGTGTTGTGCTACAGCCCGGATCCGGAGGTGAAGACCTTGCCTGGCCTGGCCCTGGACGTGGATCCCCGCTTTCCCTTCTACCAGATCAGCCGGGAAATCGACGAGGCGATGGAAGGGGAGGGTAAGCGTATCAACGCCTATCTGCAGCTGAAAACCTGCAACAGCGAAAATCTCAAGGGCAAGATCCTGATCGACTCGCCCGGTTTCGACGCCGACGCCCAGCGCAGCGCCACCCTGAAGATCACCAAGCATATCATCGACATCTCTGATCTGGTGCTGATCTTCTTCGACGCCCGGCGGCCGGAACCCATGGCCATGCGCGACACTCTCGAATACCTGGTCAAGACCTCGATCGATCGCTACGATTCGGAGAAGTTCATCTACGTTCTCAACCAGATCGACGTCACGGCGCGGGAGGACAGTCTGGCCGAGGTCGTCGCCGCTTGGAAGAGCGCACTGGCGGAACGGGGGCTGAACGTCACTCATTTCTACACCATCTTCTCGCCGGAGGTGGAGATCAACTGCGACAACGAGTACGTCAAGAAGCGTCTGGAAGCCCGCCGCGACCGTGACCTGGAGGAAATACACCGGCGCATGCGGCAGGTGGAGGTGAAGCGGGCCTACCGGGTTCTGAGCACCCTCGACACCACCACCAAGGAACTGAAGGACCAGGCTATTCCGGAACTGGTGAAGGCCCTGACCGGTTGGCGCAACTGGACCCTGCGTCTCGACACCCTGGTGTTGGCGGCCCTGGTCGGTGCTCTCGTGTTCGCCGGTCTCACCACCGGCTTTTGGTTGAATCCCATGGCCGACGCCATCGCTGCGGCGGCGGCCCTGGTGGTGCTGGGGCTGTTCCACTGGATCGTCTCCGGAATATTCAAACTGTACTACCGCCGCCGTCTGGCACGGCGTCAGCGCCAGCTCGGGTTGCGCTTCAATCTGGTGCGGGCGTTCAACAAATGCGCCAACTGGCGTCTGTTCGCCACCGGCAGGATCCGGGGCTGGAGCAAGCAGGTGGAACAGGAGCTGGAACAGATCGTCAATCGTGCCGACGTGCTGATCCAGCGCCTCAACGACCAGATGACCAATCCCTCCGGGGAGCCTGTCGAAGTTCGGCAGGAGGTGCCTAGGGAAGCGGTGGCGGAAGCGGCTTCCTGATCCGTCCGAGGCGACGAGGGTTGGTGACCGGGAGGTCACCAGCCCTTCATGTTTATGGGTGAAAGGGTGTGTCGAGGAGTTTGGGCACGGGACGGTTCTGCAGCCGGACGTAGCAGGGCAGCCCACCCGCGTAGGGCGGATAGTCCTCCCCCCCGATCAGGGGTGACAGGTAACGCCGGCACGCCTCGGTGATACCGAAGCCGTCGGCGCCGATGAAGGTCTCCGGCATCTTCTTCTCGACGTTGGCGATCCGCTCCAGCGGCGCGCTGCCGACGCGCCAGCGATAGGGATCGTCCGAGACGCGTTCGATGGTGACCATGAGGGCGTTTTCCCCCGCCAGCGCCAGCTCGACCGCCGCCCGGCCCACGGCATAGGCGTGGTCGGCGTCGGTTCGGGAAGCGACGTGGCGGGCCGAGCGCTGCAGATAGTCGGCCACCGCCCAGTGGGTGCGAAAACCCAGTTCGTTGTAGATCATGCGGGCCACCACCGGGGCCACCCCGCCCAGTTGTGTGTGGCCGAAGGCGTCGGTATAGCCGGCGTCGGCCAAGAACTTGCCTTCCGGGTTTCTGACTCCCTCCGAAACCACCACTGAACAATGACCCTGCCGTTCGACCAGGGTTTTCACTTTGGCGAGAAATTTCCGCTGATCGAAGGGGATTTCGGGAAACAGAATGACGATCGGCAGCGGCCGCTCCGGGGTCGAGGCCAGCGCGCCGGCTGAGGCAATCCACCCGGCATGGCGGCCCATGACTTCGAACACGAACACCTTGGTGGAGGTGGCGCTCATGGAGGCGACGTCCAGGCTGGCTTCCAGGGTGGACAGGGCGACGTATTTGGCGGCGGAGCCGAAGCCGGGACAACAGTCGGTGACGGGGAGATCGTTGTCCACGGTCTTGGGAATGTGGATGGCCTGGATCGGAAAGCCCATCGTCCGGGACAGTTGGGAGATCTTGTGGCAGGTGTCGGCGGAGTCGTTGCCGCCGTTGTAGAAGAAATAGCCGATGTGGTGGGCCCGGAAGACCTCGATCAGGCGTTGGTATTCGGCCCGGTTCTCTTCCAGGCCCTTCAGTTTGTAACGGCAGGAGCCGAAGGCCGCCCCGGGCGTGTGGCGCAGGGCGGCGATCGCCACATCGCTTTCCTGGGAGGTGTCGATCAGGTCTTCGGTGAGGGCGCCGACGATGCCGTTGCGGCCGGCGTAGACCTTGCCGATCTTGTCGGCGTGACGGCGGGCGGTCTCGATGACGCCGCAGGCGGAGGCGTTGATGACGGCGGTGACACCGCCGGATTGGGCGTAGAAGGCGTTTTTGCGGTCCATGGCGATCTCCGGTTACGGGGGAAAGCGGTTGTGCCAGCGGTTACCCTGGAAGTATTCCAGGGGCTGGAAGCAGTTCTTGTAGGCCATTTTGCCACATTGGGCGATCCAGTAGCCCAGATAAAGCCAGCGCAGACCCATCCGCCGCGCCGCGGCGATTTGCCACAGGATGGCGTAGGTTCCCAGGCCGCGTTCGCTCTGCGCCGGATCGAAAAAGGTATAGACCGCCGACAGCGAGTCCTCGAGCACGTCCACCACCGCCACCGCCAGCAGGGTTTCTCCGTGGCGGAATTCGTAGAAGCGGGTGTCGCACCAGTCGCAGAGGAGGAAGTTCGTGTAATCCCCAGGGGAGGAATCGGCCATGTTGCCGTCGCCGTGGCGGGCCTCGAGATAGCGCCGGTAGAGCGCGTAATGCTCCCGGCGGAATTCCGCCGGGCGGGCGGTGACGATCAGATCACGGTTTTTGCGCCAGCAGCGCCGCTGGCTTCGGTTCGGTCGGAAGCGGTCCACCGGGACCCGCACGGGAACACAGGCCTGGCAATCGGGGCAATGGGGCCGGTAGACCAGGCGACCGCTGCGCCGGAACCCGTTGGCGACCAGAGCACTGTAGCGAACGATGTCGAGCTCGGTGTCGGGGGGAAGAAACAGCGTCTGCGCGCGGCAGCCCGGTAGGTAGTCGCAGGGGTGGGGATGGCTGAGATAGATTTCCGGTTGGGTATTCATCGCCAGGCGTCCGGAGCGACGGTTTCGCGGCACCAGCGGTCGAGCAGTTCGACGAACTGTCGTCGGGGGATTTCCTCGGCCCCGAAACGGACCAGGTGGCCGGTGTGGACCTGACAGTCGATCAGGGCGTAGTTCCAACGTCTGAGGTTCTCCACCAGGCGGACGAAGGCCACCTTGGAAGCGTCGCTGCGGCGGTGGAACATGGATTCGCCGTAGAACACCCGGCCGATGGCCACGCCGTACAGTCCACCCACCAGTTCCCCGTCATGCCAGGTTTCCGCCGAATGGGCGTGTCCCAGGCGGTGGAGGCGGACATAGGCTTCCCGCATCTCCGGGGTGATCCAGGTACCGCGTTCCTCTCCCCGGGGGGCGGCACAGGCGTCGATCACTTCCTCGAACGCCTGATCGAGGGTGAAACGGAATTCGTCCCGGCGCAAGCGTTTGCGGAGGCTGCGGGAAACCTTCAGCTTTTCCGGGAACAGCACCAGTCTGGGATCCGGAGACCACCAGAGAATGGGTTCGCCGGGGTTGTACCAGGGAAAGATGCCCTGACGGTAAGCCTGCAGCAGACGGGGAGGGGAGAGGTCTCCGCCGACGGCGAGCAGGCCGTTGGGTTCTTCCAGAGCCTGGTCCACCGGGGGGAAAGGCTGCCGGGCATCCCGACTGTCCAGGAGGGTCAACATGACCCTTTCGACCTACTTTTCCAGGAATTTCTCCGCGTCCAGGGCGGCCATGCAGCCGGTTCCGGCGGAGGTGACGGCCTGACGATAGACCGGATCCGCCACGTCGCCGGCGGCGAATACGCCTGCAACGCTGGTGGCGGTGGCGTCGCCCTGGTTGTCGCCGGTCCCTTTGACCTTGATGTAGCCGTGGTCCAGTTCCAGCTGCCCTTCGAAGATTTTGGTGTTGGGGGTGTGGCCGATGGCGATGAAGACCCCAGAAACGGTGATGACCTTGGTTTCCCCGCTTTGCACGTGTTTGATGCGGACGCCGGTGACCCCCTTGTCGTCGCCCAGAATTTCATCGACCACGTGGTTCCATTCGATCCGGACTTTCCCTTCTTCCACCCGTTTCATCAGACGGTCGACTAGGATCTTTTCCGCCCGCAGCTTGTCACGGCGATGGATCAGGGTGACCTGGGAACAGATGTTAGCCAGATACAGGGCCTCTTCGACGGCGGTGTTGCCGCCGCCGACCACGGCCACCGGCTGGTCCTTGTAGAAGAATCCGTCACAGGTGGCGCAGGCGGACACGCCGCGGCCCTTGTATTTCTCCTCCGAGGGAAGGCCCAGGTATTTCGCCGAGGAACCGGTGGCGATGATGAGGGCGTCGCAGGTGTAGCTGCCGTTGTCGCCGATCAGGGTGAAGGGACGTTTGGAGAGGTCGGCGCGGTGGATGTGATCGAAAACGATCTCGGTGTCGAATCTTTCCGCATGACGGCGCATCCGCTCCATCAACTCCGGTCCCTGGACCCCTTCCGGGTCGCCCGGCCAATTTTCCACGTCCGTGGTGGTCATCAGTTGTCCTCCCTGCTCGATGCCCGTGATCAGCACCGGCTTCAGGTTGGCGCGGGCGGCATAGATGGCGGCGGTGTAGCCGGCGGGCCCCGAGCCGAGAATCAGAAGACGGCAATGTCTGGATTCGCTCATGCGAATGGTCCTCCTTGGGTCGAATCATCTAAGTTAAAATAGGACGAATAGTATGTCGTTCCAGCTTCGGCGGGTAAAGGCGATCTTGCCATTCTCGCTCCGATCTACAACAATGAATCCTTTAAGCCAATCGTAAGCGCCTTGTCTCAAACGAAGAAAGCTCTGTTCCCCCCCGGCATGGACCGATTCACCCACGGTCTGCGGGAAATCGGGTTGCTGTGTCATCTGGCAGTGGCCCTTTACCTTTTGGTCTCCCTGGCGAGTTTCGATCTGGAGGATCCCGGTTGGCGTCATACCGGCACCGGACGCCCCCTGGCCAATGCCGGCGGCCTGGTGGGGGCCTGGCTGGCGGATTTCGGCCTGACTCTGTTGGGGGTGATGGCTTTCCTGGTGCCGGGGATGATCGCTTGGCACGGCTGGTCGGTCTATCACGGCGGCCGCCGCCGGCACGACGCCGCGGTTCTGGGCGTGCGCTGGGTCGGACTCCTGCTCACCGTCGTCAGCGGGGCGGGGATCGGCTATGTGCATTTTCCCCGCGCCCCCCTCGACTTGCCGGAAACCAGCGGGGGAATCGTGGGGGTGGTGACCGGGGAATGGCTGTTGAATCATTTCGGGGTCCTGGGGGCGACCCTGGCGTTGCTGGTCCTGTTCCTGACTGGAGGGACCCTGCTGACCGGTCTGTCTTGGCTCGACCTCATGGAGCGCATCGGGGCCTTGGTGCTCCGGGGCTGGGCCTTTCTTCGACAGCGGTTGCGACGCCTGTGGGCTGCCCGGCTGCAGCGATCTGCCGCCGGGGCCGAGCGCGTGGTCAGGCGGGAGCCGAGGATCGTCGAGACCGTCGAGGTGGAGCCTTCTCCGCCTCCGCCGGCGAAGGGCGGTGTGCTGGCGTTGGTCGCCGAATCTTCTCCCAAGTCGGAAGCGAAGGCGAAAAAAGCGAAAAAGGGGAATCCGGCCGGAACACAGCCGGTGATCGGCAAAAAGGCGACAACCCGCCGGGCCGACCCCCCGGCCGCTGCCGAGTCCACCCTGCCGCCTCTGGATCTGTTGGAGGAAGGCGACGGCCGGACGACCGGCTATTCCAAGGAGGAGCTGGCGCTCATGTCCCAGCAGCTGGAGGCCGTGCTGGCGGATTTCGGGGTGCAGGTCAAGGTGCGCGAGGTCCATCCCGGACCGGTGATCACCCGCTTCGAGATCCAGCCGGGCCCCGGGATCAAGGGCAGCCGCATCACCAATCTGGCGACCGATCTGGCCCGCTCCCTGTCGGTTCCCAGCGTCCGGGTGGTGGAGGTCATTCCGGGAAAGTCCTACGTGGGCTTGGAAATACCCAATTTCGAGCGGGAAACGGTCTATCTGCGGGAAATTCTGGCAAGCCGGGAGTATCAGAAGTCCAAGTCGCCGGTCACCCTGGTGCTGGGCAAGGACATCTCCGGGCGTCCGGTGGTCGCCGATCTGGCCAAGATGCCCCATCTGCTAGTGGCGGGAACCACCGGTTCCGGCAAGTCGGTGGCGATCAACGCCATGATCCTCAGCATGCTCTACAAGGCCACCCCAGAACGGGTGCGCCTGATCATGATCGACCCGAAGATGCTGGAATTGTCGGCCTACGAGGGCATTCCCCACCTGTTGAGCCCAGTGGTCACCGACATGAAGGAGGCCGCCTCGGCGCTGCGCTGGTGCGTCGCCGAAATGGAACGCCGCTACCGCCTGATGTCGGCCCTGAAAGTGCGCAATCTGGAGGGATTCAACCGCAAGATCGGCGAGGCGAACGCCCGCGGCGAGCCCATCCGGGATCCGTTTTTCCGCCCCGGCGATATGGAGGAGGGTGGCAGCTGGCCGCTGCTCGAACCGCTTCCCGTCATCGTCGTCATCATCGACGAACTGGCCGACATGATGATGATCGTCGGCAAGAAGGTGGAGGAGCTGATCGCCCGCCTGGCCCAGAAGGCCAGGGCCGCCGGCATCCATCTGATCCTCGCCACCCAGAGGCCCTCGGTCGATGTCATCACCGGGCTGATCAAGGCCAACGTCCCGACCCGGATCGCGTTTCAGGTGTCTTCCAAGATCGATTCCCGCACCATCCTGGATCAGGCGGGTGCGGAAACCTTGCTCGGCTGCGGTGACATGCTCTTCCTACCGCCCGGCAG
>JALSSF010000015.1 GCA_026984375.1 Methylothermaceae bacterium | reverse complement strand
CCCTGGGACCCCAGGGGATCCGGGTCAATGCCATTTCCGCTGGCCCCATCCGGACCTTGGCCGCCTCCGGGATCAGCAATTTCCGGGAAATGCTCGGCAAGGCGGAAGGGGCCGCGCCCCTGCGCCGTAACGTCACCATTGAAGAGGTGGGTAACGCGGCGGCCTTCTTGTGCTCCGATCTGGCCTCCGGCATCACCGGGGAAGTGGTCTACGTCGATGCCGGATACAACATCATCGGGCTAGCGTTCGAGGTCTGAACCATTGCCGGGGTAGTCCCCGTTCGATCAGCGCTTCGAAGCGGGACAGCGGCATCGGTCTGCCGAACAGGTAACCCTGGCCTTCGTCGCAACCGAAGCGACGCAGCAGTTCCAGTTGCTGGCGCGTTTCGATACCTTCGGCCAGAGTGGACAAGCGCAGGCTGTGGCCTAGTTGCACGATCCCCTGGACGATGGCGTTGCTGCCCGGATCCCGGGGAATGGGTTGCACGAAGGAGCGGTCGATCTTGAGCGTGTCCAGGGGAAAGCGGCGCAAGTGGCTCAACGAGGAAAAGCCGGTGCCGAAGTCGTCCAGGGCCAGTCTGATGCCGAGCGCCCGCAGTTGCCGCAACACCTGGACGGTGTGCTCGATGTCGAGCATGGCGGCCGATTCGGTCAGTTCCAGTTCCAGCAACTCCGGATCGATTGGATGGGCGCGTAGCAATTGCTCCAGCAGCTGCGGCAACTGGTGTTGGTGAAACTGATAGGCGGAAATATTGACCGCCAGTCGGAGCCGGGGATATCCGGCTTTTTGCCAGCGTTGCAATTGCCTCAGAGCCTGTTTCAGCAACCATTCGGTGATGGGGCCGATGAGGCCGGCTTCTTCCGCCAGGGGGATGAAATCCTGGGGTGGGATGAGGCGGTATTTTGGGTGATGCCAGCGCAGGGTGATCTCAGCGCCGCACAGGCGCCCGTCGAGCAGACGCACCTGGGGTTGATAGTACAGTTCCAGTTCGTCGTGCTCGATGGCGTGGCGCAGATAGCCCTCCAGGGCCAGAGGCTGGGAAATCGCCGGTTCGAATTCCGGACGATAGCGGCACCAGCGATTGCCGCCCCGACGTTTGGCCTGTTGCAGGGCGAGGTCGGCGGCCCGCATCAGTTGCATCGCGTCGCGACCGTCCCAGGGATGGATTCCCAGCCCGATGCTGACGGAAATGCAGAATTCCCGCCGGTTCAGGTAGACGGGTTGATGGAAGGCTTCCAGCAGCAGCCGGGCGACCCGCTCCCCCGATTCGTCTCCCGGGATGAGGAGGGCGAAGGTGTCGGCTTCGAAGTGGTACAGCTGTCCCGGAATTCCTCTGGTTGCCATCTGCCGCCGCAGGCGCCGAGCCACTTCCGAAAGCAGTCGGTCACAAGAGAGATAGCCGAGGCTGGCGATGAACAGGCGGAATCGGTCGATGTTGATGAGGAACAGGGCGACCGGTCCGGAGGGATGCGTTTTCAGTACCTGCTCCAGCTGACGGTGCAACAGGTGGCGATTGGGCAGCCGGGTGATCGGGTCGTGACCGGCCTGCCAGTCGAGCGAGCGGATGATCGCCAGGGTCAGACCGGAGCGGGCCAAGGTGGCGATGAGGACACCCGCCAAAGCGCTTCCCGAGATGCCCGGCAGGCCATCGGCGATGAGGGGGACGAGCAGGGCCAGCACGATGAATCCATCCAGCACCGCCATCAGAAGTGCCAGCGTTTTCAGCGTGAAACGAGGCGCCATCGGCACGTCCTTGTTGGGGGTCGACCGGGCTATTGTAGCGCCGAAACCTTTGCCGGATAGGAAAACTTGCCATTGCTCCCTCGCCGGAGACGGCCCTTCAGACCTCGGCCCATAGGGAATGTCGAACCCCGATGCCGCGTCGTCCATAAACCGTAATCGAAAATCACGACTAAACTATTAATGAGCGGCCAAATCGTGGGGACTGGAAACCACGGAAATCGCCAACGGGGGATTGGGAAGTTGGACAGCCGTATGGCGCAAGCCGGGTGGAAAACGGCCCGGGATCGGACGGGAAACGCCGTTCCGTGTGGTCGTGGGCTGGATGCGACCGGCCGGTCTAACCTGGCGCTGGATCTGCGACGGTGACGGTTATCGAAGATCTCTATGTCCGGGTGCGGCGGCTCATTCCATTGCATCTGTTACCACAGGCGGATTGTCGGCGGTTGTGTGACGGCCTGGTGGTCGAGGAAGCCGGCAAGGGTGAGGTTCTGTTTCGCCAGGGGGAGATCCCGAGGCACTGGATCTATCTGTTGGACGGCCGGATCGCTCTGGAAAGCGGGGGAATTCTCATGGAAGAAGTGGAAGGGAATACCGAGGGGGCCCGCTTTCCCCTGGCGCACCAGGTGCCATACAACGTCACCGCCAGAGCGTTGACCCCTTTACGCTATATTCGTGTCGACTATGACCTGTTGAGATCCATGGACAATTATCAGGACGGCACTGCCGCGGCGGTGTCCAAAACCGAATCCGATTCGAAGGACTGGCTGACCCGTCTGCTGAAACTTCCCGTTTTTCAGCAACTCCCGGCCAGCAATCTGCAAAAGATTCTCAGCAGTTTGGAAGAAGTCGAAGTATCGGCCGGTGTCCGGATCGTCGAGCAGGGAGCAATCGCCGACTGCCTGTACGTCGTCCGCTCGGGCAAATGTCTGGTGAGCCGCCAGCCGCGTCCCAACGCCAGGGAAATCAAGCTGGGTGAGCTGCAGGCGGGGGACATGTTCGGGGAGGACGCCCTGTTGTCCGGCCGTCCCCGCGCCGTCAACGTCACCGCGATGACCGATGGTGTGGTCCTGCGATTGCGGCGGGAGGCGTTTCTGGAGTGGCTGGCCGAACCGGTGCTCACCCGCATCAGCTTCGAATCCGCCTACCAGGAAGTGGGGCAGGATTCGGTCTGGCTGGACGTCCGGGACCCGGATGCCTTTCACGCATTCCACATCGAAGGCAGTCAAAACGTTCCCTTTTTCTCCTTGCGGATGCAACTGGGAAGTTTGAGCCGTCAGCGGCGCTACATCACCGTCTGCCAAAACGGCAAACTCAGCTCTGCCGCGGCGTTCCTTCTGCTCCGCTATGGTTTCGAAGCTGTGGTCCTGGAGGGAGGATTGGAAAACGTGCCGCGCAAATGCCTGGCGGGCGTGGAGGACCGAAACGGCGATCCGGGGGTTCCCCGTCCCGAGGCGGAACAAGGCGCCGAATCCACCGGTGCTCGGGATGCGCCGCAAACCGAGCTGGAGGCGTTGCGCCGGGAAAACCGCCGCTTGCAGGACCAATTGGCCGAACTGCACCGGGAAAGGCGGTCGCTGCTCGATCGGCTCGAGGCGCTTGCCGATCGGGAAACCCCGGCACCCGGGGAACCGGCGGAACCGCAGGCCCTGGAAGAGGAACTCCAGACCATGCGCCGGCGGGTTGCCGAATTGGAGGCCCGGATCCGCCAATACCAGGAGGCGATCGACGATCGCAGCGCCGACGAGATCGTTCAGGCGCTTCAAGCGGAATTGCAGATGGTCCGCGACCAGGCCGATGACGACATCGCCAGGATGCGTCGGCAAATCGAGCGGCTGAAGCAAAAATATCAGCAGATCGATCAGGAAACGGAGGTTGCGGAACCGGTGCCGCTGCTTGACCAGCTGGAGGCCGTCGATCCCGAGCAGTTGCCTTTGCATTCGCCCCAGGCGAATGCGTCAGCGGTGACGCGGAAACAGGCGCTGGTGAATGCCGTGCTGTGGTTCCTGGTGGGATGGTTGGCGAGTCTGGCGCTGCTGGGGATCGTGATCCAGACGGACACCGGAAAAAGACAATTGGCCAATTGGATCCAGTCGACACCGGAAAGCTATCCGGCCACGGTCTCCGAAAGGCAGAGCGCGGCCACGGTGGAACCACAGCCGCAGCAAGAACCGGCGCCGGAGGCCTTCGACGGCGGGGCGGAAGCGGAGTTGTTCGCCCAGTGAAAACCCGCGGTCAGGCCGCGGGTTCCACGACGGATTATTTGATCTTCGCCTCCCGGAACAGAACGTGTTTCCGGACCACCGGATCGTATTTCTTGAATTCCAGCTTTTCCGGCGTGGTACGCTTGTTTTTCGTGGTGGTGTAGTAATAACCGGTGCCGGCGGTGGAAACCAGCTTGATTTTTTCCCGCATGATGCCGTCTCCTTAACTTCAGATCTTGATACCGCGCTGGCGCATCTCGGCAAGCACGGCGTCGATGCCCTTTTTGTCGATGATGCGCATCCCCTGACTGGAGACCCGCAATTTCACCCAGCGGTTTTCACTTTCCACCCAGAACCGATGATAATGGAGGTTGGGCAGAAAACGGCGCTTGGTGCGGTTTTTCGCGTGGGAGACGTTGTTGCCGCTCATGGGCCGCTTTCCGGTAACCTGACAGACTCTGGACATGTTCCAAACCCCGAATACCCAATGAATTGAAACCACTAATTTTAGCGCAAGTGCATGTGGGAAGGCAAAATGGGAGGGGCGGGAAGTCAAATTGCCAGGCGGTAAGTGTTACCATGGATCACTGTGATCCAGATCGACCGACAGGAGCGATGAATTCGGAGATTCGCCTGGGAATTTTGATGGACCCGATCGGTAGCATCAACATTCAGAAGGACAGCAGCTTCGCCATGCTCCTGGAAGCCCAGGACAGGGGCTGGGCGTTGCATTACATGGAAATGGGCGACCTTTACCTGCGCGACGGGCGCACTTTCGCCCGGATGCGGCGTCTCAAGGTGAAGCGCGATCCCCAGTGCTGGTACCGCTTCGAAGGAGAGACGGATGCGCCCCTCGACAGCCTGGACGTGATTCTGATGCGCAAGGATCCGCCTTTCGATCAGGAGTACATCTATGTCACCTATCTGCTCGAATGCGCGGAGCAGCGCGGCACGCTGGTGGTCAATCGGCCCCGGAGCCTCAGGGATGCCAACGAGAAACTGTTCACCGCCTGGTTTCCCCAGTGTTGCGCCCCCACCCTGGTGGCCCGGGAGCCGGAGCGTTTTCGTCGCTTTCTCGAGGAGCAGGGACGAATCATCCTCAAGCCCCTGGACGGGATGGGGGGAGCGTCGATTTTCTATCTCCATCCCCGGGATCCCAACGTCAGTGTCATTCTGGAAACCATGACGGCGCGGGGGCGCCGTTTCGTGATGGCCCAGCGCTATTTGCCGGAAATCGCCCAGGGGGACAAGCGCATCCTGTTGATCAACGGCGAACCGGTGCCTTATGCTTTGGCCCGGATCCCGGCTCCGGGTGAAATCCGGGGAAATTTGGCCGTGGGCGGACGGGCCGAGGGGCGCCCGCTGTCTTCCCGTGATCGTTGGATTTGCGCCCAGGTCGGGCCGGAATTGCGCCGGCGCGGGCTGATCTTCGCCGGGATCGACGTGATCGGTGACTACCTCACCGAGATCAACGTCACCAGCCCGACGTGCATTCAGGAATTGGATAGACTGTTCGGATTGAACATCAGTGCCCAACTCATGAACGAGATCGAAGCGCTGCTCCACCGATGACCATGTTTCGGGAATCCTTCGGCAGTTCCTCGGACCGACTGTTTCTGGCGGTGCTGGCGGCGGCCGTGCTCCATGCGCTGCTGATTTTCGGCATTCGCTTCCAGCTGCCCCGGCCTGCGTCGGTCGAACGCCATCTCGACATCGAACTGGTGTCGCGACCGGACCGGGAAAGACCGGAGAAGGCCGATTATCGGGCGGCCCATGACAGCCGGGGCGGCGCCCCCCGTAAAGCGAGACCGAGACCGTCGCCGAAGACCCCACCTTCCGGCCGTCCCCGCGCCGCTCCCGCTCGCCCGCAACCGCGAAACAAAAAACCGGTGCTGACGGCGGAACGGGCCGAGGCGGCGGTTGCCACCAAACCGAACCCGTCGGAGGAGCGGCCCCGGCTGAATCCCGGGATGCTGGCTCGGCAGATCGCGGAGCTCGGTCAGGTCACCAAGCGGCCGCTGCTGTTCGGCAGTGAACGGGTGACGCCGGTCCGCCAGATCCGCGCCCACAAGTACGTTGCGGCGGCCTATGAGCGGGCCTGGCAGGACAAGGTGGAGCGGATCGGCAATCTGAACTATCCGGACGAAGCTCGCCGCAAGGGGATGTCGGGGCGTCTGCTCATGAGCGTATGGGTCGCCAAGGACGGCAAGGTCAAGAAGATCAAGATCCACCGCTCTTCCGGCTACAAGGTGCTGGACGCCGCGGCGATACGCATCGTCCGGTTGGCGGCTCCGTTCGCCCCTTTCCCCAAGGAACTGGCGGCCGAGACCGACATTCTGGTCATCACCCGGACCTGGAACTTTTATAATGACGCAGGATTGGCCATGGGGCGCTGAGGATTCGAAAGTCGATGCAAGATACGATCCATTCTTTGACCGGACAATTTCTCATCGCCATGCCCGCCCTGGCGGATCCCAATTTTTCCCAGACGGTGACCTACATCTGCCAGCACAGCGAGGAGGGGGCCTTGGGAATCGTCATTTCCAGGCCGATGGAAATGACGTTGGGGGAAATCCTGGCTTCGATGAAGATCGAGATCGCGCGTCCGGAGGTCGCCGAAATTCCGGTCTATTTCGGCGGACCGGTGCAGCCGGAGCGCGGTTTCGTGCTCCATTCCCCCGTGGGGGAATGGCAGGGCACGTTGGCCGTCGACGAGGACATCGGTTTGACCACTTCCCGGGACATTCTCGAAGCCATCGCCGCCGGGGAAGGGCCGGAGAAATTCCTCGTCGCCCTGGGCTATGCCGGATGGGGCAGGGGGCAACTGGAGCAGGAGATGATGGACAACGCCTGGCTCAACGTGCCCGCCGATCCGGAGATCCTGTTCGATCTGCCGCCGTCCCGGCGCTGGAAGGCGGCCGCCTCCCGATTGGGGGTCAATCTGGATTTGTTGTCATCGCAGGCAGGACATGGATAAGCGGGACAGTGGTACCTATTTGGGGTTCGATTTCGGTATCCGCAAGATCGGCGTGGCCGTGGGCCAGCGCCTCACCGGTACGGCATCGCCCCTGGAAACGATTCGCTCGGAGAAGAAGGCGGTCCGCTGGCAGGCGATCGACCGTCTGGTGGCGACCTGGCGGCCGGACGGCATGGTGGTGGGCATCGCCCGTCAGGTCGACGGACGGGACAATCCGGTGACCCCGTTGATGCGGAAATTCTGCCGCCGGCTCGAGGCCCGTTACCGGTTGCCGGTCCATGCCGTGGACGAACATCTGACCAGCTTCGAATCGCGCCGGTTGTTGTTCGACGACCTCAAATTGCGGGCCGGAAAAGTCAGGGAAGTGAACGATCAGCTGGCCGCCCAGCTGATCCTGCAAACCTGGTTGAACCTGCAGAAGGATGCGGCATGAAAGAGGTGATCGCCGAACTCGACGTCGATTCCCTGCTGCTGGCGCTGGAAGAATGCCTCGAGCGCCAGATGGAAGCGCGGCGCCTGCGCGATCCCATGATCGTGGGGATCCACACCGGCGGGGTGTGGATCGCGGAACGCTTGCGCGAGCGTCTCGGCATCGAGGGGCCGATCGGCCGGCTCAACATCGCCTTCTACCGCGACGACTTCTCCCGCATCGGCATGCATCCGGAGGTGCGCCCCAGCCAGCTGCCGAGCACCGAAGACCGGGACGTGATTCTGATCGACGACGTCCTGTACACCGGTCGCACCATTCGCGCCGCCCTCAACGAGCTGTTCGATTACGGCCGTCCGCGCCAGGTGGTCCTGGGGGTGTTGATCGAGCGGAACGGGCGGGAACTGCCGATTCAACCGGATTGCGTCGGGGCCCGTATCGACCTGGGCCCCAATCAGCGGATCAAGCTGACCGGTCCCGATCCCCTGCGCCTGGAGTTGTACACCATCGACGGCGAGTGACCCCGATGACGAGCGCGCTGCAATTGGACGACAGTGGGCGCCTGCGCCATTTTCTCACCATCGAGGGGCTCGACCGGGTCTGGTTGGAGCGGATCATGGACACCGCCGCATCGTTCGGCAGCGTCGCCGAGCAAAAGGTCAAGAAGGTGCCGCTGTTACGGGGCAAGACGGTGGTCAACCTGTTCTTCGAGCCCAGCACGCGGACCCGCACCACCTTCGAGCTGGCCGCCAAACGGCTGTCGGCGGACGTGCTCAACATCAACGTCGCGGTGTCGGCGACCACCAAAGGGGAAAGCCTGATCGATACCGTCCGCAATCTCGAGGCCATGAGCGTGGACATGTTCGTGGTACGGCACGGCGCCAGCGGTGCGGCCCACTTCATCGCCCGCCACGTGGCGCCCCATATCAGCGTGATCAACGCCGGGGACGGCCGCCACGCCCATCCGACCCAGGCGATGCTGGACATGTTCACCATTCGCCGCCACAAACCGGATTTCTCCTCCCTGATCGTCACCATCGTCGGCGACATCCTCCATTCCCGGGTCGCCCGCTCCCAGATCCACGCCCTCAACACCCTGGGAGTCGCCGAGGTCCGGGTGGTGGCGCCCCGCACTCTGCTGCCGGTGGCGGTGGAAAGCCTGGGGGTGCGGGCCTGTCACGACCTGGACGAAGGGCTGGAGGACGCCGACGTAGTGATCATGCTGCGCCTGCAGAAGGAGCGGATGCAGGGGGCTTTGCTTCCGAGCGAACACGAGTTCTTCCGCTGTTTCGGCCTGACCCGGCAACGGTTGCGGCGGGCCAAGCCCGACTGTCTGGTGATGCATCCCGGTCCCATCAACCGGGGGGTCGAGATCGCCTCCGAAGTCGCCGACGGCGGGCACTCGGTCATTCTGGAGCAGGTGGGACACGGCATCGCCGTTCGCATGGCGGTCATGGCCCTGACGATGGGGGCGGTGCAGGGATGAAGATCGCCCTCGTCAACGGACGGCTGCTCGATCCGGAGAACGAAACCCTGAATCCCGGCGGCGTCTGGATCGCCGATGGCCGGATCGTCTCGGTGGGAGCGGCGCCGGCCGATTTCACCCCGGAGCGCGAACTCGACGTTCGGGGAGCCGTCATCGCGCCGGGTCTGATCGATCTCAGCGTCCATCTGCGCGAACCCGGCCAGGAACACAAGGGCACCATCGCCAGTGAGACGGCCGCCGCCGTCAAGGGTGGGGTGACCACCCTCTGCAGTTCCCCCGAGACCGATCCGGTCGCCGACACTCCGGCGGTGATCGAGCTGGTCCGGGAGCGGGCCCAGGCGGCGGCCCGGGCCAAACTGGTCCCGGTCGGGGCCCTGACCCGGAACCTGGACGGTGAATCGCTCAGCGAAATGTACGCCCTCAGGCAGGCGGGCTGCCGGGTGGTCGGCAACGGGACCCGGCCGTTGCGCCATTCCCTGGTGTGGCGCCGGGCCCTGGAATATGCCGCCACCTACGATCTGATCGTGTTCGTCCGCCCCCTGGACGAATGGCTCGCCGCCGGCGGTTGCGTGCACGAAGGGGCGGTCGCGACCCGGCTGGGGCTACCGGGGATTCCGGCCAGCGCCGAGACGGTGGCGGTCGCCCAGATACTGGCGCTGGTGGAGGAGATCGACACCCGGGTGCATTTTTCCTGCCTCAGCACCCGCCGGGCGGCCGCCATGATCGCCGCCGCCGGTGCCGACGGACTGCCGGTCAGTTGCGACGTGGCCGCGCATCAGCTGCATTTGAGCGAAGCGGACGTGATCGGCTTCGATCCCATGGTCCATGTTATGCCGCCCTTGCGGACCGCGGCCGATCGCGACGGTCTGCGCCGGGCGGTGGCCGAGGGAACGGTGACGGCGGTCTGTTCCGATCATCAGCCCCACGAGGCCGATGCCAAACTCGACGCCTTCCCGGACACGGCCCCCGGGATTTCCGCGCTCGAGACCCTGCTGTCGCTGATGATCGAATTGACGGCGGAAGGGGTGTTCACCCTGCCCCAGGCCGTCGCCCGCCTTACCCTGGGGCCGGCCCGCGTCCTCGGTCTGTCCACCGGGCGGCTGCGCCCAGGTGTGCCCGCCGATCTGTGCGTGTTCGACCCGGAAGCCTCCTGGCGGGTCGGGGAATCCCACTGGCGGAGCCGGGGGCGGAACACCCCGTTCTGGGGCAGGACCCTCAAGGGGCGGGTGCGCTGCACCCTGGTGGACGGCCGGGTGGTCTATATGGATCCGGAATGATCAGTCGTCTTCGACCAGGTGCATCCGGTCGCTTAGGGCGCCGTACTTGTCCGCCCCCCCTTCGGCGCCCAGTTTGATCATCAGGCGCACCTCGTTGCGGGAGTCCGCCGCCGCCAGGGCGTCCTCGTAACTGATCTTGCCGGCGCGGTAGAGATCGTACAGGCATTGGTCGAAGGTCTGCATCCCCTGTTCGCGGGAACGTTTCATCAGTTCCTTCAGCTTGTGGACCTCCCCCTTGCGGATCAGGTCGGAGGCCAGGGGGGTGTTGATCAGGATTTCCACCGCCGGATAGCGGCCTTCCCCGTCGGCGCGCCGGATCAGCTGCTGGGCGACGATGGCCTTGAGATTGAGGGACAGATCCATGAACAGTTGGCTGTGCATGTCCTCGGGGAAGAAATGCAGGATGCGGTCCAGGGCCTGGTTGGCGTTGTTGGCGTGCAGGGTGGACAGGCACAGGTGACCGGTTTCGGCAAAGGTGATGGCGTGCTGCATGGTCTCGCGGCTGCGGATCTCGCCGATCAGAATGACGTCCGGCGCCTGGCGCAGGGTGTTTTTGAGGGCCACTTCGTAGGATTCGGTGTCGGTGCCCACCTCGCGCTGGGTGACGATGCAGCCGGCATGACTGTGGGTGTACTCGATCGGGTCTTCGATGGTGATGATGTGCCCGGAGCTGTTGTGGTTGCGGTGTTTGATCATCGCCGCCAGGGATGTGGACTTGCCGGTGCCGGTGGCGCCCACGAAAATGATCAGGCCCCGTTTGGTCATGGACAGTTCCTTGAGGATCGGGGGCAGGTTCAGCTCCTCCAGATCCGGAATGTAATCCTGGATCCGGCGGATCACCATGGCCGGGCTGTTGCGTTGATAATAGGCGCTGACCCGGAAACGGGCCAGGTTTTCCATGCTGATGGCGAAGTTGCACTCGCGGGCGTTCTCGAACTCGTCCCGCTGGCGGGCGTCCATGGTGCTCAGCACCAGTTCCCGGGCCATGGCGTCGTTGAGCGTCTTGGGCCCCACCGGCTCCACTTTGCCGTTGATCTTCAGGCAGGGGGGGCGGCCGGCGATGACGAACAGGTCCGACGCCTTTTTGTGCACCATCAGGGTCAGCAACGATTCGATGTTCATGGCATGATTCCTCCGGCTTCAGAAGGCGGCCTTGTTGACCGCTTTGATCCGGGCGGTCTGGCGCGAGATGATTCCCTTGTCCACCAGTTCCTGCAGATGCTGGTCCAAGGTCTGCATGCCGTCCTTGCGGCCGGTCTGGATCGCCGAATACATCTGGGCCACCTTGTCTTCCCGGATCAGGTTGCGGATCGCCGGTGTTCCCACCATGATCTCCCAGGCGGCGGTCCGTCCGCCGCCGATCTTCTTCAGCAGAGTCTGGGCGATGACGGCCTGGAGGGACTCCGACAGCATGGAACGGATCATGGCCTTTTCCGCCGCCGGGAACACGTCGATGATGCGGTCGATGGTCTTGGCGGCCGAGGAAGTGTGCAGGGTGCCGAACACCAGGTGGCCGGTTTCGGCGGCGGTCAAGGCCAGGCGGATGGTTTCCAGGTCCCGCATTTCCCCCACCAGGATCACGTCCGGGTCTTCGCGCAGCGCCGACCGCAGGGCTTCGTTGAAGCCGAGGGTGTCGCGGTGGACCTCCCGCTGGTTGATCAGGGACTTCTTGCTCTGATGGACGAATTCGATCGGATCCTCGATGGTGAGGATGTGGGCGTAATTGTTGGAATTGATATGGTCGATCATCGCCGCCAGCGTGGTCGATTTACCGGAACCGGTGGGGCCGGTGACCAGGATCAGGCCGCGTGGCTTCTGGGTCACCTCCCGGAAGAACGGCGGGCATCCCAGATCCTCCAGTGTCAGGACCTTGGAGGGAATGGTGCGGAACACCGCGGCGGCACCGCGGTCCTGATGGAAGGCGTTGACACGGAAGCGGGCGATGCCGGGCAGTTCGAAGGAAAAGTCGGTTTCCAGGTATTCTTCGTAGTCCCGGCGCTGCTTGTCGTTCATAATGTCGTAGACCAGCGCGTGGACTTCCTTGTGTTCCAGGGGGGGCACGTTGATGCGGCGAATGTCGCCATCGACCCGGATCATGGGCGGCAGCCCGGCGGACAGATGCAGGTCGGAGGCATTGTTCTTGACGGAAAAGGCCAACAACTCGGCGATATCCATGACGACACTCCTTGGGCGAATGGATGACAACGCCTGCAAGTATAGTTTATCGCCGGTCGCTTCTCCGGAAGCGGCGATGGGCGAGTTGAACGATCGTGCGGACGACGGAGCGATGGAACGGCGCTTGAGGCATCTCGAGGCCCGCATCGACGAGGCGCTTCAGGTTTCCGGACGCCGGGACGAGGTGACCCTGGTGGCCGTGGGCAAGACTCAACCGCCGGAACGGTTGCTGACCGCCTACCGGCTGGGGGTGCGCCATTTCGGGGAAAATTATCTCCAGGAGGCGCTGGAAAAGCAGGAGGCCCTGGGCCATTGCGACATCACCTGGCATTTCATCGGGCCGATCCAGTCCAACAAGACTCGGCCGATCGCCCGCCGCTTCCACTGGGTCCACAGTGTCGACCGCCTCAAGATCGCCAGGCGCCTGAGTGCGCAACGGCCCGACTGGCTGCCGCCCCTCAACGTCTGCCTGCAGGTCAACGTGAGCGGCGAGGCGAGCAAGGCAGGGGTGGCCCCAGACGAAGTGGCGGAACTGGCCCGGGCGGTGAGGCAACTACCCCGGCTGCGGCTGCGGGGATTGATGACGCTGCCGGCGCCGAGCGTCGGAATGGAGGCGCAGCGCCGGCCTTTTCGGTTGCTGCGTCAGTTGCGTGACTCGTTGAGTCTGGATCTGGATACCCTGTCGATGGGCATGTCCGGGGACCTGGAAGCGGCGATCTTGGAAGGGGCGACGCTGGTCCGCATCGGCACCGCGCTTTTCGGTCCCCGCAGAAACGCTCACTCCTCGAAGTAGGGTTCCTCCAGCAGCCGGATGCCGGCCTGTTTCAGACGCCGGTAATCCTCCTTCAGAAGCCCGTTGGCCACGTTGCGGTTCAGCAGGGTTTCTTCCGGATCCTCGGTGGGAAAGCCGAGCACATAGATCCGGTCGACCACCTGATCCTCGTCACCGGCCCGAAAGAGGAAACGGGCCCCCAGCAGATAGGCCTCCTGTTCCTCCACGATGTCCAGATCGGGGTGGACCTTCAGGACGATCGGGCGCCGGGCCAATCGAACCCGGGCGGTGAGTTTCAGACCCCGCCTGGCGTGGTCGACGGCATCGTCAAGGGTTCGGATGCGGACGGTCATTTCGATTCCTCATGGTAGATCGGTTCGGAGGATTGCGGGTGCCGTTCCGCCGCTGCCGCCTGTTCCAGATGGTGGCGGTACTCCGGCACCAGCGCCTGCAACAGGATCAAAGCCTGCGTCTCGTCGTAGTTCTGGCAGGTTTTCCACAACTGGGACAGGAATTTCTCGATGATCTTGGGATCGCATACCGGCGAGCGTGCCAACATCAACTTGGGATAAGGGGTCTCGAGCAGGTATTCGTGCTTGTGGAACAATTCCTCGGTCAGCTTCTCCCCCGGGCGGAGACCGGTGTAGCGGATTTCGATGTCGATTCCGGGACGCTTGCCGTAGAGACGGATCATCTGTTCGGCCAGGTAGCAGATTTTGATGGGATCGCCCATGTCGAGCACGAAGACTTCCCCGCCCTCACCGATGGCCGCCGCCTGCATGATGAGCTGGCAGGCTTCCGGGATGGTCATGAAGTAGCGGCTGACTTCCGGATGGGTGACCGTGACCGGGCCGCCGGCCTGAATCTGTTCATGGAACAGGGGTACGACGCTGCCGGCGGAATTGAGCACGTTGCCGAAGCGCACGATGATGAAACGGGTGGCGTCCAGGGTGTTGTAGCTCTGGCACAGCATTTCGGCGGCCCGCTTGGTTGCTCCCATGACGTTGCAGGGGTTCACCGCCTTGTCGCTGGAGATGAGGACGAATTCCTCCACTTGGTGACGCAGTGCGGTCTGCGCCACGATGTGGGTGCCGATCACGTTGTTGAGAATGGTTTCCCGGATCTGATCTTCCAGCAGCGGCACGTGTTTATAGGCGGCGGCGTGGAACACCACCTCGGGCCGATAGGTCTTGAAAAGGTGATCGACCGCCGCCTCGTCGGTGATGCTGCCCAGCTTGGGGACGATCTCCAGATGGGGGAACTCCTCTTTCAGTTGGGTTTCGATCTTGTAGAGATTGAATTCGCAATTATCGAGAATGACCAGCCGCGAGACCGGCAGGGCGGCCAGTTGCCGGCACAGTTCCGAGCCGATCGAGCCACCCCCGCCGGTGACTATGACCGCCTTGCCCTGCAGGTGAGCGTGAATGGAGAGCCAGTCCAATTCGTTGGGGGCGCGGCCCAGCAGGTCGTCGATGGAGACCTGACGCAGATTGCGGATCGACTGGCTGCAGGGAAAGGTTTCGTGGAACGAGGGCAGGGTCAGGAACGGGACCCCGCTTTCCTCGCAGTACTGGACGATCCGGCGCATCTGTTCGTTGGTCGCCGACGGAATGGCGATCAGGATGCAGTCGATGTCGTGTTTTGTCACCAGCTTAGGAATCTTGTGGCAGCCTCCGGCGACCTGGATTCCCCGAATTTGACGTCCCTTTTTGCGGGGATCGTCGTCCACCAGGACGACCGGATGATATTCGGCCTTGCGGTCGTTCGACAATTCCCGGATCAGGGTCTCGGCGGCGCTGCCGGCGCCGACGATCAGGGCCCGCTTCTTTTCCGGCGCGGTATTGGGGCGGTGGGCGTAGAGAAGGCGGAACAGGAATCTGGGGGCACCCAACAAGGTCAGGGCGAGGAGGCCGTACAAGACGGGAATCGAGCGGGGCAGCGCGTCCAGGGACTCGTTGAAGAACAGCACCATGGTGATGGCCGCGGTACCGGTGGCGATGGTCTGGGCGATCTTGAGCAGATCGTGGAACGAAGCGTAACACCAGACGCCACGATGGAGACCGTAGTAGCCGAAGGTCAGTCCCTGGATTGACAGGATCCACGGTAGCAGTTCGAGGCTGGAGCGCCACGCGCTGTGAGACAACGGTTCCAGGTTGAAACGGAGCCAGAAAGCCCCGAGCCAGGCGAGGCTGATCATCAACAGATCGTGCAGAAAAATGAAGACAGGCGGGCGCAACCTTATCCGTGTCAGTTTTTGTTTCATTATGTCCGCAGGTAGTTCTCGGGATCCTCAGTCCAAGGCTAGCGTAGGCCCCGGGTCGTTGTAAATCCACGACATCGACCCGACAGCCCGGGAGACCGGCAATGACTCCAGTTTCGTTCGATTATCGCAAAATAATTGCCCCTGTGAAAGTTGTCTGCTAGCATTAGGGTCGTCACGGTGTTGCTTTTTAGCAAAAAGCAGCGGGGATGAAACAAATAACGATTGCCATTCGACGATAACTCCACTACAAGGGGAGGATGATGATGAAAGCAATAAAGAAGATTCACAAGACCCTGCTCCATGGTGCGGCGGTGGCTGCCGTTGCGATGGCGCCCCAGGTGCTGGCCCACGAGGGTCACAGCCACAACGATGCCGAGGCCCGTATCCTGATGCTGGAAAATCAATTGAAATTGTTGAAGCAGGAACTGGCCGATCTCAAGGCCCATTCCCAGATGCATCACGAGAAGGTGATGGAGCTGGAGGAATGGAAGCAGCAGACCGGCGGTATTTCCGGTGCCGGTGACAGCATGATCTTCTTCCGCGGCGGTTATGCGCGGGCGATGACCGATCGCGGCAAGGACGTCCTGCCTGATCCCACCGGTTCTGCGGCGAAAGGACAGAATGGTTTCTATATCGGCGCCGGATTCGAGCATACCTTGAGCCGCGATCTGTTCGGTCTGACCGAGGGCACCTTCCTGGAAGGTACCGATCTTCTGGGTGAGGTCATGTTTGAATACAAGCGTTTCGCTCGCGGCCATTCCCTGCTGACCGACAACGACGATGGCGTGCCCGTGTCCGTGTTGGCTCCGAATCGCAAGGCCGAGACTTCCACGGTGACTCAGTTCACCCTGACCGCCGCGCCCAAGATCAAGTTCATGCGCGATAGCATGATCCGTCCCTGGATCATTCCGGTGGGTCTGGGTATCCATGTCATCAGCCCGCCCTCGGATGGGGTGACCGTGCTCAATCCTGGTCTGATGTTCGGCGCCGGTGCCGATGTCAACCTGTGGAAGAACGTCTATATCGGGGCTGATTTCCGTTATCACGTGACACCGGGGAACGAAAGCGATCTGAACGGCGTCGAAGATACGGATACCGACGGCTTGACTGCCGGTGGCTACGTCGGCTTCAGTTTCTGATCCCGGCGCGGATCGGAATCCGGAAAGGGGCCTTTACGGCCCCTTTCTTTTGCCCGCTGTTTTACAATAGGGTTCCATGAAAACCCTCTATCCCACCATCGAACCCTACGCCACCCACCGGCTCGAGGTCGACGGCCACCGGGTCCATTTCGAGGAATGCGGCAATCCCGACGGCCTGCCGGCGGTGTTCCTCCACGGCGGTCCCGGTTCCGGCTGCCGTCCGGAGCATCGCCGCTTTTTCGATCCCGAACGCTACCGCATCGTTCTGCTGGACCAGCGCGGCTGCGGACGCTCGGAACCCCAGGGGGAGTTGCGCCACAACGACACCGGGAAATTGCTGGAGGACATCGAGGCCGTTCGCGTTCGTCTGGGGATCAACCGCTGGGTCCTGTACGGGGGTTCCTGGGGTGCGACCCTGGCCTTGCTGTACGCCCAGCGCCATCCGGAGCGGGTGCTGGGGCTGATTCTGCGGGGGGTGTTCCTGGCGCGGCGCTACGATCTGGACTGGTTCGTCCGCGACGGGGTGCGGCGCGTCTATCCCGACCATTGGCACGAGCTGATCACCAGCCTGCCGGTTTCCGGCTGGAACGACATGATTCAGGGGATGTACAAGGCGGTCATCGGCGGCAACGAAGCGTTGCAGCGCCGGGTGGTGCGGGCCTGGACCCGCTGGAGCGACGCGGTCACCCTGGGGGGCGACTTTCGCCCGGACCGCCTGCCGGATCCGGACACCGTGCTTCCCAAGGTCAAGATCGAACTCCACTATGCGGCCCACCATTACTTTCTCAAGGACAACCAGATCCTGGAGGATTGCCGCAAGATTCGTTCGATCCCCTGCACCATCGTCCACGGCCGCTGGGATCTGGTCTGCCCGTTGGAAGCGGCGTTCACGCTGCGGCGTCATCTGCCCGGGGCCCGGTTGCGGGTGCTCGAGCGTTCGGGGCACGTCGCCCGGGGGGAGGAGATGATCGACGCCCTGGTGGACGCCACCGACCGGATGGCCGAGACTGTGTCGTCATGACGCCCAAACGCCTGATCGTGGCCCTGACCGGTGCCACCGGCGCCATCTACGGCGTCCGTATCCTCGAATTGCTGCGGCCGCTGGCGGACTGGGAGACCCATTTGATCGTCTCCCGCGCGGGGCTGATGAATCTGCACCACGAGTTGGGGATGAAGAAGGCGCAGGTGCAGGCGCTGGCCGACGTCAACCACGACGTCGACGACATCGCCGCCGCCGTGGCCAGCGGCGCCTTCCGGGTCGATGGCATGGTGATCGCGCCCTGTTCCATGAAGACCCTGGCGGCCGTGGCCCACGGCTTCGGCGACAATCTGATCAGCCGCGCCGCCGACGTCACCCTCAAGGAGCGTCGTCCCCTGGTGCTGGTGCCACGGGAAACCCCCCTGAACCTGGCCCACTTGCGCAACATGGCGGCGGTCACCGAGATGGGCGGCATCGTCTTTCCACCCCTGCCGGCCTTCTACGGCCGCGACAAGACCCTGGCGGAAATGATCGACGAGAGCGTGGGGCGTATCCTCGGCTTTTTCGGCATCGAAATCGACGGCCTGGTGGAAGTTTGGCGGGGATTGAAGCGATAATTGAATCCAGAGATTCTGGAGACATTCCTTATGGCTGAGCCGGCAAAGAAACCCGTCAGTTACGAAGATATCCGCCGTCTGCCCGAAAACCTGGTGGGGGAGATCATCGCGGGTGAACTGTACACCCATCCCCGCCCGGCACCGAAACATGCCTGGGCGCATTCGGCTTTGGGAGGCAGCATAGGCGAGGCCTATAGTTGGGGCAGTGGCGGTCCCGGCGGCTGGTGGATCATCGACGAGCCGGAACTGCATCTCGATGCCGACGTCCTGGTTCCCGATCTGGCCGGCTGGCGCCGGGAACGGATGCCAGCGTTGCCGGAGACCGCCTGGTTCGAGGTGTCGCCCGACTGGATCTGTGAAGTGCTGTCGCCCTCCACCGCCCGGGTCGACCGGGCCCTGAAGATGCCCATCTACGCCCGCCGGGGCGTCGCCTATCTGTGGCTGGTGGATCCGGCGCTGAAGACTTTGGAGGTTTACGTTCTGGAAAACGGCTACTGGTGTTTTCTTGCCGCCCTGAAGGACGACGATCCGGTGCGCCAGCCGCCTTTCGAGGCCATCGAGTTTCCCCTGGACCGGCTGTGGGCCTAGAGGCTGCCGACCACGCGGCAGATGGCCCGGGTCAGCGCCGCCAGATCCGCATCGGTGGTCACGTAGGCCGGCATGGTGTAGACCAGTTTGCCGAAGGGGCGCAGCCAGACGCCGGCCTCGACGAATTTCGGCGTGATCGCCGCCAGATCGACCGCTTCCGTCATTTCCACCACCCCGATCGCCCCCAGCACCCGCACGTCGGCCACGCTGGGCAGTTCTCGGCACGGTGCCAGCCCGGCCCGCAGCCCTCGCTCGATCCGGCGCACGTTGACCTGCCAGTCCGACGCCAGCAGCAGGTCGATGCTCGCCGCCGCCACGGCGCAGGCCAGGGGATTGGCCATGAAGGTGGGACCGTGCATGAAGCAGCCGGCCTCGCCGCTCCCGATCGTCTCGGCTACCGCCGCCGTGGTCAGCATCGCCGCCAGGGTCAGATAACCGCCGGTGAGCGCCTTGCCGAGGCAGAGGATATCGGGAACGACGCCGGCGTGTTCGCAGGCCAGCAACCTGCCGGTGCGGCCGAAGCCGGTGGCGATCTCGTCGGCGATCAGCAGCACGTCGTACCGGTCGCACAAGCGCCGTGCCCCCCTCAGGTATTCCGGATGGTAGAACCACATGCCCCCGGCCCCCTGGACGACGGGTTCGAGAATCAGGGCGGCCAGCTCCCGGTGATGGCGCGCCAGGCGGTCGGCCAGCGGCTCCAGGGACGCCGGATCCCAGGGATCGTGGAAGCGGCAGGCGGGGCGGGGGGCGAAGCGCTGGCGGGGCAGGTAATCGGCGAACAGATGGTGCATGCCGGTTTTCGGATCGCACACCGACATGGCCCCCAGGGTGTCGCCGTGGTAACCGCCCTCCAAAGCCAGAAAGCGGCGTTTCTCCGGCCGCCCCCGGGCCTGCCAGTACTGCAGCGCCATCTTCAGGGCCACTTCCACCGCCACCGAGCCGGAATCGCAGAAAAACACCTTTTCCAACGGCGCGGGGGTCAGCTGCACCAGGCGCCGGCCCAGTTCGATCGCCGGTTCGTGGGTCAGGCCGCCGAACATGACGTGGGCCATGCGGGACAGCTGGGCTTCGGCAGCCCGGTTCAGCCGGGGATGATTGTAACCGTGGATCACGCACCACCAGGAAGCCATGCCGTCGATCAGCTCCCGGCCGTCGGCCAGCTTCAGGCGGACGCCGGCGGCGCTCGCCACCGGCCACACCGGATAGTGGGGCGGCAGGGCGCTGTAAGGGTGCCAGAGGTGGTCGCGGTCGAAGGCGAGGGCCTGACGCCAGTCCATCAAATTTCGATTTCGATCGGTCGATCGAAGGCGGCTTCGGCGATTTCTTTCTGGCGCAGGGCGGCCCAGCGTTCCAGCAGCAGATCGCCTTCACCACGGCAGACGAGGTGGATCCGTTTGCCATCGAGATGGCAGTGCAGTTCCCGGACCGCACCGCGGCGTTCCTTGTCCAGGGCGATGGCCAGGCGCAGCAGCGCCACCAGTTTCAGCCAGCGCTCCCGCTCCTTCTTGCCGAGGCCGTCCAGGAGGGGATCGTCCGCCGCCGGCAGTTTCTTGCGCTGGCAGCGTACCACCAGGGCCAAGAGGCGCTGCTCGTCCTCGGAAATGCCCAGCATGGGCATGGCGCCGAGCAGATAGTGGGCGTGGCGGTGGTGGCCGTCGGGGCGGACGAAGATGCCGATTTCATGCAGCAGGGCCGCCAGCTCCAGCAGCAGGCGGTCACGGGCCGGCAGTTCGTGGACCGGCGTCAGCTGATCGAACAACTGCAATGCCAGCCGCCGGACCTGTTCGGCGTGCTCCCGGTCGACGTGATATTTGCGGGCCACGGCGCCGGCCCAGGCCAGGGCGTCTTCATGGGCGTTGCGGCGGCGGCGCTGGAGCAGGTCGATCAGAGCGCCCTCCGCCAGGCCGACGCCCGGAATCAGGAGATCCGGCTTGCCTACCAGCTTGAGGACCTGCCTGAGTACATGACAGGCGGGAATGATGACATCGGCCCGGTCCGGGCGCAGTTGCAGTTTTTCCACCCGCTCCCGGTAATCCAGGCCGTCGAGAATCTTCCCTAATTCCTTCAACTGGCCGTATTTCAGCCGCCTGGGCGAATCGTTGTCGAGCAACTGACGCCCCAGCTGCCCCAGGGCCTCGATGTTGCCACCGGTACCCACGGCGATATCGATGGCCGTGCCATCGATCAGCTCCCGGATCTTGGCGGCGTTGGCGGCGAAAAACTCGTCCAGCAGGCGGACGAATTTCCGGTCGTCCTCATCGCCGAAACGCGACAGCAGGCGTACCGTGCCCATCTTCAGGCTCTCCAGCGCGGTCACCTGGCCTTTCTCCAGCACCACGAACTCGACGCTGCCGCCGCCGATGTCGATATGAAGGGCGTTCTGTTTCTCCAACTGCGGCAGGGTGTGGCGCACCGCCAGGGAAACCAGTCTGGCCTCCTCGGTGCCGGAGATGACCTCGATGGCGATGCCGGTCGCTTCCCGGACCCGTTCGACCAGTTCCTGCCGGTTACCCGCCTCGCGCATGGCGCTGGTGGCGATGGCCCGGACCTGTTTTAAGGGAACGCCCTTGCGGTCCAGCACCTGCCGGAAGTCGCGGAAGGTCGCCACCGCCTGATCGATGGTGGCGGGCTCGAGGCGACTACGGCCAAAGGCGTCCCGCCCCAGGCGGACCGGTGCACGCACGGCTTCGATGATGTCGAGCTTGCCGGTGTGGCCCAAGGCCCCGATGCGCAGCCGGATGGCGTTGGAACCGATGTCGATCACGGCGTGGAGCGGCGTGGAATTGGTTTCGGTCATGTGATGACAGTGTTGTGGTCTTGTCGGCATTCTAAAAGTTTCCGCCCCCGAACGCGACCCAACCCAGGGGTCAGGCTTTCTTTTTTCCTTTGCTGAGTTTTCAATCTGTCCAGAAAACCGCGCCTGCGTCTTCCCGGTGGGCTTTACCACGTCATGCTGCGCGACAACGACGGGCAGCCGGTCTTTCTCTCGGAAGGGGATTATGAGCAGTTTGGGAGTCGGTGGCTTCGGTCATCGAATCCAGGACAATGACCAGGATGGGGATCGTTTTTTTATTCAGCCAATTGTCGGTACAGTTCGGCGAAGCGGCGGCCGATCACCGGCCAGGCGTAGCCGCGGGCCTGGCGTTGCCCCTGACGGGCCAGGCGATGGCGCAGGTTTTCATCGCGCAGCAGGCGGGTCATGGCGGCAGCCAGGGCGTCGGGATCGCCCGGTTCGACGAGCAGGCCGTGGCGGCCGTCCTCGATCACTTCCTCGATGCCGCCGGTGCGGGTGGCGATGACGGCGGTGGCGCTGGCCATCGCTTCCAGGAACACCACCCCCTGGCCTTCGGTGTCGCCGCGGCGGTCGGTGACCGAAGGGGCGGCGAACAGATCGGCGGCGGCGTAGAAAGCGGGCAGTTCGTGATGGGGCCGCCGCCCCCAGAAGCGGACCTTGTCGCCGAGGCCCAGCCGTCGGGCTTGCGCCTCCAGCGCGGGGCGCTGCTCACCGTCGCCGATGATCCACAGCCGGCAGGCGAGCGCCGGAACCAAGCGGGCGAAGGCGTCGAGCAGGTCGCCCACGCCTTTCTTTTCCACCAGGCGGCCGACGAACAGGATCAACGGCTGTCCGTCCTTCAGCGGAATCAAGTCGGTCGGATCGCCGCCGCTGAAATGGTCAAAGTCAACGCCCATCGGGATGATGATCGCCGGCCGGGAGACGCCGGCGGCGGCCGCAGTGGCGGCGGTGTTGCTGGTCCAGGCGTCGGCCCGATTCAAAGTCCAGCGTTTGAGTGCCGGCAGCGGGCCCTTCTGGAGGGCGAAGGCGTCGCCGCCGTGGGCGGTGACCAGGGTCGGTACGTCGAAACGGCTACCGAGCAGCACGGCGATGCTGCCCTGGGGCACGATCCAGTGGGCGTGGACGAGGTCGGGGCGCAGCTGCCGGCACAGGCGCCGGGCTTTCCAGGTCATGGCGGCCAGGAAGCCGGGGATTTGCCGATACAGCCCGGGGTTTCGGCGCAGATTGGGGAGAATGCCGGAACCGTAGGCCAGCCGCTGCCGGGGGCGGGGGAAAGCGTAACGGAACGGGTGGCGGCGGATGGGAGCGTCGTCGGGGGCGATATCGGGATGATCCGGCATCAAGACGTGGATTTCCACGCCTTCCCGCTGCAGCGCCAGGGCCAGATGGCGGAGGAAGACCGAGGCGCTGTCGCTGGGATGGCGCGGGAAGCTGGAAGTGAGCCAGAGGGCTTTCATTCATGAAACCGGTAATGCAGCGAGGAGATCTGTTCCGAGACGATACCCATCATGAACACGAACAGGCTGCCGAGGAACAGGATCACCGACATGTTGGTCAGTTTGTGCCAGGCCCAGTAGGTATAGCCGTAGTAGCCCAGACCGGTGGCGAAGATCAGGCCGCTGACGGGCAGGAACAGGCGCATGGGGGAGAACAGGGCGCCGATCTTGAGGATGATGATGAAGAACCGTAGCCCGTCGCGCACCAGGCGGATGTGGCTGCGGCTGTCGTTTTGCCGTCGGCCCGCGTGGATGGGCACGTAGGCCACCGGAAAGCCGGCGCGGAAGAAGGCCATGGTGCTGGTGGTGGGATAGGAAAAGCCGTTGGGCAGCAGGTAGAGAAACGTGCGGAAGGCCTCGGCGTCGGCGGCGCGGAAACCGGAGGTCAGGTCCTCGATGCGGTAGCCGGTCATCACCGAGGCCAGGCGGTTGTAGAAGGCGTTGGCGAAGCGCCGCAGCCAGGACGCTTGGGAACGGGGATGGCGGGCGCCGACCACCATGCGGTAGCCCTCGTCGAGCTTGGCCAGCAGCCGGGGGATGTCGGCGGGATCGTGCTGGCCGTCGGCGTCCATGAAGACCAGCACCTTCCCCCGGGCGGCCCGCGCCCCCGCTTTGACGGCGGCGCCGTTGCCCATGCTGTAGGGATGGCGGACGATGCGGGCGCCGAGGGTAGCGGCGACCTCGCCGGTGCCGTCGTCGGAGCCGTCGTCCACCACCAGGATCTCCGCCTCGGGGAGGACGGCGCGGATCTTCGGGATCAGCGCGGGCAGGGCGGCGGCTTCGTTCTTCGCCGGCAGCACCACGCTGATGGGGCAAATGGCGGATTGTTGCGGTTCGCTCTGAGGCATATGACGTATTTTCGTCGATTCAGCGGTCGCTGTGGCCCAGCGGTTTGGTCGGGGCGATTACGTCGCGGACCCGTTGTTTGAGTTCCTTGGCCTCGGGGAAGCGCCCTTCCCGCCGCCGGTCCCACAGCGTGCGGCCGTCGAGGCGGACGACGAAAACGCCGCTGCCGCCGGGCTGGAGGGCGACTTCACCCAGTTCCTCGGCGAATGTATTAAGCAATTCCTGTGCCATCCAGGCGGCGCGGAACAGGAAGTTGCAGCGGGTGCAGTATTCGATCTCGATGCGCGGGGATTTCACGGCCATGGCAGGATGCGATAGAACTGGGCCTTGAGGTAGTCGGTTTCCGGGATCGCCGGATGGACCGGGTGATCGGGGGCCTGGCCGCCGCGGGCGAACAGGGCGCCGGTGCGGCCGATACCGGCGGCGGCCCCGACGACCAGTTGGCGCAGGCGGTCGGCTTCCAGGTGATAGGAGCAACTGCAGCTCACCAGAACGCCGCCGGCCTCGGTCCGGGCCAGGGCCAGTTTGTTGAGACGGCGGTAGCCCTCGATGCCCTTGGCGAGATCGCGGCGCCGTTTGACGAAGGCGGGTGGATCGGCGATGACCAGGTCGAAGTGCTGCCGTTCCCGCTTCAGCTCCTTGAGCTGGTCGAAGACGTCCGCCTGGATCCAGGCGATGCGGTCGGCGAC
>JALSSF010000014.1 GCA_026984375.1 Methylothermaceae bacterium | reverse complement strand
GGCTCCAGCAGGGTCAGCATCCGCTGGATGGCGGTGCGAACCTCGCCTTCGTAAATCCCGGCCATCCGCTCCAGCATTCCGGGCAGATTGCCGGTCTCCTCCCCGAGGCGGATCATCTGCAGGGCCATCACCGGAAAATGGCCAGTGGCTTCCAGGGCCGCGGAAATGTCACCACCGGAACGCAAACGCTCTGCCGCCTCCCGGACCGCCTCCTGCAGCACCCGGTTGGACAGGGTCTCCCGGACGATGGCCAGCGCCGGCAACAGGGCGACGCCGGACGCCAGCAGGGTCGCCAGGGTCTGGCTGAAACGAGCCACTTCCAGGCGGACCAGCAGCTCCCCCAACAGGGGCAGACGCAACAGCCAGCGGTGGAAACGGTAACGGCGCCGGGGATCCGCCAGCCAGACCTGAAAACCCCGCACGGCGAGCAACACGACGATCAGGGCCGCCCAGCCGTAGGTCTGGACGCCGTGGGCCAGCCCCATCACCACCCGGGTGGCCAGCGGCAGCTCCTTGCCGGCGCTGGCGAACATCTCCTCGAACTGGGGCACCACGAAGGTCAGCAGCACCAGCAGCGAGGCCAGCGCCATGACCACCAGGATACTGGGATACAACATCGCGGTCAGGACGCTGGCGCGCAGTTCCCGGAACCGTTCCAGATAATCGGCCAGGCGCTCCAGGATTCGATCCAGGGTGCCCCCGGCCTCGCCGGCGCGCACCATGTTGACGTACAGCCTGGAAAAGGCGTCCCCCTCGGCCTCCAGGGCCGCGGACAACTGGGCCCCGCCCTTGACCCGTTCCAGCACCCGGGCGGTGACCTGGTGCAGGCGGGAGTCTTCCGGAAACAGCTGGAGCAGCACCCTGAGGGAACGGTCCAGGGGCAGGCCGGCGCCGAGCAGGGTGGCGAGCTCCCGGGTGAAGACCAGCACTTCCTTTTGGCGCAGACGACGCCGACGCAGTCCGGGGCGCAGCCACAACCAAGGCCGGCGTCCCGCGGGGGTGATCCGGACCGGCAGCAGGTCCTCCGCCTGAAGCTGGCGCACCAGGGTCGTCTCGTCGGGGGCGCTGCGCAGGGTTTCGACGGTCTCCCCGCTGCGGCTGACCGCCTTGATCAGAAATTCCGGCATGTCACTCGCAGGTTACCCGCAGCACTTCTTCCAGGGTGGTCCGCCCCGCCAGGGCCTTGAGCAGTCCGTCCTGGTACATGGTACGCATGCCCTCGTCGATGGCAGTGCGTTCGATTTCGTTGGCCTGGGCATGCTGGAGCACCTGGCGGCGGATCCGGTCGGACACGATCAGGAATTCGTGGATCGCCAGCCGCCCCCGGTAACCGATACCGTTACAGCGGGAACAGCCCACGGCCTGGTAGAGGACCGGCGGACGCCCCGGTTCGAGCAACCGGTTCAGGCCGGTCTCCTCCGCCACTTCGGGCAGCACTTCCCTGGGCTGCTTGCAGTGATCGCAAAGCCGCCGCACCAGCCGCTGGGCCAGGATGCCGTTGACGGTGGAAGCGATCAGGTAGTCCTCCAGCCCCATGTCCAGCAGCCGGGTCACGCCGCCGGCGGCGTCGTTGGTGTGCAGCGTCGACAGCACCAGGTGGCCGGTCAGGGCCGACTGCACCGCGATGCGGGCGGTCTCCAGGTCGCGCATTTCCCCGATCATGATCACGTCCGGGTCCTGGCGCACGATGGAGCGCAGGGCGGTGGCGAAATCCAGGCCGATGTCGGGCTTGACCTGGATCTGATTGACCCCGGTCAGCTGATATTCCACCGGGTCCTCCACGGTGATGATCTTGCGCTGCGGGGTGTTGAGCTTGTCGAGGGCGGTGTAGAGGGTGGTGCTCTTGCCGCTCCCGGTGGGACCGGTGATCAGTAGAATGCCGTGGGGCAGGGCCAGGATCTTCAGAAACCGCGCCAGGGTGTCCTCGGCGAACCCCAGGGCGCTGAAATCCAGGGTCACCTGCTCCTTGTCCAGCAGGCGGATCACTACGCTCTCCCCATAGAGGGTCGGCACCGTGGACACCCGCAGGTCCAGCTCGCGCCCCTGCACCTGGACCTTGATGCGACCGTCCTGGGGCAGGCGGCGTTCGGCGATGTTGAGGTTGGCCATCAGCTTGACCCGGGAAATCACCGCTGCGGAAGACTGCACCGGGGGGGCGTCGATGGTGCGCAGAATACCGTCGACCCGCAGGCGCACCTGAAGCTGATCCTCGAACGGCTCGATGTGGATGTCGGAGGCCCGCAGGTCCACCGCCTGCTGGAGAATCTGGTTGACGCTGCGGATCACCGGCGCTTCCGAGGCCATGTCGCGCAGATGCTCGACGTCCTCGTCGTCGACGGCCTCGGCCAGGGTCTCCACCCCCTGGTCCTGTTCGTACTGACGCCTCAGGGCGTTGTCGATGTCGGAGGCCAGCCCCACCTTGAGACGGACCGGCCGGCCGCAGGCCAACCGCAGGGCTTCCGCCAGAAAACCATCCAGGGGGTCGGCGGCGGCGACGACGAACCCCTCGCCGTCCTCATCGAGCCCCACCACCCGATGGCTTTTGAGAAAGCGCAGCGGGACTTCCGGAGGCAGCACCGGGGCCTCGGGGTAGTCTTCCGCCGTCACCAGTTCCAAGTCGCAGATCCGGGCCAGGGTCTCCGCCACGTCCCGCTCGGCCACCAGGCCCAGCTTGACGAGCAGCAGCGGCAGAGTGTCGTCGCTTTCCTCCAGCAGGCGCCGGGCCCGGTTCAGGTCGGCGGGGCGCAGTTTACCCGTTTCCACCAGATGCTCGGCGAAGGCGTCGTAGCCGGAAACGGTCGGGGAGATTGCGGCGAGGGTGGCCATGATGTTCGAATTCAGTGTTCCGCCCTGCTTGGATCGCAGGCCCCGGCAGGGGTTCCCGGAAGCCGGGGTTCGCGTGCGGCGGGAATCAGCTTTCCGGCGGCGACACCGGCGTCAGCCATTCCCGGTGGTCGCCGCGGCGGCCGTGGACGTAATCGAAATAGAGACTCTGCAGTTTTTCGGTGACCGGGCCGCGGCGGCCGGTGCCGATGGTGCGGCCGTCCACCTCGCGGATCGGCGTGATCTCGGCGGCGGTGCCGGTGAAGAAAGCCTCGTCGGCGATGTAGACCTCGTCACGGGTGATGCGTTTTTCGATCACTTCCAGCCCCATTTCCCGGGCGATGGTCATGACCGTGTCCCGGGTGATGCCCTCGAGCACCGAGGTCAGATCCGGCGTGTACAGTCTGCCGTCGCGGACGATGAAGATGTTTTCCCCGCTGCCCTCGGCCACGTAGCCCTCGTGGTCGAGGAGCAGGGCCTCGTCGTAGCCGGCGTCCAGGGCCTCCTGCAGCGCCAGCATGGAGTTGACGTAGTTGCCGTTGGCCTTGGCCTTGCACATCAGGCTGTTGACGTGATTGCGGGTGAAGGAGGAGGTGCGGATGCGGATGCCCCGTTCCAGATTTTCCGCTCCCAGGTAGGCGCCCCACTCCCAGGCCGCCACCATCACATGGACCTTGAGGTTGTCGGCCCTCAGCCCCATGCCCTCGGCGCCGTAGAAGCACATCGGGCGGATGTAGGCGCTGTCTAGGCGGTTGCGCCACACCGCCTCGCACTGGATACGGTCGAGGGTGTCCTTGTCATAGGGGATTTTCATCCGCATGATGTGGGCGGAGCGGAACAGGCGGTCGGTGTGTTCCCGAAGGCGGAAGATGGCGGTGCCGTGCTGGCCGTAGTAGGCCCGCAGCCCTTCGAACACGCCGCCACCGTAGTGCAGGGTGTGAGTCAGCACATGAACCTTGGCCTCACGCCAGGGCAACCATTCGCCATCGAGCCAGATTTCGCCATCGCGATCGTGTGTCGGCATCCTTAGGGGTCTCCTCTACCGCGTTCAATGAGTCGCTGCCACAACCGCCGTACCCGGTCACGGCGCTCACGAAATTCCGCCGCCGGCACCAAGGCGGCCCGTTCCTGCAGGGCGAGACGGTGCACCCGAGTGCGATACGCCAAATAGGTCTCCTGCAGGAACCGTACCGTTTCCTCCGCCAGCCAGCCCACCTGCGCCAGCGCCTCCAGCAGGCGGAGATTGTCCGTCCACCGGAACGCCTCCGGCCAGCGCCGGGCATACGCCAAACAGCCGAATTGTACTATAAACTCGATGTCCACCATACCGCCGCTCCCCTGCTTGAGATCGAAGCGGTCGGCATCGGAACGGTCCAAATGCGCCCGCATCTTCCGCCGCATCTCGACCACCTGGCAGCGCAGTCGTTCGAGATCCCGCGGCCGGCATAGAATCTCCATGCGTAGATCGGCGAAAGCCGCCCCCAGGGAAGGATCGCCGGCCACCGGCCGGGCCCGCACCAGGGCCTGGTGCTCCCAGGTCCAGGCTTGCTCCCGCTGATAGCGGGCGAAGGCCTCGAAGGCGCTCACCAGCAAGCCGGCGTTGCCGCTGGGGCGAAGGCGCATGTCGATCTCGTAGAGCACCCCGGCCAGCATGGGAGCGGTCAGGATGTGCACGATCCGCTGCCCCAGGCGGATGAAAAATTCGCTCGCCGGCACCCGGCGCGGACCTGTGGTTTCGCCCTGCCCGTCCCCCCGGTAAAGAAACACCAGGTCGAGATCGGAGCCGTAGCCCAGTTCGATCCCCCCCAGTTTGCCGTAGCCGATGATGCCGAAATCCCGGGGAGCAGTCCGTTCTCCGCCCGGCGGCGGACCGTACTTGGCCGTCACCTGGCGCCAGGCCAGCACCAGGACCCGGTTCAGCACCACCTCGGCGATCTCGGTCAGATAGTCGCTGACGATGCGGGTGGGAATCGCACCGCTCAGGTCGGCCGCCGCCACCCGCAGCACCTGCGCCTGCTTGAAATGCCTCAGGGCGTTGAAGACCGCCTCCTCGTCGGCCTCGTCCACCGCCGCCAGGCGGCGCTGCAACTCCGCCTCCAGCCGGTCCCGCGTCAAGGGGGCGTAAAGGGTGCGCGGATCCAGCAGCTCGTCCAGCAGGGCCGGATGACGGGACAGCAGCCGAGCGATCCAGGGACTGGCGCCCACCAGGCGGACGAGATGCCGCCGGACCGTGGCGTTCTCGGCCAGCAGGGTCAGATAGACGCTGCGACCGGCGATCGCCTCGATGAGATCGAGCATCCGCGTCAGGGTCGGGTCCGGCTCCGCGGTCTCGGCCACCTCCTCGATCAGCATGGGCATCAGCCGCCCCAGTTCCGTCGTCACCCGATCGCCCAGCGCCTGCAGTTTGCGGGACTGCCGCAACGCCTTCAGGCGCCGCAACGACGCGTCGGGCTCACGGTAGCCCAACTGCTCGAGCCAGGCCAGCAGCCGGCCGTCCTCCGTCGCCATCCGCCAGATACGGACCCCCGGATCCTGATCCGAAGCCGCCGGTTCGGCGAAGACCTTTTCGAAACAACTTTGGACCCGGTCGCGCACCGGCGCCAGACGGGCGGAAAACGCCGTCCAGTCGCGGCAATCCATGCCCAGGGCGAGCCGCTGCCGCTCCCTTTCCTCCCGGGGCAATTGCT
>JALSSF010000013.1 GCA_026984375.1 Methylothermaceae bacterium | reverse complement strand
GGCTGTCATGGGACTCCCTCCAGCGTTACCGAATTCCGTTAGTTTACCCTCCGGCGGCCGGACGCCATAGACCCTCGCCTCCGATACAAAAAAAGCCCTGCCGGAATTCCGACAGGGCTGCCGCGACGCCCGCCCCGAATCAGTAACCCTGGTAACCGGAATAGGGGCGGTAGCGGGAACGGTAGGGCTGACTGGAAATGTGCGCCGTCGCGCCGCCGAACAACCCTCCCAGCCCGGCACCGATGACGGCGCCACGCCAGCGGTTTTTCCGGTCCAGCAGCGCACCGGCGGTGGCACCGACCGCGGCGCCGACCGCCGCCCCCTGATAGGCCTGGGGACTCGGGCCGGCAACATAGTAACCCGGAGTGGCACAGGCGCTCAGACCCAACAGTAGGACGATCGGGATCACTTTCTTCATGGGAACCTCCCGGCGTTCCAATCTCTGACGTTCATAGCCTATGACGCCGCGCCTTAATCCATTCTGAACCACGGCACTGCTTGCGCGGAGTCCCGTTTCCCGATCACAATAGGCCCGCTCCCAGGGTGGGCCGATGAACTTAATCGAGGGCACGCGTCCAACTGGGAATAGGCGCCGTTCGGCGGCCCCACCCGTCAACTGGTTGAAGATGCCCCAGACTACCGAAGCTTCTGAACATCTCACCGGCACCGTCGAGCGGATCACCTTCCACAGCGAAGAATCGGGCTTCTGCGTCCTGCGGGTCAAGGTCCGGGGCCGGCGGGAGCCGATCACCGTGGTGGGCAGCGCCGCCTCGGTCCACCCCGGCGAGCATATCGATTGCCAGGGCCGCTGGGTCAACCACCTCGAACACGGTCTCCAATTCCGGGCCGAACGCCTGAAGACGGTACCCCCTTCCACCCTGGAAGGGATCGAGAAATATCTGGCCTCCGGCATGGTCAAGGGTATCGGCCCCCATTTCGCCAAAAAACTGGTACACGCCTTCGGTGAGGCGGTGTTCGACGTCATCGAGCAGCAGCCCGAGCGTCTGGAGGAACTGGAGGGCATCGGTCCCAAACGGCGCCGCCAGGTGGTGGAAGCCTGGGCCGAACAGAAGAAGGTGCGGGAGATCATGGTGTTCCTCCAATCCCACGGCGTGGGTACCTCCCGGGCGGTGCGGATCTACAAGACCTACGGCGACGAGGCCATCGCCAAAGTCAGCGAGAACCCTTACCGCCTGGCCCTGGACATCTGGGGCATCGGCTTCAAGACCGCCGATACCATCGCCCGCAGTCTGGGCATCCCCCAGGACTCGCCGATCCGCGCCCGCGCCGGGGTGCGCCACGCCCTCCAGGTCTGGAGCGAGCAGGGGCATTGTGCCGCCCCCAGGGAGAAACTGGTGGATCTGGCGGTCAAGCTGTTGGCGATTCCCGAGACCGTCATCGACCAGGCCATCGACGCCGAACTCGAGGAGGAGAACCTGACGGCCGATCTCGTGGAAGGCGGCAGCCTCATTTATCTAACCCCGCTGCATCGGGCGGAAACCGGCTGCGCCCACCAGCTCCAGCGGCTGCTCGCCGGCAGTCCTCCCTGGGGCGCCATCGACCCCAAGGCCATTCCCTGGGTCGAGGAAAAGACCGGCCTCGAACTGTCCCCTTCCCAGCGCCAGGCTCTGGAAACCCTGCTTTCCGCCAAGGTGGCCGTGCTCACCGGCGGCCCCGGCGTCGGCAAGACCACCCTGGTCAACGCCCTGCTGCGGATTCTGCGGGCCAAGAAAGTGCGGACACTGCTGGCGGCGCCCACCGGCCGGGCCGCCAAGCGCCTGTCCGAGAGCACCGGCCAGGAGGCTCGGACCGTCCACCGGCTGCTGGCGTTCGATCCCAACGCCCGCCGCTTCCAGCACGACGAGACGCACCCCCTGGAGACCGATCTGCTAGTGGTCGACGAGGCCTCGATGCTGGACGTGGTCCTCACCCATCAGCTGCTCAAGGCGGTGCCCGACCAGGCGGCGGTTCTGTTCGTCGGCGACGTGGACCAGCTACCCTCCGTGGGGCCCGGCGCCGTCCTCGAGGATCTGATCGAATCCGGCATCGTGCCCACCGTCTCGCTGACCGAGGTCCACCGCCAGGCCAGGACCTCGCGCATCGTCACCAACGCCCACCGCATCAACCGAGGTCAGCTCCCGGAAACCGGCCGCGATCCGAAGAGCGACTTCTTCCTCGTTCCCGCCGCCGATGCCGAGGACCTCCAGGCCAAGCTGCTCCACCTGGTCACCGAGCGCATTCCCGAGCGTTTCGGCTTCGATCCGGTCGAGGACATCCAGGTGCTTACCCCCATGAACCGGGGCGGCCTGGGGGTGAGGGCCCTCAATCTGGAGCTGCAGCGGCGCCTCAACCCCGACAGCCAGCCGCGGGTCACCAAGTTCGGCACCACCTTCGCCCCCGGCGACAAGGTGATCCAGCAGGTCAACGACTACGACAAGGAAGTGTTCAACGGCGACATCGGCCGCATCCGCGCCGTCGATCCCGAGGCGGGCTGCGTCACGGTGGACTTCGACGGCCGGGCGGTGGTCTACGACGCCACCGAGCTGGACGAGCTGTCCCTGGCCTACGCCGTCAGCATCCACAAGTCCCAGGGTTCGGAATATTCGGTGGTGGTCGTGCCCCTGGCGCTCCAGCACTACCTGCTGCTGGAGCGGAACCTGCTCTATACCGCCATCACCCGGGGCAGAAAGCTGGTGGTGGTGATCGCCGAGGACAAGGCCCTGAAGATGGCGGTGCGGAACCGAAAATCGAAGAAGCGCATCACCCGCCTGGCAGAGCGCTTGGCCGCCACAGCCCGCGGCTCCCTCCCCAGGTGAGCAAGCGCTGACGATGAATGCGAAAGGTGGACTGGGAGCGACTGGAGCCGGTGAGCGGACTTGAACCGCTGACCTACTGATTACGAATCAGTTGCTCTACCAACTGAGCTACACCGGCGAGAATTCCAAGAATTATAAAGCCTCGGGCGCAGGATTCAAGCGCGAACGGCTTCAGAACTCACCACCGACCCGTTTTCCGTTTCGCCGCCGGCGGCCAGTCCCGACCACCGCAGGATCACCCCGGCTTCGTCCGGTCCTGCCGCGAAGGGCCGGCATACCCAAAAAGGCACCACTGCGGCCAGCTTCCCCTCGATGTAGAGCAGGGGCAGGCGCTGACGCAGCCAGGGGGGGACACCCTTCTCCTGGAACAATTTCTTGAGCGAACGGCTGCCGGTCCGTCCCGGCAATCGGCAGCGTTCCCCACCGCGGCGGTAAGTCACCTCGACCCCCTTCCGGAACCAGTGTCCGGCGATTCCACCGCCGAACGCGGCGACACTTTCCAGCCGGGTGCCGTCGGGAAGCTCGAGGGGCGTGACCCCGTCCCAGGTCCGGCGCCAGGAGGGATCAGGAACGGGTTGGGGCGGCAGGGCGTAGAGGCGGTTCCGGTAGCGCCGGACCTCCCCGCCCCTCCAGCGGACGACGGGCATACGGTCGTCCCCGGCAGGCAACATTTCCGTGATGATCCGGCGCAAATAAGCTTCCGACGGCAGGGACAACCCCTTCCGCCTCAGCCAGGCACGCAGGAGCTGCGCCTGGTGCCCGGGATCGAGTTCGCCGAGCGCGACGGCATCGATACGCCCCTGGTCGTCGAGCAGTTGGGACAATCGCGGGGCCAGACTCGCTTCCAGCAATCTTTCGGCGGCGGCGCAATGGCGCGCGCTGCGGGAAATGGTCCGGGCACAGGCCGGCCAACGCCGTTTCAGCAGGGGCATGATCCGGTGACGCAAATAATTGCGGTCGAGGTCGAGTTCCTGGTTGCTGGGATCCTCGATCCAATCGAGCCGGTTGTCTTCGGCGTACGCTCGCAGCACCGATCTGGGCACCGTCAAAAACGGCCGGAGCAGCCGTCCCCGCCCCAACGGGGCGGCGGCGGCCATTCCCGCCAGACCGGCGGGACCGGCGCCCCGGAGTAGTTGCAGCAACACGGTCTCCGCCTGATCGTCCTGGTGGTGGGCCAGCAGCAGGGCCTGATCCGGTCGCAACAGGCAGGCGAAGGCCCGGTAACGGGCGTTGCGGGCGGCTTCCTCCGGACTCTCCCCGGCCGCCGCCCGGCCGTCGACGCCGATGGCCCGGAACGGCATCCCCAACGTTTCACAGACCGTCCGGCAATGCCGCTGCCAGCGATCCGCCTCCGGATGGATATGGTGATTGACGTGGACGGCGTGGAAGATCCCGCCCAGCTCGGAACGCAGCCGGGCGCACAGATGGAGCAGCGCATGGGAGTCGAGCCCGCCGCTGTAGCCGATCCAGTACCGGCCGGCCGGGTGGCGGTTCAGGAAGCGGCGCAGCTGCCCGATCAATTCCTCATGCACTTTCTTCGTACACCCCGTAGCTCATCAGGCGCTGGTAACGCTGATCGAGCAGATGGGGCAGCGGGACATGCGCTAGCTGTTCCAGATGACGCAGCAGCACTTCCTTGATGTTGGCGGCCGCCTGTTTCCGGTCGCGGTGGGCGCCGCCCAGGGGTTCTGGGATGATCTCGTCGATCAAACCCAGTTCCTCGAGGCGCCTGGAGGTGATCCCCATGGCCTCGGCGGCCAGTTCCGCCTTGTCGGCGCTTTTCCACAGGATGGAGGCACAGCCTTCCGGGGAAATCACCGAATAGGTGCTGTATTCCAGCATCAGTAACCGGTCGCCGACACCGATGGCCAGCGCGCCGCCGGAGCCGCCCTCGCCGATGACGGTGCAGACGACCGGGGTTTTGAGCTGGGACATCACGTACAGGTTGCGGGCGATGGCCTCGCTCTGGCCCCGCTCCTCGGCGTCGATGCCGGGATAGGCGCCCGGGGTGTCGATGAAGGTCAACACCGGAAGGCGGAACTTTTCCGCCAACCGCATCAGGCGCAACGCCTTGCGGTAACCCTCCGGGCGGGGCATGCCGAAGTTGCGGCGGATCTTTTCCTTGGTGTCGCGCCCCTTCTGGTGGCCGATGACCATCACCGGCCGCCCTTCCAGGCGCGCCAGACCGCCGACGATGGCCGGATCGTCGGCGAAGGCCCGGTCGCCGTGGAGCTCGTGAAAGTCGGTGAAGATCAACTGGATGTAATCGAGGGTGTAGGGACGCAGGGGATGGCGCGACAACTGGGAGATCTGCCAGGCGGACAGGGAGGAGAACACCGAAGCGGTGAGCTTGCGACTTTTCTCCTCCAGCCGGGCGATCTCCTCGGAAATGTTGATCTCGTTGTCGAAGCCGACGCGGCGCAGCTCCTCGATCTTGGCTTCCAGTTCGGCGATCGGTTGCTCAAAGTCCAGATAGTTGAGGCTGTTTTTCATCGGTCGGCGAAAATTTCATCGAGGAAGTTTTGCATGGCGATCCAGGAACGGCGGTCGGCCACCGGATTATAGACGGTTCCGAAATCCGGATCGTTCGCTTTCGGATTGGTGAAGGCATGCATGGTGTGGCCATAGACGTGGATCTGCCAGTCGGCCCCCGCCTCGGTCAGTTCCTTCTCCAGGGCGACGACGTCCTCCACCGG
>JALSSF010000012.1 GCA_026984375.1 Methylothermaceae bacterium | reverse complement strand
CCCTGGCGTTGGTGGACGCCGACATGCCGGTCATCGCCGTGGCCCCCAACAACGCTCTTTTGGAAAAACTCAAATCCAACCTCGAGGAGGTCAGAGCCCGCGGCGGTGAACTGTACGTGTTCGCCGACGAAACCCTGGACGTGCAGCCCGACGACCATACCCACGTGCTGACCGTCACACCCACGGAGAACGAGATGTCGCCGGTGATCTTCACCGTCCCGCTGCAATTGCTCGCCTACCATGTGGCGGTGATCCGGGGGACCGACGTGGACCAGCCCAGGAATCTGGCCAAATCGGTGACCGTGGAGTAAATTGGCATTTTTCATCGACTGGAGGGAAGGACGATGCAACGCAGACGATTCATCAAAAGCCTGGCGCTGGGAACCGCGGCCGGCGTGGTACTCCCGGGGACGGCACTGGCAGCGCCCCCGTCTCCGGCGGGTGGGGTTTACTACACCCGGCAGAATCCGGGGCGCTGGAAAGGCAAGGAAGCCGGGCACCTTCCCCGCATGGAGATCCTGACCAGCGTCGGCGGCGTGCGCATCCGGGTGACCACCGCCCATCCCATGGACGGCTACCGTCACTACATCGTCAAGCACGTCGTGCTGGACGGCAAATACCGCTTCCTGGCCGAGCATCTCTTCGATCCGGAGAAGGACACGGTACCGGTTTCTGAGTTCGACCTGGGCACCTACCGGGGCCAAATCTACCTGCTCAGCATGTGCAACCTGCACGACGTCTGGCTGGCGACCTACCGGGTCTGATTCCCCGGTCTATACTTGCTCCTGAAGAGGCAATTTTGGGAGCGAGTGATGAAAAAGTTATGGCGCTTCGGCAGCGGATGGTTGATGTTGCTCCTGCTCCTGGCCCCCGCGGCCTGGGCCGGTGACGAGGAGGACGAGGAAAAAGCGGTTCCGGAGATCGAATACCTGGACGTACAACCGAAGCTGGTCGTCAACCTGGCCGGAAGGCATCATTATTTGCGCGCCGACGTCCAGTTGATGATCAAGGGCAAGGACAATGTGGAGCGGATCCGTCAGCACCTTCCCATGGTGCGTCACACCCTCCTCATGTTGTTCAGCGATCTGCCCCCCGACAAGGTGGCCGACGTTTCCGAACGGGAGAAACTGCGCGAGGAGGCCCTGCACCGAATCCGCAAGGTGCTGGATCGCTATTCCGACAGCGACGGTCTCAAGGACGTGTTCTTCACCGAGTTCCTGGTGCAGTAAGGCTATAATTGTCGCGTCGACAACGATGACAACCGGAGGGAGACATGCCTTATCTGCGCATCGAGACCAACGTCGAACTGGACCGCCAACAGGTGGATTCCCTGCTCGGCAGCGCCTCCAAGGCCGTGGCCGACCGGCTGGGCAAGCCGGAGCGCTACGTGATGGTGGAGGTCGTCGCCGGGGTCCGTCTGATGTTCGACGGCAACTGCGATCCGGCCGCTTACGTGGAGCTGAAGAGCATCGGCCTGCCGGAATCCCAGACCCAACCGTTGTCCCGCTTCCTGTGCGAGTTTTTGCAAGATCAGTTGAAGATCGCCCCAGACCGGGTCTATATCGAATTCATCGACATTCCCCGCAAGTACTGGGGCTGGAACGGCGGTACCTTCTAGCGGCTCAATGCCAGCCGCCGTACTGTTTGGTCAGATCGCCCTTGAAGCCGGTGGACGAACGCTTCCCCCCCTGGCTGGGGCGCATGTTGATGGCCGCCCCGGCAGCCCGGGCGATGTTGTCGGGGGTCAGCCCTCCCAGCTGACGGGCGGTCTTGACCACCAGGTCGGTGTAGGGACTGATGTCCTGTTCCACCACCTGACCGCTGGTCACCACGGCCCGTAGTTCCTTGCCGTTGGGCAGCTTGGCGATCAGCAGCAGGGGATAGGTGGCGGTGGCGGGGATGGTGATCTCGAAATGACCGTCTTCCCCGGCGGTGGTGGTCGCCTTGAGGCGGCCGTCCTCGTCGGTGGCCTCGACCGGGGCGTAGGGGACCGGACCACGGTCGTCGCTGACAAGTCCCCGGATAGTGACGGGTCCCGGACCCGAGCCGCTGGAACCGGACGTTTGACCGCCGCAGCCAGCGATCATCAGGGAGAGAACGATCAGTACACCGAAAAACGGAAATTTTTTCATGGTTTCACCTTTTGATTCTGTTTGCGGCGCTGCCGTTCTTCGTAGGCCTGCAACTGCTCCGGGGTCGCCTCGATCTGGTATTTGGCCTTCCATTCAGAATAGGGCATACCGTAGATCATTTCCCGGGCCTGTTCGTAGTCCAGAGCCACACCCCGTTTTTCCGCCTCGGCCTTGAGCCATTTGGCCAGGCAGTTGCGGCAGAAATCGGCGGTGATCATCAGATCGATATTCTGAACCTCCGGGTGGGAGCGAAGGTGATCGACCAGCCTGCGGAAGGCGGCCGCTTCGATTTCCAATAGGGTTTTTTCGTCCATAGGAGTCGTATCGCTTCGTGGGAAGGGTATCGTTGCTTGCCTAAAACAGCCCTAACAGGATAGCATAGCGGAACTGAACACGGGACCCGTGCGGTTCGGCATGCGTATTGACGGCTCTCATCGATCGTTGGTACCCACCGGCGCTGGCAGGAAACCGGGGCCGATCGCCGCGGTCGAACCGGTCGCCGCCGTTCTCCCCGCCCGGCGGCAGAGCGGAGAGCCGTTCGGAGCCCGGGTGATCCTGGAGAAGGGGCCGATCGACCGCCGGGTCCGCCAGGCCCTCGAAGCCTATCTGAGTCATCGGAAAATCCCGAACGAGCCGGTGACCCTGTTGCGGGGTGTGGACATCTACGTATGAAGCTGCTTTTCGATTTCTTTCCCATCATTCTGTTTTTTGCGGCCTACAAGCTGCAGGGGATCTATGTGGCCACCCTGGTGGCCATCGTGGCCACCTTCGTTCAGGTGGGATGGCTGTGGCTGCGCCATCGGCGGGTGGAGACCATGCATCTGGTCACCCTGGGGCTGATCGTGGTGTTCGGCGGCGCCACCCTGTATCTGCACGACGAACAGTTCATCAAATGGAAGCCCACGGTGATCAACTGGCTGTTCGGCCTCGCCTTCCTCGCCAGCCAGTTCGTCGGCAACAAGCCGTTCATCCAGCGGATGATGGGCGGCAACATCGAACTGCCTCCCTCGGTCTGGAGCCGACTGAATCTGAGCTGGGCCCTGTTCTTTCTGTTCCTGGGGGCGGTCAATCTGTTCGTGGTCTATACTTTTGACACCGATACCTGGGTCAACTTCAAACTCTTCGGCATGCTGGGGCTGACTTTGGCCTTCGTCATCGTGCAGGCTTTGTTCTTGTCCCGTTATCTGCCCGAGCCACAGTCCGACAAGGAGTGATTCCATGCTCTACGCCATCCTCGCCGAGGACGCCCCCGGCAGTCTATCCCTGCGCAGGGAGGTGCGTCCGGCCCATCTCCAGCGGCTGGAAGCGTTGCAGGCGGAAGGGCGGCTGGTACTGGCAGGTCCTCATCCGGCTGTCGACAGCCCGGAACCGGGAGAAGCCGGTTTCAGCGGCAGTCTGATCGTGGCCGAGTTTTCCAGTCTGGAACAGGCTCAGGACTGGGCCCGGCAGGATCCTTATTATCAGGCGGGTGTCTATGCCAAAGTAACGGTTAAACCCTTTTTGCAGGTGTTTCCCAAATGACCGATCGCGTTCAACAAATTCAGGAAAAATTGCAACAGGCACTCTCACCGGTGCACATGGAGCTGGTGGATGCCAGCGCCGCCCATGCGGGCCATGCGCAGGCCCAGGGGGCGGGGCACTTTTATCTGACCATCGTGTCCGAAGCCTTCGAGGGGAAAACGCCGCTTCAGAGACACCAGATGGTGTACCAGGCGTTGAGCGACCTGATGGAAAGCGAAATTCACGCCTTGAGCATCCAGGCTTTCACTCCCGACGAATATTCAACCAAAGGATGATTTTCATGAAAAAGACGCTCGTTTGTTCCGCCCTTTCCTTCGCCATTCTGACCGGCTGCAACGCCGGGGGCAACAAGACTTCCGAGGGCCTGGCGCTGGCGCCGGTGGACGAGAAGGACGCCGTCGCCATCGTCAACGGTCGCCCCATTTCCCGAAAGGAACTGGAATACGTCAAGGCCGAAATCGCCCGGGGCAATCCGGGGGCCCACCTCAACATTCCGGAAGACAAGCTGGTGGAGGAGCTGGTCAATCGGGAGTTGCTCAGGCAGCAGGCGATTCAGCAACAGCTTCCCAAGCGGCCGGAAGTGGCGGCACGGCTCCGTTACACGGAGCGGGCGGTGCTGGCCCAGGCGACGGTGGCCGACTATCTCAAGCAGAAGCCCATCAGCGAAGAGCAGCTCAGGGCGGAATACGATCGTCTGGTCGGGCAGATGAAGCAGCAGGAGTTCAAGGCCCGCCACATCCTGGTCAAGACCAAGGAGGAGGCCGAGGAGATCATCAAGCAGTTGGATCAGGGTAAGGATTTCGCCGAACTGGCGAAGAAATACTCCATCGGTCCCTCGGCCAAGAGCGGCGGCGATCTGGGGTGGTTCGTGCCGCAACGCATGGTGAAGCCGTTCGCCGACGCGGTCGTCGCTCTGCAGGACGGCCAGTACACCAAGGAACCGGTAAAGACCCAGTTCGGCTGGCACGTGATTCTCCGAGAGGAATCCCGGGAGAAGACGCCGCCGCCGTTCGAGAAGGTCAAGCCCCAGATCGAGCAGATGCTCCGGCGCAAGCTGGTGCAGCAGTACATCCAGGATCTGAAGCAAAAGGCGGACGTCAAGCTGCTGACCGCCGAAAAAGCGCAGGGGTCCGCGCCGCTGCCGGCACCGGCCGCACCTTCGTCCGGGAAGTAAGGGAACGCTTCCCGCGCACCGAGCCGACCAAAAAAGGCGCCACCGGCGCCTTTTTCCTCATCCGGCCTTTTGCACCACCGCCGGTTCGCGAGAAAAGGTACCCCCGCTTTCCACCCGATTGCGGCCGCCGCGTTTAGCCACGTACAAAGCCTGATCGGCCAGCTCCAGGAAGCGCTGCTGATCGGTCTCGCTCATGGGCGAGACCAGCTTGGGATCGTATTCGGAGACTCCGATGGAAAGGGTGACCGAAATCGATCGATGATTGTGATCGACGATGCGCAGTTTCTCGATGCGGGAGCGGATCCGCTCCGCCACCTCGATGCCGCGGGGAAGATCGGCGCCGGAAAGCAGGGCGACGAATTCTTCCCCGCCGTAGCGGGCCAGGACGTCGTTGTTGCGCAGCATGGCCTTGATCTCGTGGGCCACCTCCGCCAGGACCAGATCCCCGGTTTGGTGACCGTAGCTGTCGTTGATTCGTTTGAAGTGGTCGATGTCGAGAAACAGGCAGGTCAACGGTTCGCCGGTGCGCTGGGCGCGGCCGATTTCCTCGCTCAGGCGCTGCTCGAAGAAGCGGCGGTTGTTCACCCCGGTCAGGGTGTCGATCAAGCTGGTGCGGCGCAGCATTTCGAAATTGAGGGTGTTTTCCAGGCACACCGACAGCACCGCGCGCAGGCGGTCGAGAAAGTCAGTGGCCATGCCGTAGGTGAAGCGGGTGGTTTCCACGCTCCCCAGATTGAGGCTGCCGAGCAGTTCACCGCGGCGGACCAGAGGGAGCAGGGCGATGCTGGCGGGCGTTTCCTCGTAGGGGAACACCAGTTCGTGTTTGCTTTTGCAGGTACCCAGGTAGGGACGGTGGACCCGCCCGAACCAAAGCTGTAACGTCCGGTCGTCCTGGGTCAGGATCAGTTCCGGCAGGCTGTCGGGGGACAGGCCGTCTTCCTGGAGAAACTGCCTCAGTTCCCCCTTGCGGTCCACCAGGGTCAGGGTCACGAAATCCAGCTCGAAGTCGGCTCGGGTGTCGTCGAGGACGTGCTCCACCAGCTCGCGCAGGGAGTTGAGGGCCAGCAGTTCGGTCTCCAGAGTGTGAAACCGGTACAGTTTGGCGTCGTTCTGGCGGATGCGGTGCAAGAGGCGCTGCAGATGGCTTTCCAGGACGCAGAGCTCGGTTTGCAGCTCATCGATTTCTGCCACGGGGTCGGCCTTCGTCATCGGGGGTTCCTTATCAGGGTAGTTCATGAAGCGCCAGCCTGCCGGAGAAGGGCGAGAAATTCCGCTTCGTTCAGGATTTTGACACCGAGTTGTTCAGCTTTGTCCAGTTTGGCGCCGGGATTTTCCCCCGCCACCACGTAATCGGTCTTCTTCGATACCGAATTGGTGACGTGTCCGCCCAGAGCTTCCACCCGCCGTTTGGCTTCCTCCCGGGTCATGGATGACAGGGTACCGGTGAAGACGAAGCTCTTGCCCGCCAGGGGTTTGGGAGCGGCGGCCTTTTCCCCCTCCTCCCAGTGGACGCCCGCCCGACGTAGCCTTTCGATCACCTCCCGGTTGTGGGGTTGGCGGAAAAAGGTGACGATGTGTTTGGCGACCACCGGCCCGATGCCGGGAATGCAGGCCAGTTCCGCTTCGTCGGCTTCCATGAGGCGCTCCAGGGAGCCGAAATGGTCCGCGAGGATCTGGGCCGTCACTTCGCCGACCTCCCGGATTCCTAGGGCGTAGAGGAAGCGTGCCAGGGTGGTGTGCTTGCTCTTTTCCAGGGCCGCGATCAGATTCTGGGCCGATTTGGGGCCCATGCGTTCCAGTCGTGCCAATTGGTCCGCCGTCAGGTGGTAAAGGTCGGCGACGTCCCTGACCAGGCCCTTCTCCAGCAACTGGTCGATCAGTTTCTCCCCCAACCCCTGAATGTCCATGGCCCGGCGGGAAGCGAAATGCTTGATGGCGGCCTTGCGCTGGGCCGGACAGTAGAGCCCGCCGCTGCAGCGGATCAGGGTTCCGCCGGGGTCGGCCACCACCTCGGCGCCGCAAACCGGACAGCGTTCGGGCGGTTCGACCGGTTTGGCGTCCGGTGGGCGTTTTTCCACGACGACCTTGACCACTTCCGGGATCACCTCCCCGGCGCGACGCACGATGACGGTGTCGCCGACGCGGATGTCCTTGCGTTTGACTTCTTCGAAGTTGTGCAGGGTGGCGCTGGAAACCGTGACCCCGCCCACCTGGACGGGGCGCAGCTTGGCCACCGGGGTGAGAATCCCGGTGCGTCCCACCTGGACCTCCACCGCTTCGACCACCGTGGTCGCTTCATGGGCGGGGAACTTGTGGGCGATGGCCCAACGGGGGGCCCGGGCGGTGTATCCCAAGCGTTCCTGCCATTGAAACCGGTCCACCTTGTAGACCACGCCGTCGGCCTCGTAGGGAAGCGAGTTCCGCCGTTCCCGCATGCGCCGGTAGTAGTCCAGGCAACCTTCCACGCCCTGTACCACTTCCCGAAGGGGGGAGACCGGAACGCCCCAGGAAAGGAAACGGTCGAGCAGCTCGTGATGGGTGTCGGGCAGTGCCTCCCTGGGGAAGACGCCGTGGCCGTAGGCGTAAAAGTCCAGGGGTCTTTGGGCGGTGATTTTCGGATCGAGCTGGCGCAGGCTGCCTGCCGCGGCGTTGCGAGGGTTGGCGAACACCTTTTCCCCGTGGCGCAGGGCCCATTGGTTCAGCCGTTTGAAACCCTCGATGGGCATGAACACCTCGCCGCGCACTTCGAAACGTTCGGGCCAGCCGGTGCCGAGCAGGCGCAGCGGAACGGTGCGGATGGTGCGGACGTTGGCGGTGACGTCCTCGCCGGTAAAGCCGTCGCCCCGGGTGGCCGCCCGGGTCAGACGGCCGTTTTCGTACAGGATCGATATCGCCAGGCCATCCAGCTTGGGTTCGCAGGAATAATCCACCCGTTCGACGCCCAGATGTTCCCGGACCCGCCGGTCGAAGGCGTGAACGTCTTCGTCGGTGAAGGCGTTGTCCAGGGACAACATCGGCACCTCGTGGCGCACCGGGGCGAAAGCCTCCGAGGGTGGGGCACCGACGCGCTGGGTGGGGGAGTCGGGCGTGACCAGTTCCGGGTATTGTTCCTCCAGACGCCGCAGTTCTGCCATCAGGGCGTCGTATTCGGCGTCGGAGATGACCGGGGAATCGAGGACGTAATAGCGGTAGTTGTGGTATTCGATCTCGCGCCGCAGCCGTTCGACGCGCCGGCGGATCGCCTCGGGGACGGCCATCGTCAGCTTTCCCCGCGCAGCAGGCGGCGCCACTGGGACAGTTTCGCCGCGGTCAGGGGCTGGCGGCGGTCGTCCAGTTCGCGGCCGTCCAGGCGCTGGGACAGGACGTGGCAGGTTTGCACCATTTTTTCGAACGCCCGCACCGGATCCTTGACCAGGGGAGGCTGCATGAACAGGGTCAGTCCCGGGGTGTGGAATTCCTTCATTTCGTCGATGGGGAAGGTGCCCGGTTTCACCATGCTCGCCAGGCTGAAGAGAATCTCCTTTCCTTGACGGAAATGAAAGATGTCCATGTCGCCGTACTCCAGCCCGAGCTCCTTGAAGACCGCGATCAGTTCGGGACCACGGAAAGGCTGGTTCCTGGGAGCGGCGACGCTGATCTGGATCACTTCCGGCAGGTTGACGGATCGGGGTGCCGGTTCCGGCGGTTCTTCCCCGGGCAGCCGTTCCTCGTCCTCGATCAGGACACGCTCGCTTTCCGCCGTCTCCACATCCGGTGGAAGGGTTTCCTCGGCCGGATTGATCGAGATGGCGTCGATTTCTTCCGGCTCGTGGTCGTCGGAGACGGCCGAATCCAGGGTTTCCAGGGTCTGTTTCAGTTCCCGGCGCTTCTTCCAGCGGTCCCAGAGATAGATTCCCAGCAGCAGAACGACCCCGGCGACCGCCAGGATGATACGGAGAATGGTCTTGTCGAGCATTTCCATCGGTTTCAGGCCCGTCTAGGCCGCCATTTCGGCGGCTTGTTGCAAATCCACGGCGACGATCCGTGATACCCCCGGCTCACGCATGGTGACCCCGATCAGCTGATCGGCGATTTCCATGGTGATCTTGTTGTGGGTCACGAACAGGAATTGTACCCGCTCCGCCATGGATTGCAGAAGCCGGCAGTAACGGCCGACGTTGGCGTCGTCCAGCGGCGCGTCCACCTCGTCGAGAATACAGAAGGGGGCGGGATTAAGTTCGAAGAAGGAGAACACCAGGGCGATCGCCGTCAATGCCTTCTCCCCGCCGGAGAGCAGGTGGATGGAGCTGTTGCGCTTGCCGGGGGGACGGGCGACGATGCGGACCCCGGCCTCCAGGGGATCGTCGCTGGTCAGTTCCAGCCGGGCCTCACCGCCGCCGAACAGGGCGGGAAAACGACGGCGGAAATGGCCGTCGACCGCGGTGAAGGTTTCCCGGAAGCGGGTCCGGGTTTCCCGGTCGATGGTGCGGATGGCCTTTTCCAGCAAGGCCAGGGCGTTTTCCAGGTCATGACACTGCTTGTCGAGGAAGCGCAGCCGTTCGCTGTGCAGCCGGTGTTCCTCGATGGCGGCGAAATTGACGTCGCCGAGACGGGCCTGTTCCTTTTCCAGTCGGGCCAGTCGCTGGTGCCAGGATTCCGGTTCGCCCTCCTCGGGCAGCGATTCCAGGGTCCGGGCCAGGTCGACGCTGGCGGTCCGGATCTGTTCCTGCACGCTTTCGAAGCGCACCCGGGCGGCCTCGGCCTGCAGGCGAGCCTGTTCCAGCGCCTCCCGGGCCCGGTCCCGAGCCGTCTCCCGGTGCTGGCTCAGTCCTTCCTGCTCCCGCAGGCGCTCGACGGCCTCCTGCAAACGTGTGCGCACGGTGGCCAGTCGTTCTTCCAGGAGCGGTCGTTGTCGTAGCAGTTCTTCCAGTTCCTGCCGGTAACGTTCGATCGGTTCGTCGTCCCGCTCCTGTTCCCCCTGGGTCTGGCGGATTCGGGACTCCAGTTCCCGGCATTGCCGTTCCGTCCGTTGCACCTGATTGTGCAACAGCGACAAGGCGCTTTCGGTGTGCTCCAGGGCGGCTTCCAGACGCAGGACTTTCTCCCGGCTCCGGTGCGTCTGCTGGGCGGCCCGCTCGTTGGCGGAGCCGGCCTGTTCCAGCTCGTCGTTCAATCGGCGCAGCTCGGCCTGAAGCGTCTCGGTTTCTTGGCGGGTTTGTTCCCGGCGCTGGTTCATCCGGTCGATTTCTTTGGCCAGGTGACCGAATCGGGCGGCGGCGGCCTGCTGTTCCCGTTCCAGCCCCGACAGGCGTTCCTCCATTTCCCGCCGGCGTTGCCGGGCCGACTGCAACGCCGCCTGCAGTCGGATACGGGCGGTGCCGAGCTCGCGTTCCTCGGCACGAAGCCGCTCCCCTTGGGCGTTGACGTCCGCCAGCCGTGCGGCGAGCTGCTCCAAAGAGCGGCGCAATTGGGTCTCCTGGTGGCGACAGGATTGTAGCTGATCGCGATATTCCCGCAGGAGGGTCTGGCGCTCCAGGATTCCTGGTTCTTCGGAGTGATTCCGGTTGACGAAGAGGGCGTTGGAGCCGACCTGATCCCCGGTGGGGGTGATCCAGCGCTGGTGAGGTTCCAGCTCGCCGCGCCGGGACAGGGCGGCGGCGAGAGCGTCGCTGCAGCGGTAGGGAAGGAGCAGGGCGACGGCCGGATGCCCAGGCGGGACTTTGCCCGCCAGGCTGTCGGGGGGAAGGTGGTCGGGAGAGGCGTCGCAGACGACGGCGATACTCTCCGGTGCCGCCTCGACCTCGGCGGGCAGATCCGGGAGGCAGAGGGCCTGAAGCCAGCGGTCCAGCGCCGTTTCCACCGCCCGCTCCCAGCCGGGTTCGACCACCAGGGTCTCGGCGAGGCGGGGCAAGGACTGCCAGCCCCGTTGCGCCAGCCACTCTTCCAGACGCTGCCGGTCCTTTCCCAGAGCATGGCGTTGCAAGGTCTCCAGACCGCCGATCTGGCCCTCGAGGCGGTGAATTCGGCCGGCCAGTTGCTGCTGGCGCTCCTGGTGCTGGTGTATTTCCTGCTGCAGCCGTCGCCGGCTTTCCTCCAGGCGTTGCAGGCGGTCCTGGACCGCCCGGTACCGGTCGCCGAGACCTTCGAGTTCCGTTTCCGTCGAGCGGGTGTCGAGCGCCTGGATCTGGGCCGCCAGGTCGTTTTTTTGCGCCGCGAGCCCTTCGAGACGACGCTGAATCTCGTCGCGGCGCTGTTCGCGGTGCTGGATTTCCACCTGGGTCAAACGAAGCGCCTCCTTGAGGCGGCGCAGGCGGTCGAGACATTGACCGTGGCGCTTGCGTGCCTGGCGCCACTGGTTTTCCCGCTGCCGCTGTGCCTGACGGTCGTCTTCGGCCCGGCGCTTCGCCTCGGCCAGTTCGGCCTCCAGCCGGTTCCGCTGTGCCTTCAGTTCGGCCAGTTGCTCTTGATCCTGGGCCAGGGTGGCGCGGGTGCGCTCGAGTTCCTGACGCCACTCCTCGAGGCGTTGTCGGCGCTGGCGCCTGGACTGTTCCGCGTGGCGGAGCGCCTGGTCGCAGCGGCTGATGTCGGCGTCGATTCGATAGAGGTCGGCCTGGTGCCGCTGCAGTTGCTTTTCCAGGTCTTCCACTTCACGGCGTGCCTGGGCGGCGGCCTTCCGGGCCAGTTGCCACTGGGCTTCTTCGGTCTTCAAGCGCCGCTCCAGATCGTTCAGTTCCGCCTGCCGGCACCGATAGGCATCGTCGGCTTCGCGCCATTGCATGGCGAGCAATTGGTGGCGGTGTCGGACGATCTCCCGTTCCAGTTCCCGGAACTTTTCCGCCTTCCTCGCCTGGCGCGCCAGACGATTGACCTGCCCCTGCAGCTCGCGCCGGATGTCGGCGACCCGTTCCAGATTGGCCCGGGTGTGTTCGAGCTTGATTTCGGTTTCGCGGCGCCGTTCCTTGTATTTGGAGAGCCCTGCGGCTTCCTCGATGAACAGGCGCAATTCCTCGGGGCGGGCCTCGATGAAGCGCGACACCATGCCCTGTTCGATGATGGCGTAGCTGCGTGGCCCCAGTCCCGTGCCCAGGAACAGGTCCATGATGTCGCGTCGGCGGCAGCGGCTGCCGTTGAGAAAATACTGGGACTGACCCTCACGGGTCACCTGGCGCTTGACCGAGATCTGGGCATAGCGGGCGAACTCCCCGCCGGCTCGTCCGTCGCCGTTGTCGAAGATCAGTTCCACCGAGGCCAGAGACACCGGAGTGCGGCTGGCCGAGCCGTTGAAGATCACGTCGCTCATGGCGCTGCCGCGCAGGTGCTTGGCCGAACTTTCCCCGATGACGAAGCGGACGGCGTCGATGATGTTCGACTTGCCGCAGCCGTTGGGACCGACGATACCGATCAGCCGTCCCGGCAGCACCAGGGTGGTGGGATCGACGAAGGACTTGAAACCGGCCAGTTTGATCTTTTCCAGGCGCATGGAGGGAATGTTCGTCGGGGCAGGGCGTCCAAAGACAACGAGATTGCCGTATTATACCGGCATCGTCCAATCTTCAGACTCAGATATCCATGACCGCCAAACCGAGCAAGCAACTGGAAACCTTCCCCAATCCCAATCCTGACCGCGATTACACCATCCGCATCGAGTCGCCGGAATTCACCTGCCTGTGCCCCAGGACCGGCCAGCCGGACTTCGCCACCATCCTGATCGAGTACATTCCCGACCGGCTCTGCATCGAACTCAAGTCCTACAAGCTCTATCTATGGTCCTACCGCAACGAGGGCGCCTTCCACGAGGCGGTCACCAACCAGATCCTCGACGACCTGGTGGCCGCCTGCCAGCCGCGCTGGATGCGGATCGAAGCCAAATTCAACGTCCGCGGCGGCATCTATACCACGGTGACGGCGGAATACCGCCGCAACCCCTGATTTCACCATTGGGGTCAGGCTTTTCTTTCCCCCGTTCCCCCAAAACAAAAAAACGAAAGCCTGACCCCTTTGGCTGACCTTTTTGGTGGGGCTGCCCTCTCGCCGCAAAGTGCGGGCCAGGCGAATCCGGAATCCGGGTTCTACTGGCGGGGGTTCTGGCCTCTCAGGATGGATCGGTTTTCTTCCTTCTGGCGCTGGAGACAGAAACGGCAGTCGCCGCCGCCGCGGACCATGCAGGTCTTCTGGACCACGGTGCCCTTCAGCAGGCCGTCCAGCAGACCCAGATCCAAAGCGCAGACTTCCCGGTGGACTTTGGCCAGGTCGTGGTAGACGCAGTTCTTGGCGCTGATCTCCGGTAGGCCGGTTTCCGTTTCCACCACCCGGGCCTGGTAGCCGAATTCCTGCATGATCCGCACTACTTCCCGGATCCTTTCCGCTCCTTCCTTGCCCTGGAGGCGTTCCCGCAGCGAGGCGGCGGTTTCGCGGCCGAGGCGGTAGAGCAGTTTCTCCACCGCCTCGCTGCCCATCTGTTCGAGCAGTTGTTCCAACAGCAACCGGGAGAACCAGGCGTAGTGCTTGGGAAACAGGTGGATGCCCCGGTCGCTGAGGGCATAGACCTGACTGGGGCGGCCGCCGGTCTTCACCAGAGCACGGCGGGTGACGTAGCCGTCCCGTTCCAGGACGGTCAGATGCTGGTGGACCGCCGGTTTGGACACCCCCAGGGCGCGGGCGAGCTCCTCCATGGTCATGCCAGACTTGTTTTCCAGCAGCAGGCCGAGCAACTGCTGCTGGCGTTCGCCGAAGCTGGTGAGCACGTTTTTCTCCCGAATCGTGACGATGATCAGTGTACCGTGTTTCGATGTCCGCTCAATATTAACTTTATAAACAAAAATATTGACAAACTTTATTCGCGAGGTTTTACTGTGATTCGCGTTGAAACTGCACGTTGGAGAAGGTTATGCAAATCCGTTTCCTGCTGCTGACCATCCTGCTGGGCATTGTTCCGCCGTTGCAGGCGGCGGTCCACCGCATCACCCTGCGGGCGGTGCCGATGCCCTCGGGACAGCTGGCCTATCAGATGGTACGCCATCAGGTCGAGGATGGCGGCCGGACCGAGGACCGGACCGGCCAGTACGCTTCCGGCCCCACCATCCCGGGACCGGCCATCGTCCTGACCGAAGGCGACACCGCCTACGTCACCCTGGAACACGGCATCGAGGGTTCCGATCTGCCGGTGAGTCTTCACGTCCACGGGGTCCACTACCCCTTCGACAGCGACGGCACCACCAAGGTGTTGAACGGCGTGGCCGATCACGCCGCCTTTCCGGGCAAACCCTACACCTACGAGTGGATCGCCGCTCCCGGTACCGCCGGCACCTGGATGTATCACGACCACGCCTTCGGTGATCCCAAGGTGGGAGCCGAGGACAAGGGTCTGTTCGGTACCCTGATCGTCAATCCCAGGAGCGGCAGGGTGCCCGCTCTGATCGACGGCAAGCTCACCCAGGTGAACCTCCGGGACGTCAAGCGTGAGTTCATCCTGTGGATGCACGAGACCACCTTCTGGGGCCAGGAGATCAACCACATCGTCAACCGCCAGATTCCTCTGTGGACCAACCCCATCGTCGGCGCCCGGGAGGGGGAACTGGTGCGTTTCCACGTCATCGGTATCGGCACCGCCTTCCACACCTTCCATCTCCACGGTCACCGCTGGATCGAACCGGGCACCACCCACGTGGTGGACACCGTCAACATCGGCCCCATCAGCCGCACCAGCTTCGTAGTCAGGGCCGGCGAGGGGGTGGGCCCCGGCGACTGGCATTACCACTGTCACGTCATCCAGCACATGCAGAGCGGCATGATGGGCAAGTTCCGCGTCGTTCCACGCCAATGAGAGGAGGAGTAAGCCATGAAACTGAAATCCCTGTTTTCCACGATGGCCCTGGTTGCCGGCCTGGGCCTGAGCGTTCCCGCCGAAGCGGTCAAACTGAAGTTCAAGACGCCGGAAAAGGCTCCGGCCTCGGATGAGGCAGGGGCCATCCTCAGTGTCGCCGGTGTGATGCCCTCGGCCGTCCTGGAAATGACCGACGAGCCGGGTACCTGGTTCCGGGATCCCACCGACGGCGATGCCCTGGTGGTGGTCAAGCCGGGGGAAGCGGTGCTGATCAAGATGACCGACGTCAACGCCGAGCACACCATCACCAGCCTGATCTGGCAGCCGGGGGCCAAAGATTTCCCGGTGGACCAGGACAAGCCGTCCACTGCCAGCGTCACGGTGAAGTTCGACAAACCGGGGCTCTACGTCTTCACCTGCAAGGTCCATCCCTACATGTTCGGTGCCGTGATCGTCGACGATCCCAAGACCGAGGGTTTGGATCTGGGACGGGAAATCCAGTTGGTCACCGGCGCCAGGGTGCCCACCACCAGTGACATCGCCAAGAAGCTGCTGCGCACTTTCTTCGTGGTCACCACCCCGTCCCTGTGGCGCGACTACACCAAGCCCGTCTGGGAGGTGAATCTACCCGACATCCCCCTCAACCTGGGCGGCACGGTGGTTTCCCTCAGCGCCCTGAGCGTCTCGGTGCCCAACGAAGTGTTCAAGCCCAAGGTGCCCGGCGTGGGCGAGGTCTGGGTCAACACCCAGTTCGAGAAGATCGCGGGCAAGGACAAGCCCGGTTCCGCGACCCAGCTCGATACCGCCACCTGGACCATCCGGAAGAAGGTCAAAGGGGTGCGTATCGACATGAACCATCCCCACAACATGTGGACCGACCGGGCCTACCGTTACATCTACCAGACCGAGTGGTTCGACAAACGCCTGACCACCTTCGACCGCAAGAGCGGCGATATCTACAGTGTGGTTACCGTGGGCCAGGATCCCTCCCACGTCATCACCCGGCCGGGTACCGACACCCTCTACGTGGCCATCAACGGTGAAGACCGGGTCGCCAAGCTGTCTCCGGGACGCAATCACAACCTTCTCGGTTCCATCAAGGTCGGTGATCATGCCGGGCCCCATGGTCACTGGATCAGCGACGACGGCAAATACATGGTGACCCCCAACGCCCTGGCCGCCGGTGTCTCGGTGGTGGATCTGGACAGTGAACGGGTCACGGAAATTCCCACCGGCGGGGTGATTCCCATCGCCGTCGGCATCCGGCCCCAGGGGGATTACGCTTATGTCGCCAACCTTCTGGGGACACCGCCGATGCTGGCCTCGATGTCGGTGATCGATCTCAAGACCAAAAAGAAGATCAAGGATATCGATCTGGCCGCCGACTACGACCCCGTCTCCGGCAAGACCAAAGGACCGGCCTACGGCCTGTTGCCGATCCAGACCCCGGTCAGTCCCGATGGCAAGTACGTGGTCACCGCCAATACTTTGAGTGCCACCATCTCCATCATCGATACCGCCACCAACCGGGTGATCAAGCAGCTGCCCTGCGATCCCGGTGCCCACGGGGTCGAGTTCGGCTTCAAGAAGGGGGGCGGCTACTATGCCTATGTGGCCAGCAAGTTCTCCAACGTCCTGACCGTGGTGGACATGGATACTTTGGAGATCGCCGGTCGCGTTCTGCTGGCCGATCCCACCGACCCGGACATCACCGCGCTCAACGGCTACGGTGGTCAGGGGGTGTTGCCGTTGCCGCTGGTATTCCACGGCTGGCTCGGGGACACCCTGGAACTTTCCGGAACCGGGAAACTGGACCCGGAGGTCGAAGCCTGGCTCAGGGAATTGACCCCGGAGCAGAAAGGAATCTGATTCCATCTTGCCGTTTACCGCCGCCTTCGGGCGGCGGTTCTTTTTGCCATTCGGTAGCTGGATACTCGGGTCACTTACCACCTATCACTTCTGCCGAAGGGGGCTGGGAAGGGTCTGTCAGCGGCCATGGATGGCCGCTCCGGGCCTAAATTTACGGACGAATTTCGGTCCGGCAGACCCTTCCCAGCTCCCGTAAAAGTAAATTGATAGGTGTTGAGCTCGGGTCACGGGGGTGCTTGAAGTCTCGGCAAGTGCGGATGATAATCGGATTTGCAACGCCGGATCGGAGGAGGGGACCATGGCCGATTATCTCATGCTTTGCCGTTTCGGTTCCGGGGGGACCGACGATCTTGCCGATCTCGACCGTCGCATCGAAGCCAAGATGACCGCGCTGTGTCCGGCAGTGAGGCTTCGGACCGGGTACGCCGTACTGGGGCCCTACGACATGCTCTATCACTTCGAGGCCCCGGATCACGCCGCCGCCATCGAGGCGGCCATGGTGATGCGTTCCCTGGGGCACAGCCATACCGAGGTGTGGCCGCTGGTGAAGGCGGCGGCGTTTCTGTCCCGGGCCGGCCGCTTCGCCCAGGCGAGTGCCGAGTATGAACGCCGGATCGACGAGGCTCTGGAGGAAAGTTTTCCCGCCAGCGATCCGCCGGCGTGGACCGGTTGCACTTTGAGCTGAGGAGGTGCGGACATGGCGGAATTCAAGGTCGCCCGGGTCGAGGATCTGGCACCCGGACAGATGAAGCAGGTCCAGGCGGGTGCGACGGCAGTTCTGCTGGTGCGTCTGGACGACGGCTTTCACGCGCTCGGCGCCCTCTGTCCCCATTACGAGGCTCCCCTGGCCGCCGGTGCCCTGTGTCGGGACCGGGTGGTTTGCCCCTGGCATCACGCCACGTTCGATGCCCGCAGCGGCGTATTGCTGGAACCGCCCGGGCTCGACGGTCTGCTGGTCTATCCGGTACGGATCGACGATGGCGAGGTGTGGGTGACGATCCCGGAACGGCCGCCGGAAAAGGTGCCGCCGGGGCGCGATCCCGAAGACGAACGGATCGGCGTCGTGGTGGGTGGCGGCTGCGCCGGGGCCTATGCGGTCGAGGCCTTGCGCGACCACGGCTTCGGCGGTCGGATCGTCTGGATCACCGGCGCCGAGGCGTTTCCGCCCATCGACCGCCCCCTGTTGAGCAAGGGCTATCTCAGCGGCGAGGCCTCCGATGCCTGGCTGCCGCTGCGCCCGCCCGAGTTCTACCGCGAGCGCGCCATCGAAATCGTGGCCCAAAAGGCGACCGCCCTGGACGCCCGACGCAAGGCGGTGACCCTGGAAGACGGTACGGTCGTCGAATACGACACCGCGGTGATCGCCACGGGGGCGGTGGCCCGTCCCCTGCCCGTCCCCGGCGCCGGTCTGGCGGGCGTTTTCCGTTTGCGTACCCTGGCCGACGGGCAAGCTTTGCGCCAGGCGGCGGAAAACGCCGCCAGGGCGGTGATCGTGGGTGCCGGCTTCATCGGCATGGAAGTGGCCCAGAGCTTGAACAAGCGCGGTCTGGCGGTGGCCGTGGTCGCCCCGGAAACCGTGCCCTTCGAGCGCATCCTGGGGAAGGAGATCGGCACGATGATGCAGGCCATGCACGAGGAAGCGGGGGTGCGGTTTCATCTGGGCCGCACCGTTCAGCGCTTCGAAGGCGAGGGGCGGGTTCGCCGGGTGGTTTTGGACGACGGCACCGAACTGGCGGCGGATCTGGTGGTGGTCGGGGTGGGGGTGAAGCCGGCCACCGATTTCGTCACCGGGGTGGCGAAGGCCCCGGATGGCGCCATTCTGGTGGACGACACCCTCAAGGCCGCCGATGGCCTCTACGCCGCCGGCGACCTGGCCCGTTTCTCCGATTGGCGAGGCGGCGGGACCATCCGGGTGGAGCACTGGCGGGTGGCGGCCCAGCACGGCCGCATCGCCGGTGCCAACGCGGCCGGCGCACGGCAGGTCTACCGGGGGGTTCCCTATTTCTGGACCCGCCAGTACGGCGTGACCCTGCATTATGTCGGTCATGCATCGGCGTGGGACGAGATCCGCATCGCCGGGAGCGTGGAGCGCCGGGATTTCATCGCCTTCTTCGTCAGGCAGGGAAAGGTTCACGCCGTCGCCGGGATGGAGCGGGAGCGGGAACTGGCCCGGTTGGAGGAGCGCATGCGCCGGGAAGGGCTCCTGACCCTGGACGGGCTGCCATGAGCGAAGCGCCCTTCGAACAGGAAATCTCCCGCATCGTCTGGCAGACCAAATACCGGGCCGAGGGGGAAAGCGACGTCCGCGACACCTGGCGACGCGTCGCACGGGCGGTGGCCGGAGTGGAGCGGGAGCCGGAGCGCTGGCAGGCGCGTTTCTACCAGTTGGTGGAGGATTTCAAGTTTCTGCCCGGCGGGCGTATTCTCGCCGGTGCCGGCACCGGCCGGCAGGTGACCCTGTTCAACTGCTTCGCCATGGGCCTGATCGAGGATTCCCTGGACGGGATCTTCGAGGCCCTCAAGGAAGGGGCCCTGACCATGCAGCAGGGCGGCGGGGTCGGCTACGACTTTTCCACTTTGAGGCCCCGGGGCAGCCGGGCGCGCCGGGCTGGAAACGTGGCCTCAGGCCCGGTGTCGTTCATGCACATCTTCGACGTCGCTTGTGCCACCTTGCTGTCCACCGGCAGCCGCCGCGGCGCCATGATGGCGACCCTGCGCTGCGACCATCCCGACGTTGCCGAGTTCATCGAGGCCAAGCGGGATCCCGACGCCCTGCGCAACTTCAACCTGTCGGTGAAGGTGACCGACGATTTCATGACCGCCGTCGAACGCGATCGGGATTGGCCCCTGGTGTTTCCGGCGGAACACCTGGCCCCCGGTTGCGGCGAAGGCAGCGTGATGCGCCAGTGGCCCGGCTACGACCGCCCGGTTCCCTGCCGCGTGCTGAAGGTGGTCCGGGCCAGGGAATTGTGGGACCGGCTGATGCGGGCCACCTACGAGGTGGCCGAGCCGGGGGTGCTGTTCATCGACCGGATCAACCGGTGGAACAATCTGTACTATTGCGAACGCATCCACACCACCAACCCCTGCTCGGAATTGCCGTTGCCGCCTTACGGTGCCTGTGATCTGGGATCGATCAATCTGGTCCGATTCGTCCGCGATCCCTTCGGTGCCGGGGCCCGGGTCGATTTCGAGGCCCTCGCCGCCACGGTGCCGGTGGCGGTGCGTTTTCTCGACGACGTCATCGACCTGTCCCGTTTCCCCCTGGCGAAACAGCGTGACCAGGCCCGCCGGACCCGCCGCATCGGTCTCGGATTCACCGGTCTCGCCGATGCGCTGCTGATGGTGGGGCTGCACTACGCCAGCGAGGAAGCGCGCCGTTTGGCCGGCCGGATCACGGCGACCATCTGCCACGCCGCGTTCCGGGCGTCGGCCGAGCTGGCCCGGGAAAAGGGAGTGTTTCCGCTGTTCGACCGGGATGCCTATTTGCAGGGCCGGTTCGTGGTCGGGCTTCCGGAAACGGTTCGCCAAACCATCGCCGAGCACGGCCTGCGCAACAGCCACCTGTTGGCCATCGCGCCGACAGGCTCCATCAGCCTGCTGGCCGGCAACGTCTCCAGCGGTCTGGAGCCGGTGTTCGCCTGGTACTATGAGCGGGTGCTGCAATTGGGCGATGGCGAATGCCGCCGGGTGGCGGTGGCGGATGCCGCCTGGCGGTTGTGGCAGCGGCGCTTTCCCGGCAGGCCGGTGCCGGATCATTTCGTCACCGCCACCGAATTGGCGCCGGAGGCCCATTTGGCGATGCAGGCGGCGGTTCAGGCCCACGTGGACAACGCCATCTCCAAGACCATTCACGTGCCGGCGGATTTTCCCTTCGAGGATTTTCGCGGCATCTATCACCGCGCCTACCAGCTTGGCCTGAAAGGCTGCACCACCTACCGTCCCAATCCGGTTCGGGGGACGGTACTGGTGACCGAGGCCCACTGCTGCGACATCAACCGCGAAGGGGATTGATGGGCCTTCGCTGTCGCCAGCGGGTCGACCGTCCCTATCCCCGCTGGGGGGAAAGCCGGTTCGTCGAAGTGGACCACCGGAAATCGCCGCTGCATCTGCTGTGGCGGCCAGCGGAACGGGCGCAGGCCGCGCTGCTGCTGGTGCACGGCATGAACGAATACGTCGGCCGTTACCGCCCGGTCGCCGACCATTTCGCCCGCCGCTTTCACCTGGCCGGGGTGGATCTGCACGGTCATGGTCTGACTAACCCGGTGCTGCGCCGGGCCGACGAGGCCATCCGCCGGGGGGGCCGGCGCTATGATGCCAGCCATGCCTTTCGGGAGCAGGCGGCCCTGGGAACCCTGGCGCCCATGAAGGCCGATTTCCGCGCCGCCCTGGCCTTCGTGCGCCGCCAGTGGCGGGGGCCGGTCTTCGTTCTGGCCCACAGCCTGGGGGGCTTGGTCGCGGCCTCGGTGGTACTGGAGGACCGGACGCCGCTCACCGGCATCCTGCTCCCGGGACCGGCCTTCGCCGTCAGCCGATTGCCGGGGTGGTTCGGCCGTCTGGTCAATCCTTTTATCGATCTGTCCTTTCGTCTTTTCGAGGCCTGTCTCGAGCGGCGCCGGCTGCCCGCCTGTCTGGCCGCCGTCCCGATCGAAGCCGTGGCGGAACTGGCTTCGCTGCCGGGATTGCGCTGGCTGCTGACCCCCTGTCGTCCGTCCTGGGTACTGGACTGTCTGACCGACTGGGAGGAAGAAAAGGAACGGCTGCGCCGCGATCCCTACATCGTTCCTCGCACCCTGCTGCGTTGGGTGCTGGCCATCGAGAAGGAAATCGTCCGCTTTCGGACGCGTATGGCCGATTTCCCGGTGCCGTACTACCTGCTCTACTGCGACCGGGACCCGATCACGGCCGCCTGGGGCAACGAGGACTTCGCCGCGGCGACGCGGGCCAACCATCCCGACAACCGGGTCCGCTCCTTGCCCTTGCCTTATCACGAGCAGTTGTTTCTGCAGCCACCGCAGACGGCGCGGCTGCTGGCGGAAATGGATGCCTGGCTGGACAGGCGGTTGGAAGGGGTCTGAGGGGAAAGGATGGGCGCCGGGCCGGCGCCCATCCCGGATGGAATCAGCCCAGGGCGGCCTTGCCACGGCCTTTGACCTCGCCGCGCTGGATGCGGGCGTATTCCTCCAATTGGCGGGCGGCGGCCTGGAAGGCGTCGCGGATGGCGACGTAGGCGTCTTCGTAGGCGTGGTTGTCGTGGTGTTCCCGGCTGATGACGATTTCCTTGCCCGGTACGGTCAGATCGATGCGGACGTGGTACAGATCGCCCTTGTGATGTTTGTGGTGGGTGCGTTCCACCATGACGCGGCAGCTGGTGATCTTGTCGTAGTAGCGTTCCAGTTTCTGCACTTTCTCACGGATGCGGTTTTCCATGGCTTCCGAATGGGGCAAGCCGCGAAAGGTGACCTGCAATGGTATTTGCATGATGGCTCCTTGTTGACTGGTGAATTTGACAATCGATCACGGACCGATTTCATCGGGCGCCACGATGGCTTGTCCGGTTCTGGCACGGCCGTTATGCTGTTGGCTGCCCAATCGATCCGAAGCGTGCCATGGACTTTATTGTAGAGTTTTTTCCCGGCCTTCGGGAGATGGCGAACATCCATCCCCTCTTCGTCCATTTCCCCATCGCCTTTCTGAGCGTGTTCCTCGTCGTTGATCTTCTTGCCGCCGTCTTCCGCAGCCGGGCGCTTTTCGTGATAGCCAACTGGTTGTTGGGCCTGGGGGCGGTGGGTGCCGTCGTCGCCGCCGCCTTCGGTCTGCAGGCGGCTTTAACCGTGCCCCATCCCCCCGGGGTCCACGAGATCATGGAAAACCACCGTTATTTCGCCCTGAACACCACCGCCCTGGCCTGGCTGTTGCTTTTTTGGCGGTTGCTCAACCGCGGGCGCTTCTGGCGCGTCGGCCGGGTCGTGCATCTTCTGCTGGCCGCGTTCATGGTGTTGAACCTGACGATCGCCGCCGATTACGGCGGTCTGATGGTGTACAAATACGGGGTCGCGGTCAGGGCGGTGCCGGTGGAGGCGTCCGGCCACCGGCACGGCAGCGTCCGGGACGAAATCGGCGAATGGCTCCACGACCTGGTGCCGCACACCCACGGGGACGGGCACGATCATGATCACGGTCACGACCACGCTCACTGAACCGTGAACGCCCCCCAGCGTTCCGGTTTCCGGCAGTGCCACAGGATCAGACCCTGCCGCGGCGGGGCGAATTCCACCGCCTGAATGCCGGGTCGGAGTTGGATCGTGACCTGGAAGGAGGGGATTTCCAGGGCCGAACGGCAGAAAGCGGTTTGCTCGACCTCGATTTCCCAGCGGACCGGCTTCCCTCGTTGCAGCACGAAGTGGTCCGGTTCGAAATCCTTCGCGCCGACGCGCATCCGCAGCGTGACCGGCGCCTTCGGGCCGGCCCGGAACTCGCCGATGCGAGTGGTCAGGGTTTGCAGGTCGTAGCCGGTGTCGGCCAGGGCCAGGCCGCGGTTGAGCATCACCGCCCCCATCACCATCACGACCACGCTGGAGAATTTCACCAGCTTGGGGCCGACGCTTTTGGCCAGGGTGCTAGCGAACACCCCGAATCCCAGCATCACCGGCAGGGTACCGATTCCGAAGCAGAACAGCAGGGCCGCCCCCTGGAGTGGATCGCCGGTGCCGGCGGCGAGGATGTACATGGCCTGGAGAGGGCCGCAGACGATCATCAGGCCGTTGACCAGGCCGATGACGAAGGGGTGGCTGTGCTTTTTGTACTGGCGCCCGATGAAACGCATCAGCGCCGCCGGCGTGCGCAATTGCAGCCGCAGGCGGATCAGTCCCAGCATGTTGAGGCCGAACAGGATGAGAAACACCCCGGCGGCGATGGCGATCACGCCCCGCAGCCAGGGAGTGAAGGCGACGATGCCGCCCAGTGTGGCAAATGCCGCACCGATGACGGTGTAGGACAGGGTCTTGCCGAGGCCGTACCAGAAATGGGAGCGGAAGGACGGGCGTCCCAGGGCGGTGTCCTGGGTGGTGTAGCTCAACACCAGGGCGCCGCACATGCCGACGCAGTGAAAACTGGTCATGAAACCGATCATCAGCGCCAGGGAATAGCTGACCCGGGACAACTGATGGTGGGCGTGCCGGCCGAAGCGGGCATCGAGCCAGACGATGGCCAGAATGCCCAGGATGCTGAAAGCCAGGCCGGCCCAGCGTCTTAGCGCAGGCGGCATTTCCTGAAAGGCTCCTTCGGTGGTCAAAATCGTTTTCCTCGCAAAAATCGTGCAACGGTCGGGACGAAGGCGGATCGTCGTTTTTTTTCGCGTGACTGTGTCATATCACACAGTTTGCGGGATATGACGCAGTCACCGCGTTCCCGGTCCTTCCTGCGTTCAAAAATTACCGGAAATATCAACGGGCTAATAACCTGGCACATTGTATGCCTTTAACCATCTAAACCATCGACTCAGCTCCGAGAGGTGACTGCCATGAGCGAAAAAGCGATTGCCACGATGACCCGGCAACCCCGGCATGATGCGGGAACCCTGTTGCTGGGTACCACTTTGACGGTGGCCGCGCTGATCGTGGTGCCGGCCCTGGCGGCCCGTTTCGGTTTGGGATCGGCCCTGACCGGCGCGATGCGCATGGCGTTGATGCGGGCCTCCAGCCGGGCCGTCAATGGCAAAAACGAGGAATGTGGGGACGCGGCGTCGGGTTTCAGCTGTCATTGATGACATTTTTGGCAAGACGGCGGAAGGGCGCCAGGGAAGGCGCCCGTTTTGTCGTTTCGGCCGCCGTTGAGGGCGGTGCTACAATCCGAGGGCGTCGATATCAACCAAGCGTAAGATGGAATGGCCGAGGAAAAACCCAGTTGCGACCTTTGTTCCCTGCCCGTGGAAATTCCCGATTTTCGTCTCCAGACCCGAAACGGCGTCAAGCAGTTCTGCTGTGAAGGGTGTCTGGGAATCTACCGCATGCTCCACGAAGACGAGATCGTGGAACAGACCCAGGTTTCCGAAGAAAAAACCGATAAATAGGAGGATATGTCATGGCACATGTGCACGGGAGTAAGAAAATGACGGAAGCCGCCGCCGAGGCGGCCGAAATGGCCCGGTCCCATGGTTCCATGATGGGCCCGATGATGGCCGGCATGATGGGGCCGGGTCCCCACGGTCCGATGATGCCGAACAATCCGGGAAGCCACGCCATGAAAGCGGTGGCGGCCGGTGCCGGGGGCGGCTTGGTGAGGCGTCTTTCCCGTCATCCCTTGTTGATGTTCGGCCTTGGCGTCGCCGCCGGGATTCTGGTGTACAAATACCGCAAGGAGATCATCGCCGCCGCCGTGTCGGTGGGTGAGAAGGGTAAGGATGTCGTGCTTCAGGCCAAGGAAAGTCTGGAGGATATCGTCGCCGAGACCCGGGAAGAAGGCGAAAGCGGCTCCTGATGCTGGCGCGGAAAATCCTCCTGCGCTACCGTGCCCCCGGG
>JALSSF010000011.1 GCA_026984375.1 Methylothermaceae bacterium | reverse complement strand
TGGGCCGTTGGGTCAGCAAGCTGATGATCGCCCTGATCAAGGCCTCCCCTTATTTCAAGGACGGGGTCAAAAACATGCGCAAGTGGGAGGACCGTTACGCCGCCGCCCTCCGGCGCATGGAAAACCAGCCCGGGGCACAAAATGGCTGAAGCGCTGGCCGTTCCGCTCTCCCGAAAACGACTGGACTTTTTCCCGGATTTCTTCCTGGTGGGTGCTCCCCGTTGCGGCACGACCGCCATGAGCCATTATCTGGGCCACCACCCCCGGATCTGCTTCTCCAGACCTAAGGAGCCCCATTTTTTCAGCCTGCTGCGCCAGCTGCAGCCGCAGTTCACCGTGGAGGACTATCTGAACCACTGCTTTCCCCATTACGACCCGCAGCGCCATCGGGTCCTGGGGGAAGGCTCGGTTTCCTATCTGTACGACCGCACCGCCATCCGCCTGATTCTGGACCACAATCCCGAGGCCCGCTTCATCGTGATGGTGCGCAATCCCGTGGACCTGGTGCACTCCTATCACGCCCGCCTGGTCGCCCTGCTGGACGAGGACGTGGAGGATTTCGCCACCGCCTGGCGCCTGCAGTCCGTGCGCGCCCGGGGCGAACGGATCCCCAAGACCTGCCGCAATCCCTTTCTGCTGCAATATGGGGAAATCGGTCGGATCGGCAAACACCTGGAGCGGCTGCTGCGACAGGTGGGACGCGAGCGCTGCCTGATTCTGGTGTTCGACGATTTCGTCGCCAATCCCCTGCGAAGCTATCGCCGGGTCCTGGATTTCATCGGCGTGCCCTACGACGGGCGCACCGAATTCCCGCCCCGGGAAAGCAACAAATACCCCCGCTCCCGACTACTCCAACGCTGGCTGAAACGCCCTCCGGCCCGGGTGGCCAGCTTCGTCGCCACCTTGGAGCACCAGCGCCGACGCAAGCGCTTGAAGAAGCGCTCCCCCCTCAAGCGACTGCGCAAATGGCTGTTGAAGAAGAACGAAGTTTACCGCCCCCGTCCGCCCTTGGCCCCCGAAATGCGCGCCGAACTGCTGCAGTCCTTCGAGGAAGACATTGAGCGCCTCGAACGCCTGCTGGGACGCGACCTGAGCCACTGGAAACGGCCTTAACGGAAGGCCCCCCGGCGGTACAGGCGCCACAACACCCCCCAGCCGTAGATCAGGGGGTGCTGGTAAGCCTGGGGCGGCACCTCGATGGTTCGGCCGGTATGACGTTCCAGTTTCCAGACGATGTAGTCCACTCCGCCCTGGAAAGTGAACAATGCTTTGATCAGACGCAACAGCGACAGCAGCTTGCCTTGAACCTGACGCAGGTGCCACTTCCATCGGGCGAGAAGCCGCATCGACGGCGGGATTTCCAGGCAGAATCCCGTCGGTATCGGTTTCACCGGGTAAGGGAGCCGGGTCAGCAGCGGCGGCGTCAACCGTTCGTAAAAGGCGGTGGCCCAGCGATGCAGCTCTCCGGCACGCACCTCGGCCTTCTCGGCCCGCAACTCGCTGCGATAACTGAGCGCCAGTCCGGTCCGCCACAGGGTGGGAATGTCGAAACAGGGCGGCAACACCGGAACGGTCTCCCGGACCACCCGCTCGGCCGCCCCGATCAGGGATCGGAGCACGGCATCGGTCACAGCCGGATCCCGGCTGTAGATCAGGCGGCAGGGTTGGGAAAACCTGCCCCAGAAATAGGAGTGGAACCCGCGACGGATCCCCCGCTGAAAGCCGTCGAGCGTGACGACCGCATACTTGCTCCTGACCTTCCGCCCCCGATGCTCGCTTTCGAGATAGAACACGTTGGGGGGCAGCAGGCGATTGGCCAGGGCCAGCCAACGCCGCTCATAGACGGAGCCGTAGTCGTCGACCAGAACGTACAGGTCCACCAGTCCCTCGTAAGGGTCACCGGTGCGCAGACAGGAACCGTACATCAGAATCGCGATCACATGGGGGCCATACCGATCCAGCAACTCGGCAGCCAACACCTGAACCGCTTCGGCGACCGGTTCCCCGACCACCGCCATCATCCAGGAGTGTAATTCATGTCCGACGGATTCTGTCTCGCTCATTTAACCGATCCCCATCTGACCCGTCCGTTTCCCGATCATTGGCGTCAACTGGCCAACAAGCGCCTTCTGGGTTTCCTTTCCTGGCACCTGAGGCGCCGTCACGAACATCGCCCGGAGGTGCTGGCCGCCTTGACCGCCGACCTCCGCCGCCGACGGCCCGACCACACCGTCGTCACCGGGGACCTGACCCAACTGGGCCTCCCCGGCGAGTGTGAACAGGCGGCCGCCTGGCTCGAGGAACTGGGAACCCCGGAGAACGTCTCCGTCATTCCCGGCAACCACGATCGCTACGTCGCGGAAAACTGGTCCGTCACTTTGGAAAAGTGGCGGCCCTATTTCCACCTGGCACCCGGCCAGCCGTTCCCGTTCGTGCATCCTTGCGGACCATTGGCGCTGATCGGGCTGGATTCCGCCCCACCCAGTCCGCCGCTGCGGGCGACCGGCACCCTGGGGAAACACCAGTGCCGCCGCCTCGGCGAACTGCTGGAACGAAATTCGGACCGGTGCCGCGTCGTTCTCCTGCACCATCCCCCCCACCGGGAAGCCGTCGCCACCCGCAAACGCCTGACCGATTCGGATCGCCTGGTCCGTCTGCTGGCGCGCCACGGCTGCGGCCTGGTACTGCACGGCCACAGTCACCGTTGGCAACTGCACTGGCTCGACGGGCCCCGGACTCCCATTCCCGTCATCGGCGTCCCTTCCGCATCGGCCCGGGGAAAGCGACGCGGCTACCGCGCCCGTTATCACCTCTACCACTTCCGGCGCCGATCCCCGGACTGGGAGGTCACGGTGGAAATCCGTGGTCTCGAACCGGACACCGGCCGTTTCCGCCTCGAAGGGGAATGGCGCGTCACCGTGGCCGGCTAGGCGAACACACGCCGGACCAGCAAGAGAGACAGCAACAGAACGGCGACGGTGGGAAGCAGGGCGGTCAGCAGTGGCGACAGATCCAGCAACAGCCCCAGATTGCCGATCACCTGGGTGGCGAGGAAATATAACACGCCGACGACCAGGGCCAAAACCACCTGCCACCCGAATCCCCCGGCCCTGGGGTTGGACACCGCGACGGGAAGCAGAAACACCAGCATCACCCCCATACTCAAGGGCAGCAGGAGGCGCTGCCAGAACATCAGTTCGTAGCGCTCCGCCTTCTGGTCGGTGGTTTTCAGATAGTCGACGTAGGACCAGAGGCCGGTGAGCGACAGGGTGTCCGGCGGCATTTCCAGGGTGGCGAGCTGGCGCGGGGTGAGAAAGGGATGCCAGGACAGGGTTGGGATCCGTTCGCTGGTCAGGATACCTCCCTGCCAGCGCTTGTGATTGACGTCCTTCAACCGCCAATCGCCGTTGCGGCCGACTTCGGCCTGGCGGGCATGGATGAAGGACTGCAGACGGCCCTCGGCGTCGAAGCGGTAGATGGCGATTCCCTCCAGCAACCGGCCGTGGGCGATGGCCCGAATGTTCAGAAATCGGCGCCGGTCCCGGGACCAGAATCCCTGGAAGGTTCTCAAGGTGTCGGTGCCCGCCAAGGCCTGTTGCCGGTGGACGAAGCCCCATTGATGAATCCGCGGTGCCAGAAACTCCGCGTTCAGGACCAGCAACGCCACCAGGAGTAAAATCACCTTGAGCAAGGCCATCGTCAACCGGCCCAGAGACATGCCAGCGGCACGCATCGCCAACAGTTCGCTGTTGCGCACCAGCGCAGCCAGCGCCAGACTGCCGCCCATCAGGGTGCAGACGGCCGAAAAATCCAGCACCTTGGTGGGAAAGGTGGACAACACGTACAACAGGGCGTCACCGATGCGATAATTCCCCTCCCCCACCTCGCTCAGTTCCCTCACCAGATCGAGAAAACCGAACAGGGCCAGCAACACCAAAAGCACCAGCAGGTAGAAACGCAAAAACTGCCGTCCCAGATAACGTTCCAGGATGTTCATCCGTCCGCCCGTTCTTGAATCGAGAACCGTTGGGAACGCCACCAGGCCAGCGCGGCAGGTGCGTACCAGGCACACACGAGTACGAAAAGCAGCAGATCCGGCCACCACGCTCCGGGAACCGGGCCGACGACACCCTCCTTGACCCAGGTCTTGGCCACCCCGGCGAGATTGTAATAAAGGGCGAACAGCAGGATGGCGCCGATGGTCTTGGCGTACCGTCCCTGCCGGGGGGCGGTACGGCTCAGGGGCACCGCCGCCAGGGCCAGCAGCAGGGCGGAGACCGGCCGCAGCAGCCGCCACTGCAACTCGGCGACGTCCTTGGGGTTCGGCGAGCGCCACAACTGCCCCAGAGAGGCGGCCTTGCTCTTGTAACCCACCGGTTCGGGGACCCCGGCCAGCACCAGGGTGAAGGTCTGAAACCGCAATACCGCATCCCCCTGCCCCACGAGGTCGAGATCATAAGCGTAGCCGTCGCGGAATTCCAGCACCGAACGGCCATCGTGGGCGAGACGGTGGGTGAGGGAACGGGCGTAGATGGTCTGCAGCTTGTCGTCACCCTTGGGGTGGTTGAAAAACACGCTTTCCAGCCGCTCCTGCCGGCGGTCGATCGCCTCGGCGAAAATGACGTAGCCACCGCTTTCGCTGCCGTGGAATTGCCCGGGTTCCAGCCTGTCGATGTCGAACCGGGCTTCGGCCTGATTGCGCAGGACGTAGCTCTGCCGATAGGCCCAGGGACGGATCAGCAGCGACAGGCAGGCCACGATCACCGCGATCACCGAAGCCACCCGCAGGACCGCCCCGGCGACCCGGCCCTCGCTGTAGCCGCAGGCGGCCATGGCCGTCATCTCCGCATCGTTGTACAGGCGGCCGAGTCCGAGCACCACAGACAAATACAGCGCGATGGGCAGCAACACCTCCAGGGCGATGAGGATCTTCAAACCGATCAACTGCCCGACGATGTCCATGGGCAGCTCACCGGCCACCGCGTCGGCCAGCAGGTCGGCGCTGCTGTAACCTCCGAACAGGAGAACGAACAGGGCGCAAGTGGCCAGAAACGGACGCAGAACTTCGGAAGCCAGATAGCGGTCCAGAATGCGAAAGCGGAACGGATTGGTCATCGGACAGAGAAAAAACCTGATTTCCGGGCCGATCCCCTATAATTCCTTCGAGGGGAAAGGGAGGTGCAAGCGCCGTGAAGATTCCTTGCCACCGATGGTGGTGAGATGGATGTTCTTCAAGCCCATGAAGGAATCGCCGCGGCGCTTTATCATTGTAACAACGTCGTCCCCCGGAGACATCACGATCATCATCCCATCTGATGAGGGAACATGAGCGTATCATTCGCCCAATGGCTGCAGTCCACCCCGTTTTACGGCGGCAACGCCGCCTTCCTGGAGGATCTCTACGAGCGCTTCCTGCAGGATCCGGAAAGCGTCCCCCTATACTGGCGTGAGCAGTTCCGGCGACTGCAAAGGAAACGGCCCGGGCATGTCGATATTCCCCACCGCGAAATCCGCCGCCGTATCCGGCAATCGGCCTATCGGGGAAGAGCCGACGTCGTCCCGGAAGAAGTGGCGGAATGCGCCAAACAGATCGCGGTC
>JALSSF010000010.1 GCA_026984375.1 Methylothermaceae bacterium | reverse complement strand
CGGTGCGGTCAACACTCTGTGGTGGGACGAAGAGGATCGGCTTCATGGTGACAACACCGACGGCGTCGGTCTGCTGCGCGACTTGACCGTGAACCTGGGATTGACCCTGTCCGACAGGCGAATATTGATTCTGGGGGCGGGTGGGGCCGCGCGGGGAATCCTGGGGCCGTTGCTGGCGCAGCGTCCGGCGGTACTGGTCGTCGCCAACCGCACCGTGTCCCGCGCCCGGGAACTGGCACGGCGTTTCGCCGCCCTGGGGCCGGTGCAAGCCTGCGGTTTCGCCGAGCTGGCGGGGCGGCGGTTCGACCTGATCCTGAACGCCACCGCCGCCAGTCTGGAGGATCAGTTGCCTCCCCTGCCGGCGGATTTGTTGCTCCCCGACGGTGTCTGTTACGACTTGATGTACGGTGACCGGCCCACCGCGTTCGTCCGTTGGGGCATCGCCCACGGGGCGGGCTTGAGCGTCGACGGTCTGGGGATGCTGGTGGAACAGGCGGCCGAGGCCTTTCTCCGCTGGCGCGGCGTTCGTCCCGACACCGAACCAGTCATCGCCCTGTTGCGTGCGTGAGCCATCGGCGGATCGTCCTGATTTTGGCGGTGGCGCTTCTGGGAGCCCTCGTCCTGGCCGTCGCCATCCGGGAGCACGAAAAGGGGAAGGTGCCATTCCTCGCCCCCGCGCCGTCTTCCCGGTTGCAGCGGATCCAGATGTCTGGGAGGTTGCGGATCCTGACGGTCTACGGGGCCACCACCTACTATCCCACCGGCGATGGTTTCGCCGGATTCGAATACGAGTTGGCCGGTCGTTTCGCTGCCTGGCTCGGGGTGGACGCCGAGTTCGTCGTCGCCGATTCGATCGGCGATCTGCTCGCCCGTATGATCGCCGGGGAAGCGGATCTGGCAGCGGCGGGCTTGACCGTCACGGACGTTCGTCAGCAATACCTGGTGTTTTCCCGGTCTTACCAGGAAATCCGGGAACAGTTGGTTTATCGCGGCGGCGATCGCCGTCCTCGCAGCATCGACGAACTCGGGGACGGTTTTCTCGAAGTCATGGCGAGCTCCAGTCACGCCCGTACCCTGGAGCGGCTCCGGCGCCACCATCCAGATCTGACCTGGCGGACTTCCGCGGCCCGGGTCGAGGAACTGCTGCGCCGAGTCCAGGTGGGATTGATCGACTATACCGTCGTCGATTCCAATCAATTCGCCGTGTTGCGGCGTTTCTTTCCCCGCCTGCGGGTGGCTTTCGATCTGGGGAAGCCAGTGAATCTGGCCTGGGCCTTCGTCAGGGATCGGGACCGCAGTCTGGTGCGGGCCGCCGACCGGTTTCTGGCGCAACTGCGGGAAAGCCGGCTGCTGGAGCAATTGATCGACCGTTATTATGGCCACGTGGATGCCCTCGGGTTCGTCGATGTGTGCGTGTTCCAGCGCCACGTGCGCCAACGTCTTCCCCGTTTCCGTCCCTATTTCGAAGCGGCCGGCCGGCGCTACGGCTGGGACTGGCGCCTGCTGGCCGCCATCGCCTACCAGGAATCGCACTGGAGCGTCGCTGCCAAATCGCCGACCGGGGTTCAGGGGCTGATGATGCTGACCCGGCAGACCGCCAGACAAGTCGGTGTCCGCGACCGTCTCGATCCCAGAACCGGGATTCTGGGGGCCGCCCGCTATCTGCGGCAGTTGCGGGACAAGATTCCCGCGCGTATCCCGGAGCCCGATCGCACCTGGTTCGCTCTGGCGGCCTACAACGTCGGCTTCGGCCACCTGGAGGACGCCCGGATCCTGACCCAGCGGGCCGGCAAGGACCCGGATCGCTGGATCGACGTGAAGCGCTTTCTCCCTCTGCTGGCGCGGAAGAAATGGTACGTCCGGACGAAGCACGGCTACGCTCGGGGCTGGGAGCCGGTGCGCTACGTGGAAAACATCCGCAACTATTACGATTTGCTGCGCCAGATGGAGACTGGTCTGGCCTTCAGCGGCGTCGCAGGAAGAAATCCTTTAGCAGCGCGGCGCACGGCTGCGCCAGCACCCCTCCCGTCACCTCGAGCCGGTGATTGAGGAAATCGGCCTGGTGCAGGGAAAGCACGCTGCCGGCGGCCCCCTGTCTGGGATCGGCGGCCCCGTAGACCAGACGCCGGATCCGGGCATGGATGAGGGCTCCCATGCACATGACGCAGGGTTCCAGGGTGACGTACAGGATGACATCCGGCAGGCGGTAGTTCCCGAGTGCCAGTCCGCCGGCCCGAAGCGCTTCGATTTCCGCGTGGGCCGTCGGGTCGCACCGGGAGATCGGCCGGTTCCAACCTTCGGCGAGGATCCGGTCCTGCCGCACCAGCACCGCGCCGACCGGCACCTCCCCGTGGGACTCCGCCTCCCGGGCCAGTTCCAGGGCCCGGGCCATCCACATTTCATCGCGCGGGGTTATTCCCATTCGATGGTGGCGGGGGGTTTGCCAGAAACGTCGTAGACCACCCGGGAAATGCCCTTGACCTCGTTGATGATGCGTCGGGAGACCCGATCGAGGAATTCGTAGGGCAAATGGGCCCAGCGGGCGGTCATGAAGTCGGTGGTTTCCACCGCCCGCAGGGCGATCACGTAGTCGTAGCTGCGCTCGTCCCCCATGACCCCCACCGAGCGGATCGGGAGGAAGACGGCGAAAGCCTGGCTGACCCGGTCGTAGAGGTCGTGCTGGCGCAGCTCGGAAATGAAGATGTCGTCGGCCAGCCGCAGGATGTCGGCGTACGCCGGCTTCACCTCCCCCAGAATCCGCACCCCCAGCCCGGGTCCCGGGAAGGGATGGCGGTACACCATCTCGTAGGGCAGCCCCAGTTCCAGTCCGATCTTGCGCACCTCGTCCTTGAACAGTTCCCGCAGCGGCTCGATGAGCTTCAGGTTCATGACCTGGGGCAGGCCGGCGACGTTGTGGTGGGATTTGATCAAGGCGGCTTTGGCGGTCTTGGCGGCTGCCGACTCGATCACGTCCGGATAGATGGTCCCCTGGGCCAGCCAGCGGACGTCCTCCAGCTTTCGAGCCTCTTCTTCGAAGATTTCGATGAACAGATGACCGATGATGCGGCGCTTTTCTTCCGGATCGGTCACCCCCTTCAACGCCTGGAAATAACGGTCGGCGGCGTCGATCCGGATCACCCGGACCCCCATGTGCCTGGCCAGGGTCGCCATCACCTGGTCGCCCTCGTGCAGGCGCAGCAGTCCGGTGTCGACGAAGACGCACGTCAGCCGGTCGCCGATGGCCTTGTGCAGCAGGGCGGCCACCACGGAGGAGTCCACGCCGCCGGAAAGCGCCAGCAGCACCCGGTCTTCCCCCACCTGGCGGCGGATGGTGCGGATGCTTTCCTCGATGATGTTTTCCGGGGTCCACACCGGTTCGCAGCCGCAGATGTCGTGGACGAAGCGGCCGAGAATCCGCTGTCCCTGGCGGGTGTGGGTGACCTCGGGATGGAACTGCAGTCCATAGAAACGCCGGGCCTCGTCGGCCATGCCGGCAATAGGGGCGTCGTCGGTGAAGGCGATCACCTTGAAGCCGGGCGGCAGGGCGGTGACCCGGTCGCCGTGACTCATCCAGACGTCTAGCAGCGCCTCGCCGTCCGGCGTGGTATGGTCCTCGATGTCCTCCAGCAGCCGGGAATGGCCTTTGACCCGGACCTGAGCGTAGCCGAACTCCCGCTTCCGCGCCGTCTCGACCTCGCCGCCCAGCCGGGCGGCCATGATCTGCATGCCATAGCAGATTCCCAGTACTGGGACGCCCAGCTCGAAAACCACCGGCGGCGGGGTGGGGGCGAGATCGGCCGTCACCGTCTTCGGTCCCCCGGAGAGAACGATCCCCCGGGGGTCGAAATCGCGGATCCGTTCTTCGGACCAGTCGTAGGGGTGGATTTCGCAGTAGACGCCCAGTTCCCGGATGCGGCGGCCGATCAGTTGGGTGTACTGGGAACCGAAATCGAGGATCAGAATCTTGTGACGGTGGATGTCCATTTCAGTCCAAGCGGTAGTTGGGCGCTTCCTTGACGATGGTCACGTCGTGGACGTGGCTTTCCCGAATGCCGGCACCGGTGATCTTGACGAAGCGGGCCTTTTCGTGCAGTTCGGCGATGGTGCGGCAGCCGGTGTAGCCCATGCTGGCCCGGATACCGCCGAGCAGTTGATGGATGATGGCCACCACGCTGCCCTTGTAGGGTACCCGGCCCTCGATGCCTTCCGGTACCAGCTTTTCGATGGCGTCGGTGTCTTCCTGGAAGTAGCGGTCGCTGGAGCCCTGCTGTTGGGCCATGGCACCCAGGGACCCCATGCCGCGGTAAGTCTTGTAGGAGCGTCCCTGATAGAGCTCCACCTCGCCCGGGGCTTCCTCGGTTCCGGCGAACAGACTGCCCAGCATGACGCTGTGGGCCCCGGCGGCCAGGGCCTTGGCGACGTCGCCGGAATAGCGGATACCGCCGTCGGCGATCAGGGGCAGGCCGGTGTCTCGGAGGGCCTGAGCCACGTTGGCCACCGCGGTGATTTGGGGAACCCCCACGCCGGCCACCACCCGGGTGGTGCAGATGGAGCCGGGGCCGATGCCGACTTTGACCGCGTCGGCGCCTGCCTCCAGCAGGGCCACCGCCGCTTCGCCGGTGGCGATGTTGCCGCCGATGACCTGGACCTCGGGATAGTGGCGTTTGATCCAACGCACCCGGTCGATGACGCCCTGGGAATGGCCGTGGGCGGTATCGACCACGATGACGTCCGCCCCGGCGGCCACCAGCGCCTCGACCCGTTCGTCGGTGCCGGCGCCGACCCCGACGGCGGCCCCAACACGCAGGCGTTCCTGCTCGTCCTTGCAGGCGTTGGGATAGTCCTTGGCTTTCTGGATATCCTTGACGGTGATCAGGCCCCGAAGATGGAAGTCGTCGTCCACCACCAGAATCTTTTCGATGCGGTGTTGATGGAGCAGACGGACCACTTCCTCCTTGGGAGCGCCTTCGCGTACCGTGACCAGGCGTTCCCGGGGGGTCATGACTTCGGAAACCGGGGCGTCATAGCGGGTCTCGAAGCGCAGATCCCGGTTGGTGACGATACCCACCAGACGGTTGCCGTTTTCCACCACCGGCACCCCGGAAATATTCTTTTCCCGCGTCAGGCGGATGACCTCGCCGATGGTGGTGTCGGGGGTGACGGTGATCGGATCCTTGATCACCCCGCTTTCGTATTTCTTCACCTTGGCGACTTCCTGGGCCTGACGCTCCACGCTCATGTTCTTGTGGATGACGCCGATGCCGCCTTCCTGGGCGATGGTGATCGCCAGGCGGGCTTCGGTCACCGTGTCCATGGCCGCCGACACCAAGGGAATGTTGAGCTTGATCTCCCGGGTCAGCCGGGTGGTCAGCTCCGCATCCCTGGGCAACACGGTGGAATGCGCCGGCACCAGCAGTACGTCATCGAACGTGATGGCTTCTTCCACGATACGCATGATCTTGATGTGACTGGAAGTAAGTAAATCGAAATATTATACCTTAAAAATACGGATTCTTTCGTTCGGCGGCCCGCCGTGAATAACGATCTGTCCAGGTGTGGGGATCGTTTCCTTCTCAGCGGCTTACCGGTCCCGGGCGCTGCCGTCG
>JALSSF010000009.1 GCA_026984375.1 Methylothermaceae bacterium | reverse complement strand
ATCATTTCCAGGGAAACGCGCAGGTTGCGGATCCGGGCGTCGGTCCAGTCGACGTTCGGCGGCGGCAGGAGAATGGTGACCAGATCCCCGTAGACCTTGGCGGCGGCGCAACATTGGGCGAAGACCTCGTCACCGACGGTGTCGAAGGCCACGTCCACCCCCTCGCCGGCGGCCCAGGCGCGCACGCTTTCCACCACGTCCTCGTCCCGGTAGCGGATCACCCGATCGGCCCCCAACGCCTGGACGAAACGGGCCTTCTCCTCGGTGCTCACCGAAGATACCACTTCGGCCCCGGCCAGTTTGGCCAATTGCACGGCCAGGTGGCCGACACCGCCGGCACCGCCGGGAACGAACACCCGCTGGCCGCTCTGCAGCCGGGCCCGGTCGTACAACGCCTCCCAGGCGGTCAGCAGCACCAGCGGCACCGCTGCGGCGTGGACGAAGTCCAGCGTCTTGGGTTTGAAGGCCACCAGGGCCTCGTCCACCACGGCGTATTCGGCATAGGTCCCCTGACGGCCGTTGAAACCGGGCTGGCAGAAATAGACCTCGTCCCCCGGCTTGAAGCGCTCCACTTCGCTTCCCACCGCCATCACCACGCCGGCGCCGTCGCAACCCAGGATCGCCGGCTTGGTCACCGGAAACCGGTCCAGGTCGTTGCGCATCTTGTAGTCGATGGGATTGACCCCCACCGCCTTCAGATGTACCAGGACCTGATCGCCGCGTTCGATGGCCGGTCTTTCCACCTCCGCCAGACGCAGCACCTCGGGGCCGCCGGCCCGCTCGGTCACGATCGCTTTCATGGATTCACCTCCTCCACGAGTTCAGCCAGGAAATCGGTGCCGCCGCCGGAAACGTCCCGCAAGCCGCCGCGGCCGCCCTGCCACAGGCGTTCGGCCCGCTTCAGGATCGGCAGCAGCCCTTCGGGAAGATCATAGGCTTCCCAGTCGCCAGACGCCACCCAAGCGGCGTCGAGGGCGTCGTCCCCGGCCCGCACGGGGGGCGCGGAACGGTCGATCCCGGCGACGAAATCCACGATCAGATAATGGAACCCCTCGCAGCGGCGCTCCACCAGCGCGGCCACCCCCTGCAGCCGGATCCCGCTCAGCCCGGTTTCCTCCCGGACTTCCCGGTGGGCGGCGGCCACCAGCGTCTCGCCGGCCTCCAGCCGGCCGCCGGGCCCGTGCCAGGTGCCCCGGGCCGGCGGCCGGCCGCGCCGCACCAGCAGGACCCGGCCGTCGCGGTCGAACACCAAGACGCTGACGCCGACGAGCGGCGGCGGGCCCCTCATCGGCGCCGGTAGCCGTAGAGCCAGCGCGCGGTGGTGGCACCGACGTTGCGGGCCGAATGCACCGCTCCGGCGGGGATGAACAGTTCCTCGCCCGGCTCGGGACGATGCACCTTGCCGGCGACCTCGAATTCCATCTCCCCTTCGAGCACCATCACCAGTTCGTCCACCGCATGGACGAAATCCTCCCAGCGTTGTCCCGGCGGATCGACCCACAGATCGCAACTGAAACCACGGGCGTTCCAGTCGCGGCAGACCGTTTCCATCTTCCGTTCCAGATCGTTCATGGCGCCTCCTCCGTCTCCAGGAAATCGCGTAACGACCGTTCGTCGAACGGCCATCCCAGCTCCCGGCCACCGACCCGGTCGGCCAGCACCGGAATCCGCACCCCGTAGCGTTCCGTCAGCCCAGCGTCGGCGGCGATGTCCATGAAGTCGAAGGTCACCCCACAGGCGGCCAACAGCGCTTCGGCCCGCTCGCACAGGTGACAGGCGGCGGTGCCGTACAACACCCAGCGGGCCATCGTCTCAAAACCCCGGCACCGTCAACGGCTGGCCGTTGTGCTCCGGCCCCAGCCCGAGGATGAAAGGAGCGGCCACCTCGGCCCAGGACGCCGGCTCGGGATAATGGGCCGCCGCTGGGCCGAAGCAGCGATCCAGCATGTCGGTATGGATGATGCCGGGATTGAGGGGCACCGCTGCCATCCCCGGCGGCAGTTCCTGGGCCAGGGCCCGGGTCAGGCCCTCGACGGCCCACTTGCTGGCGCAGTAGGGCGCCTCCCCCGGGGCGGTGGAACGCCCCCAGCCGGAGCTGAGATTGACGATCACGCCCCGGCGCCGGGGCAACATCGCCGGCAAAAAGGCTTTGACGACGTGATAAACGCCGTTGACGTTGACGTCGATGACGGCGTGGAACTCGGCCACCGGCACCTGCCACAACGGGGCGGTGGCGTTGATGAGGGCGGCGTTGTTGACCAGCAGATCCGGCGCTTCGCCGCCCTCGAGGCAATCCCGCGCCCAAGTTTCCACCGCCTCCCAGTCGGCCACGTCCACCACGGCGAAACGCCCTTGGGGCCAGCGCTCCCGCAGCGCCTCGATGGCCGATCGATCCCGGCCGCAACCCCAGATCCGGTGCCCCTGGCGCAGCCACACCTCCGCCAGCGCCCGGCCCAACCCCCGAGTGACACCGGTGACGACGATGATGCGATCTTTTTCCATGACCTCCGCACTCCGTGGTTCCGAAGATACTCATATTGCCCCAGCACGGCCGGTTTGTCACATACCCGCCACCTTCGGCTAGGCACAGAAGCATCGTCCGAATCGACCAAGTACAGCATCGATGTATGCGGTAAAAAATTGTCTTCGATCATAAATGTCAAAGTCATCCGTTCCGTGGTGTAATATGCCCCCATCGTCACCGTGGATCGCATGACGCAGGACCGTCCATTCCCGGCGCGGGTGCCGTCGGCGCCGATGCTGGGCTATCCCATCAATCTGAAGCCACCGCCGGCGGGCTTCGAACGCTGGCGGCGGCGGCTGCGGCGTTATGGTATCGGGGTCATCGCCTACAACAACGGCGGCGATCCCTACGCCCCGGCGCCGGTGCCCCATCACACCCATCCCTTCGAGCGCCGGGTGATCGAGCGCTGCGGCCGCTGGTACGGCTTTCCCGCCGACGATCTGTGGGGCATCGTCAGCCACGGCGGCACCGACAGTAACCTGCACGGCCTGCGCCTGGGACAGGTCTGGCTGCGCCACGTCCACGGCGGGGAGCCGGTCTGTTACTTCACCGCCGAGGCCCATTATTCGATTCCCCACCTGGCCGATCTGCTCGGCTTGGCGACGGCGGCCGTCGCCACCGACGCCGAGGGGGCCATGGACCCGGAAGACCTGTCCCGCCAGTTGGCCCGTCACCGGGGAAGGCCGGCCCTGGTGGTGGCCACCGTGGGCACCACCTTCAAGGGCGCCGTCGATCCTCTGCCGGCCATCGCCGCGGCGTTGGCGGACGTTCCCCACTTCCTCCACGTGGACGCCGCCGCCTTCGGCGGCTATCTGCCCCACACCGCCCACGCCCCCCTGCTGCACCAGGAAGCCGTGGGATTCGACGCCCTGGCGGTGTCGTGCCACAAGTTCTTCGGCTTCCCCGCTCCCGCCGGGCTGTTCCTGATCCGCCGCTCCCGCTTCGAGGCCTATCTGGCCGCCGTCGGCCGCCGCCACCGGGCCGATTACCTGGGACATTTCCCGGGAACCTTGAGCTGTTCCCGCGATGCGGTCAAACCGGCCGAATTCCTCTATTACACCAGCCCTGCGATGCAGGCCCGGCTGGCCGCCGACGCCCGCCGCATCCTCGCCGACACCGCCTGGCTCCAGGCCCACCTCGAAGCCCGCTTCCCGGCCCTGGCGCCGCGCCGGGCCCACCCGGCCTCCAACGTCGTCTGGTTCCGCCGCCCCGCCGATGCCGTCGTCCGGCGCTATCATCTCGCCTGTCAGGACGGCCATGCCCACGTGGTGGTGATGCCCCACGCCGGCCGCGAGCTGCTGGGCCGCTTCCTCGACGACCTGGGCGGGGGCTGATGAAGAACCGACGAAGCCGTGACGGCCCGCTTCAGCCGTCCTCGGTCAGAAGCTTGCGATAGCCTTCCGCATCGAGCAGGGTTTCCACAGCGGCGGGATCCGCCGGCTCGAGAACGAACAGGAAGGTTCCGTAGGGATCCTCGTTGATCCTTTCCGGCTGATCGGTCAGGGTTTCATTGATCTCGGCGACGGTACCGGCCACCGGACTGTGAATGTCGGCGGCGGCCTTCACCGATTCCACCACCGCGCAGGCCTCTCCCGCCGTCACCGTCCGGCCGACCTCCGGCAACGCCACGTAGACGATGTCGCCGAGGGATTCCTGGGCATGGTCGGTGATCCCCACTTCCAGCGTGCCGTCGTCACGGCGACGCACCCATTCGTGGTTCTCGGTGTAACGAAGTTCCTCGGGAATTTCAGTCATCGTTTCCTCCCGTTTTCGATGGACATCATCCGGGCCGCCGCCGGTCATCGCGCACAGCATTCCGGGATTTGCGGCAGGGTTTTGAACACGCAGGTCGGCTGGACAGCCCGGCAGCGGGGATCGTCCTCCCGCAGGCGCAGCGAGCGGGCGTCGCCGGCGAACAGGCCGGTGCGGAATCCCACCCGATCCGCCGGCCAGATGTCGTTGCGCCGGTCGTTGCCGACGTAGAGGACCTGGCGAGGCTCGATGCCCTGCCGTGCCAGCTCGGCCGCGGCCAGGTCATAGAGGCGACGCGAAGGCTTGGCGATCCCCACCCGCCAGGAGTAGAAGCACAGCCCGGGGGCGAACCCGAGTTCCTCCAGGGAACGGCCGAGAAAGGCGGGAAACAGGAGCGGGGTGAAGAACTGGGCGTTGGAAACGACTCCCAGACGCAATCCCCGACGCCGGAGGGCGTCGATGGTCTCCGCCAGCCCCGGCATGGGCCAGACCGGATTGACCCGCAGTTCGTATTCCAAGGCCAGGCGGCGCAGGGTGGTCTCCGGGGCCGACAGTCCCAGCCGTTCCAGCACCGCGCGCCAGATCGCCACGATATCCACTTCGGGATGATCGATTCCCGCCGCCCGCTTGCGGGCGTGTTCGGCCTCGATGGCACGGGTCAGCAGTTCCGCCCCGCCCCCGGGCGGGAGGCCGACCGCTTCCAGGGCGGCCCTAAAGGCGCTGTCCCCGTCCACGGCCAGGCCGGTCCCGATGTCCCCGGCGGCGGAGATGAACAGGGTGCCGTAGATGTCGAACAGAACCGCGCGCACATCCGGCAAGGGAACCAGGCGCGCCGCCACGGCGGTCGGTCGGGGCTCTAGGGGGTGGGACAGAGCGCGAATCCGCTCGATCAATTCCTGATCGGTCATAGGCGCAACAAGGAAAGTCGTTCCGGCTGAAGGAAGCCGTGCAGCAGCCGGGTGGGATCGAAAGCATCGAGGTCGGCGGTTTCCGCCGCCGTCAGTCGTTGGTAACAGCGCTCCAGAAGCCGGCCGTAACGCGCCGGCGCGAATCCGTCGGTCACGGCGGTACGATTGTGCTGCACGACGGCCGGGGCGGGCACCGGCAGCGATGGTTTCCAGTGACGCCGTTCCCCGGGCTCGCCATGGAGATGGCGGATCACCCGGCTCTGCAACGGTTCGTCCAGGCGGCCGAAATCCACCCGGTCATCGGTCACCCAGGCGCGCCAGGCCCGTTGAAGCAGGGCGTCGTCCGGCGCCGGCAATCCGTAATCGCGGTACAGCCGGCTCAACGCCTCGGCCAACCGTTCCCACAGCGCCGTCTTTCCCAGCCAAGCCACCG
>JALSSF010000008.1 GCA_026984375.1 Methylothermaceae bacterium | reverse complement strand
GAATCCCCCTGGACCTGAAACACGTATTCGAAGGGAACGATTTCGTCGTTCACGGGCGTCACCCGAAAATTGTAAACTCCCGGGTTTTCCGCCACGAAAAAGAAGCTCAGGTCGGTTGTCTGGGACTGGGCCGAGGTGACGAGATTGCCCATGCTGTCGAACACCGACAGGACGACGTCGTTTTCCGTCCCCTCGGACGCCGGCAGATCGACGGTCACCTCGGTGTCGGCCTGGGTGACGCCGACGGCGAACCAGTCCTGGTCTCCTTGGAACAGCATTCCCTTCACCGGCTGGCCGGGCTCGATCGGGCTGGCGGAACGGATGTTGTCGTTGGGCTCCCGTTCCCCGGCGGCCTTGGCTTTCAATTTCTCGAACTGACCGGGCACGGAAGGCGCGGTCACCTCATCGCCGGAAATCTGGAAGGCATAGGGCTTTTCGGGGTTTCCCCGCGGCTGGACGAGAAGAAAATAATTCCCCTTCTGGGGCAACAGGAAGGAGAAGGTCTGGTCGTGGTTGTCGTCGATATCCCGGCCGACGATGAAATTTCCGTCCTTGTCGACGATCCACAGGGTCCAGTGCAGGCCGGAACCGGCGGTTTCGATCTTGACGATGGCGTTGTCCGCCGTGGTCTCGAAAACGAACCAGTCCTGGTCTTCCCGCGAGGAGAACGTTCCCATCACCGGCAGCGCCGGTGCCACCGGGTTGGCGCTGTCCTGGTCGTCGTTCGGCTCGGCCTCGATCTGGGAATTCTGCGACCACTGATCGAACAACGACGGCGTTTTGGGCTTTTCCGCCTCCCCGGGAAACGGGTTCCCCCCGGTCAGGGTGCTCAACAGATCCCCGCGGGCCATTCCCGTGACCGCCAGGGATAGCATGCCAAAAACCAATCCAAACTTGCCTTTCATGTGTGCCACCTCTCAAATCCTCGAGTCACTCAGACCGGTCCTGCCTTCTTAATCACCTTGGGCGTGATGAAGATCAGCAGCTCGTTCTTCTTGTCGTCCTTGCTGTCCTTGCGGAACAGGAAACCGAACACCGGCAAATCGCCGAAGAACGGCATTTTGTTGACGACTTTGCGCCTTTCCCGCTCGTAGATTCCCCCCAGCACCACGGTCTCGCCGTTTTCCACCTGGACCGTGGTGTTGATCTCCCGCTTGTTGATCGCGGGTCCGGCGATGGTCTCTTCTCCGCGGGCGTCCTTGGTGATTCTCAGATTCATCACCACGTTGTCGTCCGGGGTGATGTGGGGCGTCACCTCCAGGCGCAGCACCGCCTTCTTGAACTGGGTCTGGGTGCCGTTCTGGCTGACCGTGGCGAAGGGAATCTCGATCCCCTGTTCGATGCTGGCCTTGGTCTGGTCCTGGGTGACCACCCGGGGCATGGACAGCACCTCGCCACGGTTTTCCGCCTGCAGGGCTGACAGTTCCAGCCGCATCAGAAAATCGTTGACCTTGAACAGGGCGATCCCCAGACCGCCGCCCGCCCCGGGACCGATGGCCGCCGGCAGATCCACGATGCCGAAATCATCCCCCATCACCCCACCGATGATGCTTTGGGTCTGCCCCGGCGCCCCGCTGCGCTTGGCGGCGTTCAATTTCACCCCCAACTCCCGGGAGAAGGTGTCGTCGGCGATGACCACCCGGGATTCGATCAGCACCTGACGCACCGGGCGGTCGAGCCGGGCCACCAACCGGCGAATCGCTTCCAGATTGCTGGGCGTGTCCTTGACGATGAGGATGTTGGTACGTTCGTCGATATTCACCTGTCCCCGGGGCGACAGGATCGAACCGCCGGCGATGGCGCCCTGCGACCCGGCGTCACCCACCTGGTCGAAGTTGGTGGCGTACTGGGGCACCGCACCGCTTCCCTGGCTGGTCCGCGAGGTCTGCTGCTGCATACCCTTGAGCACTTTCATCACCTCCGCGGCGCTGGCGTAATTGAGCTGGATGATCTCCGTCCGAAGCGGTTCCTTCTGTTCCCGGAACTGGACGTGCTCCAACTCCTTCTTCTCCAACTTGATGATCTCGTCCAGAGGAGCCACCCAGATGACGTTCCCCTCCTTGCGCTTGCCCAGCCCCTTGGCCTTGAGGATCAGATCCAGGGCCTGATCCCAGGGCACGTTGTTCAGCCGCAGGGTGACGTTTCCCTTCACCGTGTCGGCGGCGATGATGTTGATGCCGGTGAAATCGGCCAGAATCTGCAGGACGGAACGGACCGGAATATCCTGAAAATTGAGCGACAGACGCTCCCCGGTATAGGGAAATTTCTTCGCCCTTTTTTCCTTTTGCGCCCGGGTCAGGGGCCGAAACTCGATCGTCAGCAGACGGTCGGACTGATAGGAAAGGTAATCGTAATCGGCCGTCGCCGGCGTGACCGTCACGCGGACGTTGTTACCATCCTGATACAGCGAGATCTCCTTCACCGGCGTGGCGAAATCGGTCACGTCCAGTTTCTTCTGCAGCCGGGCGGGCAAGCGGGCGTGAAGTACGGTCGCCACTACCTTGCCCCCCTCCTCGCGCAGATCCACCATGGTGTTGGGGCGACGCAGGAAGATCAGGATGCGTCCCTCCCCGCGGGGTCCGCGGCGGAAGTCCACCTTCTCGATCTGTTGGACCGGGACGCCCACCGCCGTCCGGGTCCGGCTCACCGGGACGGCGCCGCCCACCTTGACCAGCACCTGCCGTTGGTCGACCTTGACGTCGTAGGGGGCCGATGCAACCAGATTGACCACCACCCGGGTGCGTCCGCCACTCTCCACCACGTTCACCTGGGTGACCACGCCGGTATTGATGGTGACGCTTTTTCGCTCCAGGCCGCTTCGAGTGCCGGGAAAATCCAGGACGATCCTGGCCGGGTTGTCGGTGTGAAACACCTTGGGCGCAACCGCGTTTCCCTCGAAGACGAAACGCAGTTGCAGCTTGTCCCCCGGCAGGGTGGAAAATTCGATGTTCTGGAGCACGCTCTCGGTGGCGACGGCCGCCAGACTCCACACCAGCCATGCGATGCAGAACCCCCAACGGAAAACGGCGCGCCCGACTTCTCGTTCCATCGTTACACGGTTGTTACCCAGCATGATTGCCTACCTTCAGTTTCACGATTCCGAAATCTTCCTCATTCCGACAACGCAACGGTCGCCTGTCTTTCCCGCCAGGTACCGGGACCGTCGGGTATGATTTCCACCAAATCGATGCCTTCCTCGGTGACCCGGATGATGCGGCCGTAATTTTTCCCCATGTGATTGCCCGGCCGCACCCGGTAAATGGTTCCTTCCGGAGTCTGTACCAGGGCCCACAGCTCCTCGTTCTTCCTCAGGGTTCCCACCATCCTCAGGCTGTCCAGTTCATAGGATTCGAGAGCCTCCCGAGGACGGCTGGGATCGGGCTTGACGCCGCTCCCGGCCACGGCGACCCGGGGGGGCGGGGCTTGCTTGGCCGGGGCGAAAGGATCCCGCAGGCCTTCCGGATCGAAGACGAAGGTTTCCACCGTCTGGATTTCCGGGAGGGGCTCGATGGCCCCCTTGGGCCGGGCCTTGACCTCGGCCACATAGGCCTCCAGATCGGACATGTCCCGGCTGCAACCGCCCAGGAACAGTATGGCCAGGATCGGCCAGATCACCTGCAACCTGCGACTCATCTTCTTTTCCCCCGCTTCTTACCTTTCTTACGGCGCTTGGGTTGCGCCATCTCGTCTTCCTCGAGATAGCGGTAGGTCTTGAGAACGGCATTCATGACCAGCTGGTCGCCGTTCTTGAGCGGTTCGATGGCGACCTCGTGAACCGTGACGATACGGGGCAGCGAGGCCAGACCACTGACGAACAGGCCCAATTGCTCGTAGTTCCCGGTCACACGCACCTTGATGGGCAGTTCGGCGTAGAAATCCTTTTTCACCTCTCCCTGGGGCTGGAACAGTTCGAACTCCAGGCCGCTGGCCAACCCGGTCTGGGAAACGTCGACCAGCAGGGCGGGAACCTCAGCCTTGTTGGGCAGCTGGCGCAGCATGTCGCCGAAGGTCTTTTCCATTTCCGCCAGCTGTTGTTTGTATTCCTCCAGATTGGCGGCTTTCTTCTGCTTGCGGGCAAAGGTCCGCTTCAGTTCGCCTTCCTTCTTGCGTACCGCTTCCAGTTGGACTAGCTGGTCCTTGGTATCGAACCAGAACCACAATCCAGCGACGGCGGCAGACAGCAGGACGATGACGGTGATTTTTACCGGTACCGGCCAGGTTCCCGCCGCCTCCAGATCCCAATTGACCTCAGCCAGGTTCATGATGCCTCACCTCCGGCGCCGTTGGTTTTGGGATGTCGCTGCTGAATCTCCAGGGAGAAATAACCGCGACGTTCGTGTTTGGACGGGTTTTTGGACTCGATCACCTTGAGCTTGGGCTTCTGCAGCCAGGGGGATGCCTCGATGTTTCGCATGTAGGCCGAAACCCGGGCATTGGACTGGGCGATGCCGTCGACGGCCAGCCTGTCCCCTTTCTGGGTCATCTTGGTCAAATAGACACCCTCCGGCAGAGTCCGGGCCATGGCGTCGAACAAATGGACGATCTCCGGCCGACTGAACTGGAGCCGTTGGATGATCTCCATCTTGGCGATCAGGCGGTCGCGCTTCTTCTCCAAATCACGGATCTCTTTGATCTTGCGGTCGAGTATGGCGATCTGGGTTTTCAAGAAGCGATTCCGCTGCTCTTGGTATTCGATGCGGTCCGCCAGATACAGATGCACTCCCAGCATCAGCCCTGCGGCCAGCCCCGTTCCCAGAGCGATCGCCAGGAAAAATTCCTGGCGCTGTTGCCGTCGCCGTTCCTCCCGCCAGGGAAGCAAGTTGATGCGTGCCATGTCAATCAAAACTCCTCAGTGCCAAACCGCAGGCGATCATCATCGCCGGCGCATCCTGGCGCAAATCGTGGGCGTTGACCCGACTGCCCAGGGACATGTTCAGAAAGGGATTGGCCACGATCGCTGGAACCCCCAACTTCTGGCTGACCAGTTCGTCGACTCCAGCGATGGAGGCACAACCGCCCGCCAACACCAATACATCGACGTTCCGATGACTGCTGGACGACATGAAAAACTGGAGCGAGCGGCCGATCTGTTGCACCATGGCCGTCTTGAAGGGTTCCAGTACTTCCGTGACATAGCTGTCCGGAAGACCGCCGTGCTTCTTGGCGAGCCCGGCCTCCTCATAGGAAAGGCCGTACCGCCGCTGAATCTCCTCGGTCAGCTGGCGCCCACCGAAGCCCTGTTCCCGGGTATACACGATCCGTCCCTTGTGCAACACGTTGAAGGTGGTCATGGAGGCACCGACGTCGGCGACGGCGACCGCCCCGTCCGCCGTCCTGAATTGCGCCAACTGGCCTTCGATAAGGGAAAAGGCGTTTTCCAGGGCGTAGGCCTCCACGTCCACGATGGCGGCTTTCAGCCCGGCCAGTTCCAGGGCGGCCACGCGGTTGTCGACGTTTTCCCGACGGGAGGCGGCCAGCAGAACGTCGTTCATCTCAGGATTCTTCTCGTTTGGCCCCAGGATCTGGAAATCCAAACTGACTTCATCCATGGAATAGGGAATGTATTGATCCGCCTCCAACTCGATCTGCTCTTCCAATTCCTGCTCGCTCAGCGAAGCCGGCATGGTGATGACCTTGGTGATCACTGCCGATCCGGAGACGGCCACCGCCGCGTGCTTCAGGCGGGTCCCGGACTTCTTGACCACCCCCCGGATCACCCGGCCGATCACCTCGACATCGGCGATGTTCTTGTCGACCACGGCGTTGGGCGGCAACGGTTCCGCGGCATAGCTCTCCACCCGGAAGCGATCGCCGTTCTTGCTCAGTTCGAGCAGCTTGACGACCGCCGAACTGATGTCGATCCCCAGTACCGGGGGTTGTTTGCGTCTGAAAAACATGGCAATTTGTATTCCGTTTCCCTCGATTGATGCTCCCGCCTCCCGGAATAGGCCGGGGCGCGTCGGTCTCAGTTTGTAGTATAGTTAAAATCCAGAAATCGACCGGGACGACTGGTTTCCACGTTTTTTTCCGGAATCTTCCTCACAAATCCTGCGGCGATCCTCAAAAAACTCCACCTATGCGCATAGTCCTCAAGGCCATCCTGGGCCTCACCGTGCTGGCGGCGGGCCTGGCAATCTGGATGGGATACGATCTCTATCGGCGGCTCGAAGCCCAGCTTCCCGACCCGCAAACCTTGCGCGAGGTCGAATTCCAGACGCCGCTGGAAATCTACAGTCACGACGGTCAACTGCTGGCCAGTTTCGGGGACAAGAAGCGGGTCCCGGTCACCATCGACCAGGTGCCCGAAACCATGATTCAGGCCTTCCTGGCCGCCGAGGACGCCCGTTTCTACCAACACCCCGGTGTCGACATCCAGGGTCTCATCCGGGCTGCCTGGGAATTGCTCCGCACCGGCCATAAGCGCCAGGGCGGCAGCACCATCACCATGCAGGTGGCGCGCAACTTCTTTCTCAGTCCGGAGAAGACCTACGAACGCAAACTCAAGGAAATCCTGCTCGCCCTCAAGATCGAAAAACGACTGAGCAAAGCAGAGATCCTCGAACTGTATCTCAACAAAATTTACCTGGGCCATCACGCCTACGGCGTGGCGGCGGCGGCCCAGATCTACTACGGCAAACCGCTGGATCAACTGGATTTGGCCCAAACGGCCATGATCGCCGGCCTGCCCAAGGCCCCCTCCCGCTTCAATCCGATCTCCAATCCCCGGCGGGCACGGCAGCGGCGCGACTACGTACTGAAACGCATGTACGAACTGGGATTCATCGACGAGCAACAGTACCACCAAGCCACGGCACAGCCGATCACGGCCGCCCTCCACAATCCCGGCCAACGTTTCAAAGCGCCTTACGCGGCCGAATGGATCCGGGAACAGCTGTACCGCCGCTACGGCGAGGAAATCTATACCCGCGGCTACCGGGTCATCAGTACCATCGACCTGCAAAAACAGCAGGCGGCCGAGGCGGCGGTGCATCATGCCCTTCATGCCTACGACGAACGTCACGGTTATCGGGGTCCCGAAGATCACATCGACCCGCATCTTCCCCTGGCACGGCGGCTGGAACGATTGCGCCGGGCCAAACCCATCGGCGCCACGATTCCCGCCCTGGTACTCGACCTCGACGAGGCCGCGCGCAGCGCCCGGTTGCTGCTCGCCGGCGGTGATCGCGTGGATCTTCCCTGGGACGGCATCCGCTGGGCGCGCAAGGCCCTTCCCGATGACCGCCTGGGAGCGGTACCGAAGCGGGTCGGGGAAATACTCCGGCCGGGTGACGTGATCCGGATCCGCCGGGACCGGCAGGGTCACTGGCGGCTGGCTCAGATCCCCCAGGTCCAGGGCGCCTTGCTGTCCCTGGACAGCCGCGATGGCGCGGTGCAGGCCATGGTGGGCGGCTACGACTTCACCCTGAGCAAATTCAATCGCGCGGTGCAATCCCAACGCCAACCCGGCTCCGGCTTCAAACCGGTACTCTACACCGCGGCGCTGGAAACCGGCTATACCCTGGCCTCGGTCATCAACGATGCCCCGATCGTCTATCGCAACGGGGAAATCGTGTGGCGGCCGGAAAACTACAGCGGCAAATTCTACGGTCCCACCCGTCTGCGGGTAGGACTGCGGCATTCCCGCAATCTGGTCTCCGTCCGCCTGCTTCAAAACATCGGGCTGGAACGGGTGATCCAGACGGCTCTGAAATTCGGCTTTCGCCCGGAACAGCTACCCCGCACCCCCACCCTGGCCCTCGGGAGTGGCTCGGCCTCCCTGTGGGACATGGGACGCATGTATGCCGTCTTCGCCAACGGCGGCTACCGCATCGAGCCTTATTTGATCGAGCGGATCGAACGGCGCGACGGTACCGTGCTGCGACGGGCCAAGCCTTTGAAAGCCTGCGATCTATGCCCCAATCCCGCCCCACGCATCCTGGAGCCACGGATTCATTATCTCATGCACTCCCTGCTGCAAGACGTCGTCCGCCGGGGCACGGCGGTCAGGGCGCGGCAGCTGGGTCGCCGTGATCTGGCAGGCAAGACCGGCACCACCAACGATCAGCGTGACGCCTGGTTCAACGGCTATGCACCGCCGCTGGTCGCCATCACCTGGGTCGGCTTCGACTCCACCAAGCCTTTGGGCCGGGGAGAGACCGGTTCCCGGGCCGCCTTGCCCATGTGGATCGAATACATGCGGGCCGTCCTGAAGGACCTGCCCGAATCGACCTTTCCACGACCGGCGGGCCTGGTGACCGCCCGGATCGACCCGCACACCGGCTACCGAAGCGACGCTCCCGATGCCATCGGGGAGATTTTCCGCGAGGAATTCCTCCCCCCCTACCGGACGGAAACCCTGCAAACCGGAAACGACAACGCCGATTCCCTGCTGAATTCGTTGTTCTGAACCATGGAACCGACCCGCAACCGCATTCGCATCGCGCAGTTGAGCGCCCGCATCATCGTCGAGGAGGGCGTCAGGGAATACGCCGTGGCCAAGCGCAAGGCCGCCCAGCGCCTGGGACTGGATTGGGGTCAAAATTTACCCGACGATGACAGCGTCACGGCGGCGCTGCAGGAATACCACCGCATTTTCCGTTTTCAACACCAATCCGGCTTCATCCGTCGGCTGCGGCAGACCGCCCTGGAAGCGATGGAGTTTCTGCAGAATTTTTCCCCGCGCCTGGCAGGGGCGGTATTGGAAGGGACAGCGGGGGAACTGCAGCCGATCACCCTGCACCTGTTCCCCGATAGCCCCGAGGAAGTCATCTGGTATCTGGTGACAGGCAACGTCCGCTATCGGGAGGAACCGGATTCGACCGTGGAACTGGATGGCAAGCGCATCACCGTTCCCACGTTGGTGATCGACTGGAACGGCACCCAGGTGGAGGCCCTGTTGTATCCGCCGAAGGCGTTGCGCCACCAACCGAAACACGGTCCTCGGCGCGCCTCCATCCGAGCGTTGCGGCGCCTACTGGACGAAGAAGGTGGGGGCTAACGGGCCGCCGGCGGCAGGTAATCACGTCTGGGAGCGCCGACGTACAGCTGCCGCGGTCGACCGATCCGCTGGCCGGGATCGGCCTTCAATTCCAGCCAGTGGGCCACCCAGCCCGCCGTCCGGGCGATGGCGAACATGACGGTGAACATGTTGACCGGAATGTTGAGGGCACGGTAGATGATTCCGGAATAAAAATCCACGTTGGGATAAAGACGCCGCTCGATGAAATAGGCATCGTTCAGGGCGATTTCTTCCAGACGCATGGCCAGCTCGAAGAGAGGATCGGCCGGTGAGAAACGCTCCAGAACGGCGTGACAGGCCTTGCGGATGATCTGGGCCCGGGGGTCGTAGTTCTTGTACACCCGGTGGCCGAATCCCATGAGACGGAAGGGGTCGTTCCTGTCCTTGGCCCGGGCGATGAACCGTGGGATGCGTTCGGGACGGCCGATCTCCTGCAGCATTTCCAGAACCGCCTCGTTGGCGCCTCCGTGGGCGGGCCCCCAGAGTGCGGCGATACCGGCGGCGATGCAGGCATAGGGATTGGCGCCGGTACTGCTGGCCAGCCGGACCGTGGAGGTACTGGCGTTCTGTTCGTGATCGGCGTGAAGCAGGAACAGCAAGTCCAAAGTCCTGGTCGCCACCGGATCCAGATACCACTGGGCATCCTCACCGTACTGGAGCGAGGGCACCGAAAACATCATGTTGAGAAAGTTCTCGCTGTAATCCAGATCGGCCCGGGGGTAGACGAACGGCAATCCCACCGAGTGGCGGTAACAGGCGGCGGCGATGGTGGGCATCTTGGCCAGCAGACGAACCGCCGAGATGTAGCGCTGTGCCGGATCGTCGATGTCCAGCTCGCCGTGGTAAAAGGCGGACAAAGATCCCACCACTCCCACCATCATCGCCATGGGATGGGCGTCGTGATGGAAGCCTTCGAAGAATTTGCGCAAGGTTTCGTGGATCAGCGACTCCCGGCGGATATCCTCGGTGAACCGGGTCAGTTCCGCCGGTCTAGGGAGCTCACCGTGGATCAACAGATAAGCGGTCTCCAGAAAGGAGCTGTGTTCGGCCAGTTGCTCTATGGGATAACCACGATACAGCAGGACTCCTTCGTCTCCATCGATATAGGTAATGGCGCTGCGGCAACTGGCGGTGGAGACGAAACCGGGATCGTAAGTGAAATACCCCAGCCTGCTCGGCAGATCGCGCACCTCGATCACCGCCGGCCCCAGGGTTCCTTCCCGCACCGGCAGCTCCGCCTCCCGACCGTTGGCGGGATCGCGGACGATGACGCATTTCGGATCGGCCATCGGCCTTATTTGGCCCCGTATTTGCGGCGGAACTTATCGACCCGGCCGGCGGTGTCGACGATCTTCTGCTTACCGGTATAGAACGGATGACAGGCGGAGCAGACCTCGACGTGGATGTCGCGTCCCAGGGTCGAACGGGTTTGGATCACGTTGCCGCAGCTGCAGGTGATGGTCACTTCTTTGTATTCGGGATGAATGCCAGGTTTCATTGGTCGCAAGTCCTCGTGACAGACGGATTGTGCATCAGCTTCGGGCAAAAGGCCGGAATGAAACGATTTATGATAGGTAATCCTTACCGCTTTTACAAGCCAGACCACAATCGCACCTTGATACCTATTCAGT
>JALSSF010000007.1 GCA_026984375.1 Methylothermaceae bacterium | reverse complement strand
TGATACCTATTCAGTTTGGATTTCCGGGGGACTGGAAGCGTCTGCCGGACCGAAATCCGTCCGTCAATTCAGGCCCGGCGCGACCCTACCTGGCCGCTGACAGACCCCTCCCAACCCCCTTCGCAGAAGGGCTTGGTGATTAAGAAGCAACCGCCATCCTTGTGGGTTTACAGGGGCTGTAAACGACGGATCTGGATAAGCAAACGCTTGTAATTTACCCCTGATGTGCTATCGTTCCCGACCGTTTGAATCGCCGGAAGCTTCGATGCCGATTTACCGCAACGCCACGATGCTGTCTGCCTGGCTGATCACGGCCCCCCTGCAGGCCGACCCCCTGAACCAGGCCATCGACACCGAAACCCGCACCCTGAAGGACGCCGCCGCCAGCCAGCGGCGCATCGACCGGCTGGACGACGCCAGCCGGCGCCTGTTCGACGACTACCGTCGCACTCTGCGGGAAATCGACACCATGAAGGTCTATGTTGCCCACCTTAAAGCCCTGGTGGACTCGCAGCGCGAGGAGAAACGGGAAATGGAGCGCCAGCTCGAAGAAATCGCCCGGGCCGAACGTGAAATCGTGCCGTTGATGGTTCAAATGGTCGACACCCTGGAACGATTCGTCCAATTGGACACCCCCTTCCTGCCCGAAGAACGCCGGCAACGCATCGACGAGCTCAAACAGCTACTGACCTCGGCGGAAGTCTCCACCGCCGAGAAATTCCGCCGGATCCTGGAGGCCTATCAGATCGAGAACGACTACGCCCGTACCATCGAGGCTTACCGGGCCGAACTGAAACTAGGGAAAGACGAACGGCCGGTGGATTTCCTCCGCCTCGGCCGGGTGGCTCTGTTCTATCAGACCCTGGACGGGAAGCAATCCGGCTTCTGGAATCCCCGCAAAAAAGCCTGGGAAGCCCTACCGGACGAGTTTCGCCGTCCCATCCGTCAGGGTCTGCGTATCGCCCGCAAGGAAGCGGCACCGGATCTGTTGACCCTGCCCATTCCCACGCCCGAGGCCGCCCGATGACGGCGCTGCGCTTCCTTCTCACCCTCTGGATGGGATTACTCGCCACCACGGCCTGGGCCGTGGATCTCGACCAACTGCTGCGGCAGGTCGAACGGCAACAGCAACAGGTTAGCCAGCAGAACCGCCAGCGGGAACAGCGCTTCCTGGCCGAAAAACGGCAGCGCCAGCGCCTGCTCGCCCAAGCCCGGACGCAACTGGCGGCCCTGGAACAGGAAGCGGCGGCCCTGAAAGCGGAATTCGAGGCCAACCGCAAAACGCTGGCCCAGCTCGAGGAACGGCTTCAGGCCAGCAGCGGCGTACTGGGGGAAATCGTCGGCACGGTGCGCCAAGTGGCGGGTGACCTCAAGGCGGACTTACAGCAGTCGCTGGTCTCGGCCCAATTCCACGGGCGCACGGAAAAACTCGCCGCCATCGCCGACAGCCGGCGGCTGCCGACCCTGGAACAACTGCAAACCCTGTGGTTCCTCCTGCTCCAGGAGATGACCGAGTCCGGCAAGGTGGTCCGATTCACGGCCGAAGTGCTCGATCCCGCCGGCAAGCCCCATCGGACGGAAGTGGTCCGCATCGGCGTGTTCAACGCCATCGCCGAAGCAGGTTATCTCCGTTACCTGCCGGAGACCGAGCAACTGATGGTCCTGCCGCGTCAACCCGGAGGCCGCCCCCTGAAACTGGCCCGGGCGTTCTTGACGGCCCCGGGGGACTGGGCCACCCTGGCGGTGGACCCCACCCGCGGGGTCCTGCTGGATCTTTTGCTCCATGCCCCCGATCCGTGGGAACGGATCCAGCAGGGGGGGATCATCGGTTACCTCATCCTCGCCCTCGGTGCCATCGGTCTGGTGATCGTCATCGTCCGGTTGACGGATCTGCTGCGGGTGGGTAGCCGGGTGGAATCCCAACTGGCCGACCTGGAATCGCCCAGGGACGACAATCCCCTCGGGCGCATCTTCCTCGCCACCATGGAAAGCCGGGGAACCGATCCGGAAAACCTGCAAGCCCTGCTGGACGAGGCCATCTTGCGGGAAATCCCACCGCTGGAACGGGGACAGGCGCTGGTCAAACTGCTGACGGCGGTGGCTCCCCTCCTGGGACTGTTGGGGACGGTCACCGGAATGATCCAGACCTTTCAGGCTATCAGCCTGTTCGGCACCGGGGATCCGAAATTGATGGCCGGCGGTATCTCCCAGGCCTTGGTCACCACCATGCTGGGCCTGGCCGTGGCCATCCCCCTGTTGTTTCTCCATTCCCTACTGGTCAGCCGCAGCCGCTCCATCATTCAGATCCTCGAGGAACAGAGCGCCGGACTGATCAGCCAGATTCTGGAAAAACGCCACTCCCCGGCAAGGTGATGGTATTTTTCGAGACCCTTTCCGATTTCATCGCCCAAGGCGGCCCGGTCATTCCCGTCATTCTGCTGCTGGCCCTGGCGCTTTGGACCCTGGTGGCGGAGCGTTACCTGTTCTTTCGCTGGATCTATCCCCATCTGCGCCGACAATGGCTGGCGCACTGGCGGCAACGGGGCGACAAGCGCTCCTGGTACGCCCACCGGGTTCGTGAAGCCCTGATCAGCCAGGCCCGGCAGCGGATGGGAAAGACCCTGCCTTTGATCAAGACCTTGGTATCCCTGAATCCGTTGCTGGGGCTTCTGGGAACGGTCACCGGAATGATCCATATGTTCGACGCCATGGCGGTATTCGGAACCGGCAATCCCCGGGCCATGGCTACCCACATCTCCCACGCCACCCTGCCCACCCTGGCCGGGATGACCATCGCCATCGCCGGCCTGTATTTCAGCCAGCGCCTGGAGCAGCGGGTGGAAGCGGAAACCCGACAACTGAGCGACAGCCTGCACTTCGACTGATGCGACGTCACCGACACGAGAATCAAAACCAGGACAGCGGCGACATCAACCTGACGCCGATGCTGGACATCATCTTCATCATGCTGATCTTCTTCATCGTCACCACTTCCTTCGTCAAGGAATCCGGCATCGAGGTACACCGCCCCAGCGCCCAGACCGCCGAACGCCAGGAACGAGGCAACATCATCGTCGCCATCCGTGCCAACGGCGAGATCTGGATCGACAAACGCCCGGTGGACATCCGCGCCGTCAGGGCGGTGATCGCCCGGCTGCGGGCGGAAAACCCGCTGGGCACCGTGGTGATCGCCGCCGACCGGGACGCCAAGGTCAACATCCTGACCCGGGTGATGGATCAAATCCGCCTGGCCGGGGTATCCGACATGGCCATCGCGGCGACTGCGGAACCGCGATGAGGCTGACCCAACGGGCGCTGTGGCTGCCGGCCGCTCTCCTCGGTCTGGGCGCCACGCTGGCCTTGTTCTGGTTGATGGCCCGGATGGTCGCCGGCGGTGACCTGGAACTGCCGGAAACACGGGCGACCCGGCTGGTGGAATTCGTTCGTCTCAAACCGAGGCCCAAGCCCCCGCCACCGACAAGGCGGGAACCGCCCAAACCGCCCGAGAAGGAGCCGCCACCGCCGAAACCGGTCCTGACCACTCCCCGGCCGGTGGCCACGGTGTCGCCGAATATCGAAATCCCGGCGCTGGACGTTCCCCTCTCCCAGCGCCTGCGGGGATCCCTACTGACCGGAATCGGGGTGGCACCCGCCGCCGCCCCGGCCAGCCGGGTCATTCCCCTGGTGCGCATCCCGCCCCGTTATCCGATCCGGGCCCGGATGCGCCGCATCGAAGGCTGGGTCAAACTGGAATTTACCATCACCCCCCAAGGCACCGTGAAAGACATCCGGGTCGTCGAGGCCCATCCCGAAGGGGTGTTCGAGCGCGCCGCGGTGGAGGCCATCGCCCGCTGGAAATTCAAACCCCTGACGATCGACGGCCGTCCGGTGGAACAACGGGCGGTACAGGTGTTGGAATTCAAGCTGCGCCGATGAAAAGAGCCCTGGCCATCCTTTGCCTCTGCCTGTCCCTGACCGCAGCGCCCCGGGCCGCCACCCTCAGCCCGCCGACCTTCAAAACCCTGCAGCGGGTCGAAAAGTTGTTGGATCAAAAACGTTATCGCCAGGCCCAACAGTTGCTGCGTCAGCGTCTCGGCCAGGTCAGCCGGCCGGAGGAAAAGGCGGTGCTGTGGCGCGCCCTGGCCACCGCCCACATCCTCCAGGGGCAGTACCGCCAGGCGGCCCAGCTTTTGGAACGGGCCCTGGCCAGCGGCGCGCTTCCCGAAGCCCAGCGGCGCGAGGCCTTGCTGTCCCTGGGCCAGTTGTATCTGGCCCAGGACGAACCGCGCAAAGCTGCGGCGATGCTGGAACGCTGGCTCCAGACCCATCCTGAAGTGAAGGCTGAAGATCATTTTCTTCTGGCCCAGGTCTATACCCGTCTGGAACGGTACTCCCAGGCGCTCGAATATCTGAACCAGGCCATAGCCCGGAGCAAGCGGCCCAGGGACGAATGGTTGCAGCTGCGAATCGGCTTGAACTACAAGCTGAAACGTTACCGGTCCGCCATTGCCGATCTCAAATCACTGATCCGCCGCCATCCCGAACGGGAAGCCTACTGGCAGCAACTGGCGGGACTGTATCATCTGGCCAAAATGGAAATCACCGCCGCGGCGGTCTCCGAACTGGAGCGTTTCCTGGGATTCCTCGACCGGGAACCGGAAATCCTCAATCTGGTCTCTCTACTGCGCGCCGTTCACGCTCCGTTCCTGGCCGCCGAGCGGCTGCAGCAGGCCATGAAGGCCGGACAGGTCAAGCGTTCGGGCAAAAACCTGGAACTGCTCGCGGCCGCCTGGATCGAAGCCCGCGAGTTCGACCGCGCCATCGCCGCCCTGGAACGGGCGGCCCGCCTCCGCCGCAGCGGCGGACTCTGGCTGCAGCTGGCCCAACTCCGCCTGGAACGGGGGGACTGGCACCGGGCCGTCGAGGCATTGCGCCAGGCCCTGGCCAAGGGCGGATTGAAGAATCCGGGCCAGGCCTGGCTGCTTCTGGGAAACGCCTATTTCGAACTGGGAAACGCCGAACAGGCCCGCGAAGCCTTCAAGCAAGCCAGCCGATATCCGTCCACACGCCGATCCGCTCAGCAATGGTTGAATTATCTCACCCGCCGGCAACCTCGCTGAGACGGCGGATCCGCAGTTACGTCCGCCGCGAGGGCCGACTCACCCCGGCACAACGTCGGGCATTGACCGAATTGTGGCCCCGCTACGGCCTGGCTACCGATCGAGCGCTGGAAATGGAGCGGGCTTTCCCCGCCCGTCAGCCGGTGATCCTGGAAATCGGCTTCGGCAACGGGGAAAGTCTGATTCATCTGGCCGAAAACCACCCGCAATTCAACTACCTGGGCATCGAAGTTCACCGCCCCGGTGTCGGCCATCTGCTCCTGATGCTGGAACGTGCGGGGCTGACCAACGTCCGGGTCTTCTGCGCCGATGCGGTGGACATCCTGCAGTCCGTCCTGCCGGAACGTTCCCTCCACCGCATCAACATCTTCTTTCCGGATCCCTGGCCCAAGAAGCGCCATCACAAGCGCCGCCTGATCCAACCGGGTTTCGTCCGGCTCCTTTCCGCCGTACTGGAAAACGAGGGACTGCTCCATCTGGCCACCGACTGGCCCGACTACGCCGAACATATGCAACAGGTGTTGGCCGGCTTCACCGAGTTCGACCGGATCGATCACCAAAGCGTCATCCCGCCGCGCCCGCCGAGCAAATACGAACGCCGGGGCAGACGGCTGGGGCATCCGGTCATCGACCTGGTCTACCGCAAACGTTAGGACATGGCCGCCACGGCCTGGGCTGCCGGTTCTGCTTCCGCCGATTCCTCTCTGCCCTCGATCAGCTTCAAGATGTCCTCGAGCTCACGCTGCTGGGCCAGCACCGGCGCCAAGGCCTGTTCCAGCTTTTCCATCTCGCTCGCCAGCGATTCCTTGGACTGGTTGACCTTGCGCAGCACCCCGAGACGCTGTTCGATCAACTTTTTGTGCTCCTTGATCTGATGCACCAGGGGCGACAGGGCGACGGCGCTCCAGTTGGCGGTTTCCTTATGCACCCGGTGCAGCAGTTTGCGCGCCTTGGACAGCACGGTGGTATAGAGTTTCTGGATCACCAGGTGTTGTTCCATCAGCGTGGAGGACATGCTGGTGCGGAAACTTTCCCCTTCGTTGAAAAGATCCTCCAACGTCACCTGATAATCACGGATGGAAAAGGCCGGCGGCTTGATGTCGCCATAGCCGTGTTCCTTGGCGAAACGCTGATAGATGCTGTCGATCAGAGACTGGGTGTCTTCGACCACCTGGACCCCTTCGTGCAGCAATGCCGACAGATCGTCGAACACCGCTTTCATGGCCTGTTTCATGCCATAGGTGGTAAAGCTGGCCTCCATGGAACGGGTGTGGTTTTTGATGATCCGGTCCACCCGCTTGGGAGAAAGCACGTCCAGCATCCGTTTGGCCTGCATGGCGTAAACCCGCTTGCTGGCCTGGAAACTGTCCACGATTTGGAGATAGCGGCTCTGTTGGATCCGGGTTTCCTCCATCAGCTTGGCGGTCATGTCTTCGTTCTTGGTATCGAGGTTGCGCAGTTCTTCCAGCTGCTGCCGCAGTTGTGCCACCTCGGTGCGGACCACCCCCAAAGACTCGGAAACCAGATGACCGATACCGTGGGTGATGGACTGCTGCATGATCTGGCGCCGGCTTTGCAGGACATCCTGGGCCAAATAGTGCTCCAAACGCTGCAATCGGCTTTTCTCCAATAGAGCCTCGTCCTTTTTCACTTTGGCTAGCAGCGCCTGCTTGGCGGACAGAGGAAAAATGAGTTCCTCCTTGACGTTGAGGATCCGGGCGGTCTCCCCGACCTGAGAACGCAAAGAGCGCTCGATACTGGCATCGCTCTGGAGATCGTCCCAAAGGGTGTCGATCTTGTTCATGACCACGGCCAGATGCCGCTGTTGGTTGCCGTCCAGACCGCGAACGTGGTTCTGCCACATGTCCATGTCGCTCTTGGTCACCCCGGTGTCGGCCGCCAGCACGAACAGCACCGCCTGGGCGCTGGGCAGCATGCTCAAGGTCAGCTCGGGCTCGGAACCCAGGGCGTTGAGACCCGGAGTGTCGAGAATCACGAGTCCCTCCTCGAGGAGGGGATGGGGAAAACTGATCAGGGCGTGGCGCCAACAGGGAATCTCGACGCTGTCCGGTTCGATGCCATCACCGGGGTTCATATCCTCGTGATACAGCCCCAGACGTTTGGCCTCCGCCACGCTGACCCGCTTGACCGCCACCAGTTCCTGGAAGGCCTCCTGCATCTGAATCGGCGACGAAGGATCCAGCTCGATCTTGAGCCACCGATCCGGTCGTTCCTTGTATTCGCTCAAAGATGCATTGTCCAAACGACTCTCGATCGCCAGCAGCCGGATGTAACTGCCGTCCTGGGCATCGTAGAAGATCTCCGTGGGACACATGGTGGTCCGTCCCGGAGTCGATGGCAGCAGACGCACGCCGGTCTCCGCGAAAAACAGGGCGTTGATCAATTCGGTCTTGCCGCGGGAAAACTCCGCTACGAATGCGATGGTCATGCGTTCCGACATCAGGTTCTTCCGCATGCCGAAGAGCATTTCCTCCACCTCGGTGGAACCGAGGTCGTACCTCTTCAACCAGGCATGATATTTTTCAATCGCCTCGGCCAGGCGGCTCTTCCATTGCCCGTAAGCGTGCAACTGCTGCTGAAAGTGCATCGTTCTCATCTCCGGCAAAGACTGGATTGTTCGTAGCGATCCACATTGGACTTATCTGAAGTGTAGCTCAAAAATCGAAGGAGGCATCGCGGTGAAAATAGGTTTTCCCGCCGCGTCACGCTAGAATAAGAAGCTTTCCGATCGACTCGAACCGGAGGGTTACGACATGGGAAAAGGTGACCTGCGTAGCCGGCGGGGCAAGATCGCCCGCGGCACCTACGGCAAAACCCGTCCCAAAGCCAAGAAACTGAAAGCGAAGAAAAAATAAGGCTCGGTGGATGCGGACGACGCATCCACCGTCATGTTGAGAGAAGCGAAAGTGGAACACTGCCAAATCGGTTTCATCGGGGCCGGCAATATGGCCGGCAGCCTGATCGGCGGGCTGGTCGCCGACGGTTATCCCTCCCGGAGGATTCATGTCACCGACGTCGATACCGACAAGCTGGAACGGCTGCAGCAGCGGTTCGGCGTCCGGGTACACCCCGACAACGAAACGCTGGCCCGGACCTGCGAACTGGTGGTCCTGGCGGTCAAACCCCAACAGATGTGCCGACTGGCCCGGGAAATCGCCGCGGCGGTTCAGGAACGCCGGCCCTTGATCGTGTCCATCGCCGCCGGAATCCGGGAAACCGACCTGGAGCGATGGCTGGGGGGAGAGGCGGCCATCGTGCGCGCCATGCCCAACACGCCGGCGCTGGTGCAGTCCGGTGCGACCGGACTGCACGCCAACGCCCGGGTCTCGGCGCGGCAGCGGGATCAGGCCGAGTCCCTGCTCCGCGCCGTCGGCGTGACCGTCTGGGTCGACCGGGAGGAGCAACTGGATGCGGTCACCGCCGTCTCGGGCAGCGGGCCGGCCTATTTTTTCCTCCTGATGGAAGCGATGCAAAAGGCCGGCATCGAACTGGGGCTGCCGCCCGAAACCACCCGCCTGCTGGTGGAGCAAACCGCGCTGGGGGCGGCCAAACTGGCCCTGGAGGCGGACGCGGATCCCGGTGAGCTACGCCGCCGGGTCACCTCGCCCGGCGGCACTACGGAGCGGGCCATCGCACTCCTGTCCGAGGCCGGCTTCGAAGACCTGATCCTGCGGGCCTTGCGGGCGGCCTGTCTCCGCTCGCAGGAACTGTCCAAACAACTGGGAGAAGACGAATGAGCGACTACCTGGCCAATCCAGCGGCGTTTCTGATCAATACGGCCTTCAGCCTCTACATCCTGGCCGTGATGCTGCGCTTCCTGTTCCAACTGGTGGAGGCGGATTTCTACAACCCCATCTCACAGTTCCTGATCAGGATCACCCATCCCCTGCTCCGCCCCCTGCGCCGCATCGTTCCTTCCCTGGGCCGGATCGACATGGCATCGATCGTACTGATGCTGGCCCTGCAGATGCTGGCCGACTATCTGCTGTTCCTCCTTCGCGGTGGTGGCCAGGTGGCCGTCGGCATCCTGATCGGTTCGGCGCTGGTCCAGCTGGTCAATCTGACCTTCAACGTCTTTTTCTACGCCATCATCCTGCAGGCGATTCTCAGCTGGATCAATCCGGATCCCTACAACCCGATCTATACCCTGCTGACCGACCTGACCGAACCGGTGTTGCGCCCGTTCCGGCGCTTGCTCCCCACCCTGGGCGGACTGGACCTGTCCCCCTTGCTCGCACTGATCGCCTTGCAGGTGTTGAAGATGCTGATCATCCCGCCCCTGCAAAAATTGGCTCTCTTGCTCGCATTCTGAGCTATTCTCTAACGAGAAGCTCTCCAGAAACATTCCTGACCCATGCCGGTGACCGTATCGCAATCCCCGGGCGTCCTTCCCCGTTACGTCGATCTGGCACACCGTTGCCGCGAACAGATCGTCGAGGGATTCACGGGACTGTTTCGGGAATTCCAGCAGGAACTGCCCGAACTGTTGTTACGAATGGCCGATCGGGCGGAAAGCAACGCCTTCCAGTCCCACTGCATGGACGTTCGGCAGAAAATCCGCGAACATGCGGAAAACATGCACCGGAACTTCGCCAACGAACTGATAGCGGGTTTCGAGCGTTTCATCCTCGGTCATCCCCAGCCGTCCGGAAACGACGATGCGGATCAGGGGTCGACCAAACGCCGACGCCTTTCCCTGGTGGAAAAGGAAACCTTTGAAATCGAGCTGGCCTACGACACGATCGCCAACAGCGCCTGCGTCAATTACAGCGAGTTGCTCCACACCCTCAACCACCGGCTCGCGGTGATCAACGGCGGCGTCAAACCCGGAGAACGCAGCGCCGCCCTGCCCGGTTCGCCCCACCACCTCTGCAACGCCTTCCGGGCCGCCTTGTCCGCCATCGAGATCCCGATCGACACGGCGGTGAAAGTCGGCCTGATCGAAGCCTTCGACCAACACGTGCTGCGCCGGGCCAAAAACATCTATCAGGAATACAACCAGTTGTTGATCCAGGCGGGAATCCTGCCAAACCTCGAAGACACCCCCCTGTACATCCCCCCCGCTTCGCAGGATCCTGCGGAAGCCGAAGCCACAAGCGACGAACCGGAGGATTCCCCGGAACCGGAAGAGACGCGGGAAACGGCGGACGCATCCCTGCAACCGCCTCCCCCTCCATCCGGTGGGCACTCAACCTCCCAGACATCGGTATCCGCCGGATCGGCGGAACCGGAAACGCGGGAAGAATTACTGGAACGACAAATCTTCCAAACCATCTCCCATCTACTGCGCCAACAGCGACGATCCCCCCCGCGCCAGGCGGCGCCGGAAGTGCCCCCACTGAACGTCGCCGAGATGCTCCGAACCCTCGGCCGCCAAGGCCTGCAATCGCACCGCAGCGTTCCCCAGGACGTCGCCACCCAACCCTTGGAACAGATCCGAAGCGAATTCTCCGCCCAGTTGGCGCAACTGGCCGAATTGATCAAGAACCAGCCGGTCCAGCAGACCGATGCGGACGTGATCGAGCTGGTCGGCATGCTGTTCGAGCAGATTCTCAACGACGCCCAGCTTCCGGACTCGGTGAAGGCGTTACTGAGTTATCTGCACACCCCTTATCTCAAATTGGCCCTGCTGGACCGCCGCTTCTTCTTCAAACGGCGTCATCCGGCCCGGCGCCTGCTCAATCTGCTCACCCAGGCCGGCACCCTGTGCAACGCCACCGCCAGGAACGAACAGACGCTGTTCGACAAAATGCGCGAGGTGGTCAATCGAATCCTGATCGATTTCGACGACAACGTCGAGTTGTTCGCCGAACTGCTCGCCGATTTCGAGGAATTTCTGCACCGATACCGGCAACGGGCACGGATGCAGGAAAAACGGGCCATCGAAAAGGCGAAGGGACAGGAAAAACTCCGGGAGGCACGCCAGACCGTGGCCCGAGAATTGATCGAGATCATTCGCGACAAGCCGCTTCCCAAAGCGGCGGAAAAGCTGATTTTCGGCCCCTGGTCCAATCTTCTGGTGCTGCTTTACTTGCGCGGGGGGCCGGACAGCGAGGTCCGGCGCCGTTACTTGGAAGTGACCCGGGATCTGGTCTGGAGTGTCCAACCCAAGACCACTCCTGCGGAAAAACAGACGTTACGGAACAAACTCCCACACATCAAACAGGCACTGCAGGAAGGTCTGGCGCTGCTGGGTGACCCGGAAAACAAGGCGGAAGCGCTGCTTTCCTCACTCGACCGATACCATCAGGACAGTCTGACGCCCGAATCACCCCCGGTCAGACCGGAAGCACCAAAGCCCGACGATCTGGCCCGTTATCCTCTGCTCCAGGAAGTCGATATGGAGGAAATTCCAGGGCAGGCGCCGGTGACACCCGACGGACTGGAGGAAACCATAAAACGGTTGCGTAAAAGCAAACTGGGCACCTGGTTCGAACTGACCGACCCCAGGACCGGTCGGCCGATACGTGCCAAGCTGTCCTGGTTCAGTCCGAAAACCTCCTACTACATCTTCGTCAATCAGGCCGGCCTCCAGGTTGCGGTAAAACCGCTGCGAAAACTGGCCAAGGAATTGTTGAACGGCGAGGCCCGGATTCTGGAAGTGGACAAAAAACCATTCGTCGAGCGGGCCCTGCAGCGGATTTACCGCCTGCTGTGCACCGCAAATCCGGTCAGCTGAATTCCCGCAGCAATTCCTCGACGACCGCCGCCATCCGGGGACTGCAGTCGATGATCTGGAACCCGACCCAGAAGCGCTCCCGACTCTCGTCGGCTTCGAGCCACAGGCTTTCCACCCCTACGTTCAGATCCGGGTCCGAAAGCCGGGAATGCGGCAATGGAACCGTCACCTGAAAGATCCGGTTGATTTCGATGGGACGCGGACTCAGGAGCATCATCCCGTGGCGGGACAGGTTGACCAGTTCGCCCAACGGATCACCGCTGCCCTGATCGATCACCGGCAGCGGCACCCCGATCGGAATCCTCGGCTCCTTACGCCGTTCGGATATGTTTTTTTCCATGATCGAAAGTATAGATCACTCCAGCATCCGCGCCATCACCAGCGCGTCCTCACGCCGGCCGCCGGCCGCCGGATAATAATCCTTACGGCGACCGATCTCGTTGAACCCCAAACGGTGATAGAGGCGGACGGCCGCCCGGTTGCTGGGCCGTACTTCCAACAGGATCATATCGGCGCGGTTCTGGCGCGCCACCCGCATCAGATGCTCCAACATTTGCCGGCCGAAACCGCGTCCCTGATAAGCCGGGGCGACACAGACGTTCATGACGTGGGCCTCACCGGCAGCGATGGAAAGAATGCCGTAGGCCACCACCGCGTCGCCCAGCTCCCCCACCCAACAGGAATACCCCACCTTGAGGCAGTTCTTGAAAATCCCCAGCGACCACGGGAACTGATAGGCGGCGGACTCGATGGCCGTCACCACCTTCAGATCCCGCTTCTTCATGGGACGGATCGAGAACGCCACCCGTCTCACCGCCTCCGGGCAGTAACGCTGATAAAAAGCCTTCTGTGCATCGCTCCCGATCCAGCGTTTCAAGGATCCCCAGATCTCTACCATCCAAAGCGCCCCTTCACTTCCGCAGTTCGACTCGCCTTTTCCGGGTGTCTCGGCGTCCTGTCGGCAAGACACGACAAAGTTTGGACTTCCAGAAAAGTTTCCATTACACTTTGCATCGGTGCTACAGGGAATGACTGCACTCGTTGCGTCAAAGAGGAGGAGTACCCTGAGCCGAGACAATAATAATAACTTACTGTCGTGCGTTTCCTAGCGCGAAAAGCATTTGCATAACAAAAACAAGAAAAGGCCCGCCCCGAAGCGGGCTTTCTTTTCACCTACCGACAGGCAAAAAAAAGCGACCTTGCGGCCGCCAAAGAGGAGGAGAACTACTGTTGAGGTGAACCCTTGGCGGTGTCTTTCCGTTTCCGCCCTGACGAGTTCGCCGAGCATTATAGTAGCCTCCTCACGTCATACCAAGTCTATTCAAATAACCATATAGTTTCCAAATGAGAAACCATCAGAGCTGCAGCCGGATGCCGCCCCAGATTCCCCGGGGAGCACCGGGGCCGATGAAACGGGGATCGTCGTACTCGTCCCCGAGCACCTCGTCCGCCTGACCATACAGGCCGAAGGTCCGATAGCGCTTGTCGAATAGGTTGTCCACCCGGATGAAGGCCTGCAGATGGCGGTTGACCCGGTATTCGGCCCGCAGGTTGAATACCCAGTAGCCGGGAACCGGATCGTTCAGATTGGCCTCGTCGCCCCGGAAATAGCGATCGCTGTTGTAAATCCCAGTCATTCCCAAAGTCAACTGGGGGATCACGTCCACGTCCAGGTTGAACTTGAACATGTGCTCCGGCAGACCGGGAATCCGGTCACCCCGCTCCACCTGGATGACCCCACCGGCGGCGGAGGGATTGTTGGGACTGGGGGCGGCGAAGGGGGTACGGAAGGTGGCGTCCAGATAGGTGTAGTTGAAGCTGTAACGCACTTTCTGCAGAAATCGGCCGGTCAGGGGGCTGTCGATCACCCCGGTCAGATTGGCTTCCAGTCCCTGGCGTCTGGTCTTGCCCACGTTGTCGAAGAAACCCTCGCTGGTCAGATCGCCGGCGCTGATGAAAATGATGTCGTCGTGGTTCACGCTATGGAAATAACCGGCATGCCACTGCAGCGCCGTGGTGATCCCGCCACCCAGGGGAATCCGGTCGAAGCGCCCCCGCAAACCGGCCTCGAAGGTCTTGGCCACCACCTGCTTGAGCGGCGGATCGGAGAGAAAGGCGTTGGGGAGCTTGCAGGGATCGTCTGGATCAGCGCAGGTCAACTCCACCGCCGTGGGTGCCCGGTTGCTCTCACTGTAACGGCCGTACACGGTCAGGGCGGGCAATACCCGATAGGTGAGACCGGCGGCCGGATTGAAGCGGTCGAAATGATGGCGGCCGTTGAGTGCCTCGCCGAAATTGTCAGCGAGCCGGATATCGGAGGAATTGTAACGGCCGGAAACCGTCAGGGTCAGATCCTCCACGGGCGTCAACTGCTCGATGAAGAAGGCGCCGTAGTGGGTCACCTCGCTGTCGAGGCGCACCCGGGCGTCCCCGACCAGAAATCCGCTACCGACGGTGCCCCGGTCATCGGTCAGCCGGGCCAGCTCGGTGTCGAACTGGAAGCGGATCTGGGCCTCGTCGAAACTGAATCCCGTCACGAAGCGGTTCTCCAGACCGAACAGGTCGTGGAGGAAGGCGGACTGCAGGGCCACGCCGTAACCCCGTTGCCGGGTCTTGCTGAAGTTGTTGGTGGCCGAATCCACCGCCGCGCTCGCGGGAATCGGGGCACCCTGAACGTCTTCGGCGACCGTTTCCTC
>JALSSF010000006.1 GCA_026984375.1 Methylothermaceae bacterium | reverse complement strand
GTCGATTCGATCGACGGAGCCTAGATTGTAACCGATCTGGCCCCCCGCATCGGCGGGGATATAACAACTAACTACTAACTGTTGAGGTAGGAGAAATGGCAGACGAAACCCAGGAAAAAGACAATTTTTGGCTGATCATCGGCATTCTGATCGCCGCCGTGGTCGTAGGCGTGATCCTGTTCAAGAAACGGGAAACGTCTTCGGTGCCCTACCAGGCATGGCAGGAAATCAGACAGGAAGAAATGAAAAAATAAAGAAGCGACCAACCCTTCCAGAGTCGTTATCCTGGAACGAGCCCCGCACGTGCGGGGCTTTTTTGATCACACGTTGAAGCGGAAGTGCACCACGTCGCCTTCCTGCATCACGTAGTCTTTCCCTTCCAGGCGCCACTTGCCCGCCTCTTTGGCTCCCTGTTCCCCACCGTAGCGAATGAAATCGTCGTAGGCGATCACTTCGGCCCGGATGAATCCCTTTTCGAAATCGCTGTGGATCACCCCGGCCGCCTGGGGCGCCGTGGCACCCACCGGCACCGTCCAGGCCCGAACCTCCTTTTCCCCGGCGGTGAAGAAAGTCTGCAGGTTCAGCAGACGGTAAGCGGCCCGCACCACCCGGTCGAGGCCGGGCTCGTCCATGCCCAGTTCCTGGAGGAAAGCTTCCCTGTCCTCCTCGTCGAGGAGAGCGATCTCGGCCTCGAGCCCGGCGCAGACCGGCACCACCTGAGCACCCTCCTCCGCCGCATAAGCCGTCACCTGTTCCAGAAGGGGATTGTCGCCGAAGCCGTCCTCCGCCACGTTGGCCACATACAGAACGGGCTTGGCCGTCAGCAGGTGCAATCCCCGCAGGCGCCTGCGATCCTCCTCCTCCAGCGCCAGGACCCGAACCGGCCGACCCTGATCCAGCTGGGCGGCGAGTTTTTCCAGCAGGGCCTTTTCCGCCAGCGCCTCCTTGTCGCCGGACTTGGCAGCCCGGGAAATCCGCTGGAGACACCGGTCCACGGTTTCCATGTCTGCCAGGGTCAGCTCGGTGTTGATGATCTCGATGTCCCGGACCGGATCGACCGAACCGGCCACATGGGTGACGTCGTCGTCCTGAAAACAGCGTACCACGTGAACGATGGCGTCGGTTTCCCGAATGTGGCCGAGGAACTGGTTTCCCAGTCCCTCCCCCTTGGAGGCACCGGCCACCAGTCCGGCGATGTCGACGAATTCAACGGTGGTGGGGACGGTCCTTTGCGGTTGGACGATCTGGGCCAACTTCGCCAGACGGGGGTCGGGAACCGGCACCACCCCGACGTTGGGATCGATGGTGCAGAAAGGATAGTTCTCGGCCGCGATCTCGGCACGGGTCAAAGCGTTGAACAAAGTGGACTTGCCCACGTTGGGCAGACCGACGATACCGCAGTGTAAAGCCATGGTCGTATGCTTCTTTGGATTTTGGAGGTTGTCCGGAACGGAGGATCAGGATTCGGGGAAGCGGACGATATCGTCCTCCCCCAGGTAGGTTCCGGATTGGACTTCGATCAGTTCCAGGGGAATCTTGCCGGGGTTTTCCAGACGGTGTTTGACACCGACCGGAATGTAAGTGGATTGATTCTCGGTCAGGAAGAAAGTTTCCTCCTCCCCCCGGGTGATCCGGGCCGTCCCCCGGACCACGATCCAATGTTCCGCCCGGTGATGGTGCAACTGGGTCACCACGTGGGCGCCGGGACGCACGGTCAGGCGGTTGACCAGATATCGGTCTCCCCGGCTGACGGTCTCGATCGTCCCCCAGGGGCGGTGAATCTTGAGATGGTGATGATATTCGTAGCGCCCCTGGGATTTGAGGTACTCGGCCACCGCCCGCACCTGCTGGGCGCTGTCCCGGTGGGCCACCAGGATGGCGTCGGCCGTCTCGGCCACGATGAGGTTCTCGATCCCCAGGGCGGCCACGAAGCGGTCGTTGGCGTAGACCAGGGAATTCTTCACGTCCTTCAGGAAGACGTCGCCATGGGTGATGTTGCCCTCGGCGTCGCTCTCCCGAACCTCCCAGAGCGCCGGCCAGGAACCGAGATCGGACCAGCCGGCGGACAGGGGCAGCACCACCGCCTTCGATTCGCTCCCGGACAGTTTCTCCATCACCGCATAATCGATGGAATCCGAGGGACAGGCCTGGAACGCCTGACGATCCAGACGGAAGAAGTCGGCATCCCGCTGTCCCCGGGTCACCGCCTCGCGGCAGGCCTCGAGGATGTCGGGGCGGAACCGGCCGATGGACTCGAGCCAAACCCCGGCGCGCATGACGAAGATGCCGCTGTTCCAGAGGTAATCGCCCGATTCCAGATAGCGGCGCGCAGTCGCGAGATCGGGTTTTTCCACGAAAGCCTCGAGCACCCGGGCCGTGCCGGAAAGCGGGGTCCCGACCCGGATATAGCCGAACCCGGTCTCCGGTCGGGTCGGCACGATACCGAAGGTGACCAGAGCACCCTGGGCGGCGAGCTTTACCGCCTCCGCCAGAGTGGTGCAGAAGGACTCGGTGTCGCGGATCACGTGATCGGAGGGCATGACCGTCAGCACCGGATCGCTTTCCTGACGCAAGGCCAACAGGGCGGCGCAGGTAAGCGCCGGTGCGGTATTGCGGCCGAACGGCTCCAGCACGATGACATCCGGCGTCACGGCCAGTTCCCGCAACTGCTCGGCCACTAGAAAGCGATGGGACTCGTTGCAGACCACCAGAGGCGGCTCCAGCTGCACGTCCGACGCCACCCCGGTCAAGGCCTGAACTCGAAGCAGGGTTTCCTGAAGCAGGCTGTGCTCGCCCCCGAGATCGAGAAACTGTTTGGGGTAAGCCTCCCGGGACAGCGGCCAGAGACGGGTACCCGAACCGCCGGAAAGGATGACGGCCTTGGTCGTGGTCATGGCATCGTGCCTCCATGTCGTTCCAGTTGTTGATGGATCATTTCCCCAACCCCCGATCCAGGTCGGCGACGATGTCGTCGATGTCCTCCAGTCCCACGGAGATGCGCAAAAGGCCGTCGTCGATACCGGCTTCCGCCCGCTCTTCCGGAGACAAGCGCCCGTGGGTGGTGGTGGCCGGATGGGTGATGGTGGTCTTCACGTCCCCCAGATTGGCGGTGATGGAAAGCAGCCGGGTTCGATCGATGACGTTCCAGGCCGCCTGACGCCCCCCTTTGACCACGAAGCTGACGATGCCGCCGCCCCCTTTCTGCTGCCTCCGGGCCAGATCGTACTGGGGGTGAGACGGCAGCCCGGGATAGTATACCCGCTCGACCCGGGGATGATTCTCCAGCCACCGGGCCAGTTCGAGGGCGTTTCGGCAATGGGCCTCCATGCGGATGGCCAGGGTTTCCAGACCGGTGAGAAACACCCAGGCGTTGAAGGGGCTCATGGCCGCCCCGCCGGTTCGCAGGAAAGGATAGATTTCCTTGTCCAGCAGCGCCTCACTGCCGACGATGGCTCCACCGACGCAGCGTCCCTGGCCGTCGAGATATTTGGTCGCCGAATGCACCACGATGTCGGCCCCCAGCTGCAGCGGCCGTTGCAGCGCCGGGGTGCAGAACACGTTGTCCACCACCAGCAGACAGTCGTGGGTTCTGGCCAGTTGGGCGACGGCCGCGATATCGACGATTTCGGTCAGCGGATTGGACGGGGTCTCGAGGAACAGCAACCGGGTGGTGGGACGGATGGCGCGTTCCCAGGCGTCCAGATCGGTCAAATCGACAAATGTAGTATCGACGCCGAATTTGGTGAAGAAGTTCTTGAACAGCAGAACGGTGTTGCCGAACACCGCCCGGGAGCAGACCAAATGATCACCGGCCTTGAGCAACCCCATCGCCAGGGACATGATCGCCGCCATCCCCGAGGCGGTGGCGATGCAGCGCTCGCCTCCTTCCATGAGGGCCAGCCGTTCCTCGAAGGTGCGGACCGTGGGGTTGGTGAAGCGGGAATAGATGTTCCCCGGTTCCTCGCCGGCGAAGCGGGCCTGGGCCTGGCGGGCGTTGGCGAACACGTAGCTGGAGGTGACGAAGATGGGGTCGGAGTGTTCGTTTTCCGGGGTACGTTTCTGGCCCGCCCGCACGCTCTGGGTCTGGAGACCGAACGCTTTCCAGTCCACTTTGTCTTCCTGGTTCATGTTCAGACCGAATTGTACAGATCCAAATTGGTATGAATTTCCGTCTCGACCTCGGCGACGGCCTCGGGCTTTTCCGCGCCCCGGCGGTACCGACTCCAGCGCTCCAGGTATTCCGGGGTGATGTCTCCGGTGACATAGTGCCCGCTGAAACAGCTGGTCTCGAAGCACCGAATGGCCGGGTTGCCGCTGCGCACCGCTTCCACCAGATCATCCAGATCCTGATAGATCAGCCAGTCGGCCCCTAGAAGTTTCTGTACCTCCCGTTCGCTACGCCCATGGGCGATCAATTCCGAGGCCTGGGGCATGTCGATGCCGTACACGTAGGGATATCGTACCGGCGGAGAGGCTGAGGCGAAGAAAACCTTGCGGGCACCGGCATCGCGGGCCATCTGGATGATCTGCTTCGACGTCGTGCCCCGGACGATGGAATCGTCCACCAGCAGGACGTTCTTGTCCTTGAACTCCACGTCGATGGGATTGAGCTTGCGGCGCACCGATTTTTGCCGCAGTTGCTGGCCCGGCATGATGAAGGTGCGGCCGATGTAACGGTTCTTGATGAACCCTTCGCGGTATTTCACCCCGAGGCGATTGGCCAGTTCCAGGGCGGCGGTACGGCTGGTGTCGGGGATGGGGATCACCACGTCGATGTCGTGTTCCGGATCGGTACGGAGGATTTTCTCCGCCAGCTTTTCCCCCATACGCAGGCGGGCCTGATAGACCGAAATGCCGTCGATGACGGAATCCGGACGGGCGAAATACACGTACTCGAAGATACAGGGGGCGTGAAAGCCGTGTTCCGCACACTGGCGGCTGTGGAGCCGGCCGTTCTTCTCGATGAACACGGCCTCGCCGGGTTCGATGTCGCGCAGACGTTCGAAACCCAGCACGTCCAGGGCGACGCTTTCGGAGGCGACGATGTATTCCGGCCCCCGGGGGGAGTCACGGCGCCCGATGACCGCCGGGCGGATACCGTACGGGTCCCGGAATCCCAAGACCCCGAAGCCGGTGATCATCGCCACCACGGCGTAGGCGCCGCGGCAACGGCGGTGGACTTCGGCGACGGCGTCGAACACGTCGTCGACGTCGAGGCGCAGTTTTCCCAGGCGCTGCAGTTCGTGGGCGAATACGTTGAGCAGGATCTCCGAATCCGAATCGGTGTTGATGTGGCGCTGATCCTGGAGAAACAGTTCCTGCTTCAACTGTTCGGCATTGGTCAGATTGCCGTTGTGGCCCAGGGTGATACCGTAGGGGGAGTTGACGTAGAAAGGCTGGGCCTCGGCGGAATTCCCCCCGCCGGCGGTCGGATAACGCACGTGACCGATTCCCATGGTGCCGCGCAGATGCTGCATGTGCTCGGCCTGGAACACGTCCCGCACCAGACCCTTGTCCTTGCGCAGGTAGAAGCGGCCGCCCTCGTAGGTCACGATGCCGGCGGCGTCCTGCCCCCGGTGCTGCAGCACCGTGAGCGCTTCGTAAAGTTCCTGATTCACTGGGGAATGGGCGACGATGCCGACGATGCCACACATAGTTCCGTCCTGCG
>JALSSF010000005.1 GCA_026984375.1 Methylothermaceae bacterium | reverse complement strand
CCACCAATTAGAACGACGACTTGGCCGGATCTTTTCGATCCGGCTTTTTCGTTGCGTGATCAAACCGTGACATCCCTTCCAATTTGGTCACCGTCTCCCTGCCTGTAAGGCAGCGCGCGTCTCGCCATCGCTTATCGCACCGTTCTGGCCCAACCCGCCATCGGTTCACGAACCGATATCAGCTAAAATAAGCCAAACAAGCAATTTTTCTACCAACTTGGCGGTTTTTTTCCATGAAACAGAGCTTGCAATTGCGCCTGGGGCAGCAGTTGACCATGACGCCACAACTGCAACAGGCCATCCGCTTGCTACAGCTTTCCTCCCTGGAGTTGAAACAGGAAATCCAGGACGCGCTGGAGACCAATTTCATGCTGGAATTGGTCGACGAAGAGCAGGTCGTCGACCATTCCCCCCAAACGAATCAGGAAGAGCGACCGGTGGACGCCTCCAAGGAAGCGATCCCGGAGGATCTACCCTTGGATACCGGCTGGGAAGACGTTTACGACAACGTCTATTCCAGCCTGGGGCCGGATGAGAACGACAACGACTTTCTGCTCCAGCGCAGCGCGCCGGAAAACCTGCACCAACACCTGGCATGGCAACTGGAACTGGCCCGTTTCAGCGAACGGGACCACATCATCGCCATCGCCATCGTCGACGCCGTCGACGAAGAAGGTTACCTGACCTGCCCCATCGAGGAAATCTACGATGACTTGTCCCCCCAGATCGCCGATCTGGATCTCGACGAGGTCAAGGCCGTGTTACATCGGATCCAAAATTTCGATCCCCCCGGTGTCGCCGCCACCTCTCTGGCGGAATGCCTGGCGATTCAGCTTCGGCAGTTGCCGGAAGAAACACCGTGGCGCCGGCAGGCACTGCAACTGGTCACGGAACATTTGAACCATCTGGAAAACCAGGATGTCCCGGCTCTCACCCGTGCCTTGGGGGTTACGGAAGCCGAACTGGAAGAAATCGTCGCCCTGATCCGCACCCTTCACCCGCGTCCCGGAGACGCCTTCGGAGACAAGGAAACCGAATACGTCATTCCGGACGTCTTCGTCTTCAAACGCAATGGCAAATGGTCGGTCTCCCTCAATCCGGAAGTGGCCCCCAAACTGCGTATCAATCCGTACTATTCGAGCATGATCAAACGTGCGGACAAGGGAACGGACAACGTCAGCCTCAAGACCCATCTGCAAGAGGCCCGCTGGTTTCTGCGCAGCCTGCAAAGCCGCAGCGAAACCCTGTTGAAGGTGGCCCGCTGCATCGTGGAAAAGCAACAGGCCTTTTTCGAACATGGTGAGATCGCCATGCGGCCCATGATCCTGCGGGACGTCGCCCAGGAACTGGGAATGCACGAATCCACCGTGTCGCGGGTCACCACCAACAAATACATGCATACCCCCCGCGGCATCTACGAATTCAAATATTTCTTCTCCAGCCACGTCTCCACCCGCCAGGGCGGGGAATGCTCCGCCACCGCCATCAAGGCTCTGATCCGGCAATTGATCGACAACGAAAACCCCACCAAACCGTTGAGCGACCAGAAGATCGCCAAGTTGCTGCAGGAAAAGGGCATCAACGTGGCCCGGCGCACCGTGGCCAAATACCGTGAGGCCATGAACATTCCCTCCTCCAGCCAACGCAAACGCCTGCTGTGAGTACCTTGATCATCGTCAGCGGTCTGTCGGGCTCGGGAAAGAGCATCGCCCTGGGAACCCTGGAGGATTGCGGCTACTACTGCATCGACAACCTGCCGGTCCAGCTGATCCAGACTTTCGCCCGCGACTTGTCCGGCCAGAACCGTCCGTTCGAGAAGACCGCCATCAGCATCGACTGCCGCAATCTGAGCGGCGATCAAGATCTCTTCAGCCAAGCTCTGACCACGCTGCGTCGACATGGCATCAGCTGGCGGATCCTGTTCCTGACGGCCGACACCCAGACGCTGCTCAAGCGCTACAGCGAAACCCGGCGGCGTCATCCGTTGAGCCAGCTCGCCAACCTGTCGCTGGCCGAGGCCATCGAACGGGAGCGGGAACTGCTGGAACCGGTCATCGCCCGTGCCGACCTCGTCCTCGACACCAGTCACACCAACATCCATCAACTGCGGCAGCAGGTGCGGAACCGGCTCGGCGACCCGAACGACCTGCGCCTGTCGCTGTGCTTCACCTCGTTCGGCTTCAAACACGGTCTTCCCCTGGACGCGGATTTCGTCTTCGACGCCCGCTGTCTTCCCAACCCCCATTGGGAACCCGATCTACGCCCCCTCACCGGCCGCGATCCGGCGGTCAAACGTTATCTGGAGTCCCAGGCGGAGACCGCCCGCTTCACCCACCAGATTCAACAGTTTCTGGCTAACTGGCTGCCGGTGTTCGAGTCCCAGAACCGCAGTTACCTGACCGTCGCCATCGGCTGTACCGGGGGACAGCACCGTTCCGTATACCTGGCGGAGAAGCTGGGGGAATTGTTCGCCGATTCGGAATATGCTGTCATGGTAAGGCACCGTGAACTGCGGTAGAGGTGCGAGGATGAACCGCTTACGCCGGTTTCTGATACCGGCTATACTGATGCTTTCGATTCTTCCGGACAGGATCATGGCACTGGAAAAGGCGACGTTCGCGGGCGGTTGCTTCTGGTGTCTCGAGGCGGATTTCGAAAAGACCGAAGGGGTGGTGGAGGCGGTGTCCGGATACACCGGCGGCCGGGTGGCCGATCCCACCTACGAGCAGGTCTCTTCCGGTACCACCGGCCATCTGGAGGCGGTCCAGGTCACCTTCGATCCGGAAAAAATCAGCTACCGGCAGCTTCTGGAGGTGTTCTGGCATCACATCGATCCGACCGACGCAGGGGGCCAATTCGTCGACCGCGGCCCCCAGTATCGCACCGCCATCTTCTATCACGACGAGGAACAGCGCCGCCTGGCGGAACAGTCGAAGCGCGAACTGGAACGGTCCGGCCGGTTCGGGAAACCGATCGCCACCCGTATCCTGCCGCTGACCCGGTTCTATCCCGCCGAAGCCTACCATCAGGATTATTACCGCAAAAATCCCGTCCGCTACCGGATCTATCGCATGGGATCCGGTCGCGACCAGACCCTCCACCGACTCTGGCATCCCATGGAAAAGCGAACCTATCACAAACCGGACCCGGAAACGCTGAGACAGCGCCTGACCCCGCTCCAGTACGCGGTCACCCAGGAAAACGGCACCGAGCCCCCGTTCAAAAACGAATATTGGGACAACCACCGCGAGGGCATCTACGTGGACGTGGTTTCCGGGGAACCCCTGTTCAGCTCCCTGGACAAGTTCGACTCCGGCACCGGATGGCCCAGCTTCACCCAGCCCCTGGAACCCGACAACATCGTCGAACGCGAGGATCGCAGCTGGTTCATGCGCCGCACCGAAGTGCGCAGCCGTCACGGGGATTCCCATCTGGGTCACGTCTTCAACGACGGACCGCCTCCCACCGGCCTGCGCTACTGCATCAATTCGGCGGCCCTGCGCTTCATTCCCAAGGAGGACCTCGAAAAAGAGGGGTACGGCGAGTATCTCCGTCTGTTCCAGAAATCCCAAAAACAGGAGTGACCGATGGCGACCATTTTCGAGAAGATCATTCAGGGGGAACTACCGGCCGACATCGTCTACCGGGACGACCGGGTCACCGCCTTCCGGGACATCCGTCCCGCCGCCCCGACCCATATCCTGATCGTCCCCAACAAGCCGATTCCGACCGTCAACGACGTGACGCCCGAGGACGAACCGCTGCTCGGCCACATGATCTACGTGGCCAAGCTGCTGGCCGAGAAGGAAGGGATCGCCGAGGACGGCTACCGTCTCATCATCAATTGCAACCAGCACGGCGGTCAGGAGGTCTTCCACCTGCATCTCCACCTGATCGGCGGCAGACCGCTGGGACCGATGGTGGTGCGCAAGTGACCTCAGTGGCGGAAATGGCGCACGCCGGTGAACACCATAGCGATTCCGGCTTCGTCGGCGGCGGCAATCACCTCGGGGTCACGGACGGATCCGCCCGGCTGGATGATCGCCGTCACCCCCGCCTCGGCGGCGGCGTCGACCCCGTCCCGAAACGGAAAGAAGGCGTCGGAGGCCATCACGGAACCGGCTACCGACAACCCGGCCTCCTCCGCCTTGAGGATGCCGATTTTCGCCGACCATACCCGGCTCATCTGGCCGGCACCGATACCCAGGGTACGACGCTCCCGGGCATAGACGATGGCGTTGGACTTGACGTACTTCACCACCCGCCAGGCGAACAGCAGGTCCGCCAGTTCCTCGGCGCTCGGCTTTCGCCGGGTCACCGGCTTGAGGCCGCTTTCGTCGATCGTGACGACGTCCCGCTCCTGAACCAGCAGGCCGCCTGAGATCTTTTTGTATTCCAATTCCGCCCCGGTCGGCTCCCACATGCCGCAGGCCAGCACCCGGACGTTGGCCTTGGCCGCCAGAACCGCCCTGGCTTCTTCGGCGACGCTGGGGGCGATGATCACCTCGACGAACTGACGCCCGACGATGGCGGCCGCGGTGTCGGCATCCAGGGTTCCGTTGAAGGCGATGATGCCGCCGAAGGCGGAGGTGGGATCGGTGGCATACGCCCGCTCGTAGGCCGCCAGCAGCGTGTCCGCCTCGGCGACCCCACAGGGATTGGCGTGCTTGACGATGACGCAGGCGGGCCGCTCCGGGAAGGATTGGACGCAGGCCAGGGCGGCGTCGGCGTCGGCGAGGTTGTTGTAGGACAGGGGTTTGCCCTGAAGCTGGCGGGCATGGGCCAAGGTGCCGGGCGGCGGTTCCGTTTCCCGGTACAGCGCCGCTTTCTGGTGGGGGTTTTCCCCGTAGCGCAGCTCCCGCACCCGGGTGGCACTGATCTCCAAAGCCGGCGGCAGAGCCGCATCGGGATCGAAGACCTTCTCCAGGTACGCCGCGATCGCGCTGTCGTAGGCGGCGGTATGCTGAAACGCCTTGACGGCCAGTTCCAGGCGCAGGGCATCGGGCAGAGCGCCCAGATTCAGCCGCAACGCCTCGAGAACCCGGCCGTAATCCTCCGGATCGACCACCACCCCGACCGCGGCGTGGTTCTTGGCCGCCGCCCGGATCATCGCCGGCCCCCCGATGTCGATGTTCTCCACCGCCCTGGCGAAATCGCATCCCGGCTCCCGGATCACCCGGGTGAAGGGGTACAGGTTGACCGCCACCAGGTCGATCGGCTCGATGCCGTGTTCGGCCATTTCCGCCTCGTCGACGCCGCGGCGGCCTAGGATACCGCCGTGGATCCGGGGATGCAGGGTCTTGACCCGGCCCGCCATGATTTCCGGAAAGCCGGTGTATTCGGCCACTTCGGTGACCCGGATCCCGTTCTGTTCCAGGATTTTCGCCGTACCGCCGGTGGAAAGGATTTCGACGCCGAGGTCCTGCAACCCCTGGCAGAATTCCACCACGCCGGTTTTGTCCGATACGCTCACCAACGCCCGTTTGACTTTATGCATGATCTACCCAATCTTGTACTGTTGCATTTTCTTGCGCAGGGTGCTGCGGCTCAGCCCCAGGACCTTGGCGGCCTTGCTCTGGTTGCCGCCGGTATAAGCCAGCACCGCCTCGATCAGAGGTTTCTCCACCTCGGCGATGACCATGGCGTACAGTCCCACCACCGCCTCGCCGTCGAGTTGAACGAAATACCGTTCCA
>JALSSF010000004.1 GCA_026984375.1 Methylothermaceae bacterium | reverse complement strand
CAGGCGCAATTGGCGGCGGGACAGACCGCCAGCGCGGTGGCCACGCTGCGTAAACTGGTCGCTCGGGTGCCGAAGGATCCCTCGGCCCATCGTCTATTGGCCGTGGCTCTGGAAAAAGATCGGAACGACAGTGCGGCGCTGGCCGAACTGGAGCAAGCCCTGGCCCTCAGGGCGGATTTCCTGCCCGCCGCGGTCGATCGGGTCCGTTTGCTGGCGAAACTGGAACGGTGGGACCAGGCCGAGACGGCGGCCCGGGAATTGCAAAAACGATTTCCCGAACGGGCCGAGGGCCATTTCTGGGAAGGGGAGATCGCTCTGGCCCGGAAGCAGGACGACCGGGCCCTGGCCGCTTTCGAGAAGGCCCACCGGGTCACGCCGTCGGCCGCGAGCGCCCGGCGTCTGTATCAGCTCTACCGGCGCAAGGGGGACCGTGAAGCCGCTGTCGCCGTTCTTCGGCAATGGCTCGAAAAATTCCCCCGGGATACCGGCAGCTGGCTGATACTGGCGATGGGTTATCAGCAGGATGGGGAGACCGATGCGGCGATCGAGGCCTACGAACGGCTGCTCCAGATACAGCCGGACGTTGCCGTCGCCCTCAACAATCTGGCCTGGCTGTATCAGGAGAAAGGCGACCCCCGGGCCCTGGAAACCGCCGAAAAACTGGCGGAGATCGCCCAGGGCAGGCCAGAGATGCTCGATACGGTCGGCTGGGTCTACGTGCAGCAAGGCAAACTCAAAGATGGCTTGACGCTGCTACAGGAAGCGAGCATCAAGGCCCCCCATCTGCCCACCATCCGCCTGCATCTGGCCGAAGTCCTCGGTCGGGCGGGGAGAAAAGAAGAGGCCGTCCGGGAACTCCGGTCTTTGCTGAAGGCTCATCCCCGCTTCCCCGATCGTGAGCGGGCGGAATCGCTGCTGCGCCGGTTGAGCGTCGATTGAGAAACCACCGCGAACGGCATACAATGGGCCACGATTTCATCTTGCGGGCAAGGGGGCCAGCATGCCGGAAGAAACAGTGCATCATCACATCTCCAGGCAGTTCGAACAGGAATTGGCGGATCTGCGCCACCGGGTTCTGGTGATGGGTGGACTGGTGGAAGAACAGGTCGCCGATGGGGTCAAGGCCTTGCTCGAAAACGATATCGCCCTGGCGGAGGAAGTCATCGCCAACGATTACAAGGTCAACTCCATGGAGGTGGAGATTGATGAGAAATGCACCGAGATCCTGGCCAGGCGGCAGCCGGCGGCCCGCGATCTCCGCCTGGTGCTGGCGGTGATCAAGACCATCACCGACCTGGAGCGGATCGGTGACGAAGCCCGGCGTATCGCCCGCCAGGCCCTGGACCTCAGCACCCGTTATCCCAAGAAGAATCAGTTGAGCGAATTGGAGCAGCTGGCCGGCCAGGTGCGTTCCATGCTCCACGACGCCCTGGACGCCTTCGCCCGTATCGACGTCGAATTGGCCCTCAAGGTGGTGGGGGAGGACAAGGTCGTCGACAAGGAATACGAGAGCATCATCCGCCAGCAGATCACCTACATGATGGAGGACGCCCGTTGTATTCCGGTGGCCCTGGACATCATGTGGTCGGCCCGCTCGCTGGAGCGCATCGGGGATCGCAGCTGCAACATCTGTGAGTATCTGATCTACTACGTCAAGGGCAAGGATGTCCGTCACATCAGCCTGGAACAATTGGAAAAGGAAGTCCGGCAATAGCCATTCCAGCCTGCCTTTCCCCCCTTCCGGAATGACCCACCTACGAACCTTGTTGTGGCTGGTCCTGCTGTGGTCGTCCACGGTGTTCGCCTGGGAGCCTTTCGTCGTGGAGGACATCCGTATCCGTGGTCTGCAGCGGGTGTCGGCGGGTACGGTGTTCAATCGTCTGCCGGTCCGCCCGGGCGACCGGATCGATGAAAAGAAGGTGGCCGCCGCCATCCGGGCTCTGTTCCGTACCGGATTTTTCAAAGACATCCGCTTCTGGCGCGACGGCGACGTCCTGGTCGTCGAGGTGGTCGAGCGTCCTTCCATCGCGGCCATCAAGATAACCGGCAACGAAGACATCAAAACCAAGGATCTGCTCAAGGCCCTGGAAAGCGTCGGGCTCGCCGAGGGCAGGATATTCAACCGCCGGCTGCTGGAGAAAGTCGAAAGCGAACTGCGCCGTCAGTATTTCAGCCACGGGAAGTACGGGGTGACCATCAAGACCGAGGTCACCCCGATCACCCACAATCGGGTGGCGATCCTCATCCAGATTGCCGAGGGCAAGGTGGCGAAGATCAAGAAGATCAATATCGTGGGCAACCGGGCCTTCGATGACGAAACCCTGCTGGACCAGTTCGAGCTGGGACCGACGAGCTGGTTCTCCTTCTACACCAAGAACGACCAGTATTCCAAGCAGAAGCTGGCTGCCGACCTCGAACGTCTGCGTTCCTACTACATGGATCGGGGATACCTGAAATTCGACATCCGATCAACCCAGGTGGCCATCACCCCGGACAAACAGCATATCTATATCACCATCAACGTGGACGAAGGGGATGTCTACCGGCTCGAATCGGTCAAACTGACGGGAAAACTGATCGTCCCGCCCCAGGAACTGGTCAAGCTGGTCAAGCTTGGTCCCGGGGAGGTGTTTTCCCGCAAGCGGGCCACGGAAACCAGCGAGGCGATCAGCACGCGTCTGGGTGATGAGGGGTATATCTTCGCCAACGTCAACATGGTACCGGAGATCGACGACGAGAAAAAAACGGTCAAGCTGGTGTTTTTCGTCGATCCGGGCCGGCGGATCTACGTGCGTCGCATCCATGTCAAGGGCAATTCCCGCACTCAGGACGAGGTCGTTCGGCGGGAGATGCGGCAAATGGAGGCGGCTTTGGCCAAGACCTCGCAGATCGAATTGTCGAAATCCCGGTTGCAGCGGCTGGGATTCTTCAAGGAGGTGAACGTGGAAACCCCCCAGGTGCCCGGCACGCTGGATCAGATCGATTTGAACTATTCGGTGACCGAGCAGCCTTCGGGGAACCTGAGTGCCGGTATCGGCTTTTCCCAGGTTCAGGGACTCATATTCAACGCCAGCGTTTCCCAGAACAATTTCCTGGGGACCGGGAAACGGGTCAGCTTCGAATTCAACAACAGCCAGGTGACCACGGTCTACCGGGTGGCCTACAACAATCCCTATCTGACGCTGGATGGCATCAGCGGCGGTTTCAGCGTCAGTTATCGCAGCATCGACGCCCAGAACGCCAATATCGCCACTTATACCACCGATACCCTGGCGGGCGGTTTGAACGCCGGCATTCCACTGACCGAATACGACCGTTTCAACGGTAATTTGGATTACAATAGGACCTCCTTGAAGACGGGGGGGCGCACCTCGGATGAGATTCTCGCTTTCATCGACGAACATGGAAAGTCCTACGATGTCATGACCCTGTCCATGGCGTGGATCCACGATGACCGCGACAAGGGAATTTTCGCCACCCGGGGCGGCAGGCATTCGCTTTCGGTATTGGCCTCCATGCCGTTCAGCGAACTCTCCTATTACAAGGTGCGCCTGCGCGGACGCTACTACTTTCCCTGGACCAAGGATCTGGTGTTCTCCCTGCATGGCGATTTCGCATACGGCGACGGTTACGGGGACACCAAAACCCTGCCTTTCTTCGAGCATTTTTTCGCCGGCGGGGTGAATTCGGTGCGCGGATTCCGCCAAAACACGCTGGGGCCGCGGGATTCCAACAACAATCCCTTCGGTGGCAACGTCAAACTGGTCGGCGGGGCGGAACTGTTCTTCCCGGTCCCTTTCCTGGACGAGGAACTGAGTTCCGCTTTTCGGATGGGGGTTTTCGTGGATGCCGGCAACGTCTTCGAGAACGAACTGAGACTGGGGGATCTGCGCTATTCCGTCGGCCTGGCTGCGCAGTGGCTGTCACCGTTCGGACCGCTGGAAGTCAGTATCGCCCAGCCCATCAACGCCCAGCCCCGCGACGATGAACAGCTGTTCCAGTTTTCCTTCGGTGCCGGTTTTTAGCTTCGTTTTTCAACCTTATTGAGGAGTCAACCCGATGACGAGACTTGTTCTTGCCGCTGTCGTACTGTTTCTTTGGTCCCCGGCCTGGGCCGAAGAGATCCGGATCGGCTTCGTCAACGTGGCCAAAGTTTTGCAACAGGCGCCCCAGGCGGAGCAGGCCAAGAAACGTCTGGAGCGGGAATTCGCCCCCCGGGACAAGCGCCTTGTCGCCATGCAGAAGGAATTGAAGAAGCTGGAAGAGAAGCTCGCCCGGGACGCAGCGGTGATGAGCGATTCGGAGCGGCGCAAGCTGGAGCGGGACATTCTGGCCAAACAGCGGGAATTGAAACGGGCCCGGGAGGAGTTTCGGGAAGATTTCAATCTGCGCCGCAACGAAGAGCTTGGCAAGTTGCAACGACAGGTGTTCGAGGCGGTCAAATCCCTGGCCAAGGAGGAAAATTACGATCTTCTGCTGACCGACGGCGTGGTCTATGCCAGCGACCGGGTCGATGTGACCGACAAGGTATTGAAGCGGTTGAAAGCCCTGACGGAATAGGACAGGGACGGTTTGAATCAGACAACGGGAGAAGGCCTTTGGACATTCACAAAATCATGCGTTACCTGCCCCACCGCTATCCCTTTCTGCTGGTGGACCGGGTCGTCGAGTGCGAGCCCGGTAGGCGTCTGGTAGCGATAAAAAACGTTTCCTACAACGAGCCGTTCTTTCAGGGACATTTCCCCGGTCAACCCATCATGCCGGGGGTCCTGATCATGGAGGCGCTGGCCCAGGCCACCGGCCTGCTGGCCTCGGAGAGTGCCCCGGAAATTCTGGCGGGAAAGAATTTCATCTACTATCTGGTCGGTCTCGACAAGGCCCGCTTCAAGCGTCCGGTAGTTCCCGGCGACCAGCTCCGCCTCGAAGTGGAATACCTGCGTCACAAGCGCAACATCTGGGCGTTTTCCTGCCGTGCGGAGGTCGATGGCGAGTTCGTTGCCAGTGCCGAGATCATGTGTGCCGCCGCGGAAGCCGAAGCCTGAGCGCCTCCTCGTCGCCGGTGTCGACGAGGCCGGACGCGGCTGTCTGGTGGGGCCCGTCATCGCCGCGGCGGTGATCCTCGATCCCGAGCGTCCCATCGCCGGTCTGGCCGATTCGAAAACCTTGTGGCCGGAAACGCGCCGGCGCCTGGCGGACCGGATCCGCCGCGATGCCCTGGCCTGGTCCATCGGCCGCGCGGAACCTTCCGAAATCGACCGCCTCAACATTCTGCAGGCTTCGTTGCTCGCGATGCGGCGCGCGGTCCTCGGACTCGACATCGTTCCGGACAGAGTTCGGGTGGACGGAGCCCAGGTGCCCGATCTCCCCATGGTCGTCGAGGCCGTGGTGGGAGGGGACGGAGCGCTGGCGGAAATTTCCGCGGCCTCGATCCTCGCCAAGGTCGCGCGGGACCGGGAAATGCAGGTGCTCGACGAGCTGGCGCCCGGCTACGGGATCGGCGCCCACAAGGGCTATCCGACCTCAGCCCACAAGCAGGCCCTGGAGCGCCTGGGGCCCGCCCCCTGGCACCGCCGCTCGTTCCGCCCGGTCCGGGAAGTCTGATGCAATCGTCATGAGCGCCGATTTCATCCACCTGCGTCTTCACAGCGAATACTCCCTCAGCGACGGTCTGGTGCGGATCGGCCCGCTGGTCGCCCGCTGCCGGGAGCTGGGGATGCCGGCGGTGGCCCTGACCGACCAGGTCA
>JALSSF010000003.1 GCA_026984375.1 Methylothermaceae bacterium | reverse complement strand
GTCGATCATGGCCGGAAATGACAGGGGTTCTCCGTGGCACCGCGGGGACGGGCCGAAAACGGCCTCTGGAGGCCGCATGGCACGCCGCCTGACAGGGTGTGAGGTGAATGACTGACCGGTATTGAAACGGGGTTAAAACACGAAGACTTCACAACCAATGTTTGCTTTGGTCAAAAGGTGAATGACTGACCGGTATTGAAACGGGGTTAAAACTTGTTTTCATTCCAGGAAAACCCCGAGAATTTTGCTGGGTGAATGACTGACCGGTATTGAAACGGGGTTAAAACCCCTCACAGAGGATGGGCCTGTCTGATTTGGAACGGCCGTAACCCGGTTGAGCGCAGCGTCATCCGGACAAGCAAACCGCAATCGTCAGGTTACGCCTTGCTAACCTGACCTACGCTGGCAGACGGGGATTGAAACGGGATTGCACATAACCGAATGGTGGGATTCCCATGCCGCCAACCGCTCGAATCGACGATATTCTCTCCGACGCCCGGCTGGTGGTGGCATGGGTGAAGGTGAAGGAAAACCAGGGGGCGCCGGGGGTGGACGGCCAAACCACCCCCGACTCGCCGCACGGAAACCACGGACGCTGTCCACTCTCCTTCGCCTCCAGACCGGCCGCCGGGCGAAACCATGCCCCGTTCCGCGGATTTCACGCCATCCACCGAAGACGCCACTCCTCCCCCGCACGCCGATTACCGCCTCGATCCCCGATTGCGCACCCTCTACCTGCTCCGGCACGGCCTCGTACTGGGAAAGGAATCGGCCCGGCTGACGATCCACTGGCAGGGGAAACGGCTCGAGACAATTCCGGCCATCCATGTGGATCAGATCATGATCTTCGGCAATGCCCAGATCTCGACCCAGGCCATGCGGTTCTGTCTCGCCGAACGGATACCGGTCTATCTGCTCTCGGCATCGGGACGGTATTACGGCGTGGTGGACTCCTTCGACACGGAACCGGTGCTGCTGCACAAGGCCCAGTTCGAGAAGGCGGAGGATACGGAATTCTGCCTCCGCCTGGCCCGCAATCTGATCCGGGGCAAGATCGCCAACAGCCGCACCCTGTTGAAACGCCTGTCGCGCAAGCGCCCGGCCGAGGCACTGGAGAAGGCCGCCTGGGCGCCGGGGGAGTTCGGGCACTGCGCCGCCGGCTGGCGGTGCTGTTGGGGCCGGACGACGGCATCCGGTGGTATCCTCTGTGCCGTGGTTGTGCCACCACGCCGGAACAGCAGGGAAACGGTGATGGTAGCGGCGGCATGATGTATTACCTGCCATGAGCCGTTTCTACCTGATCTGTTTCGACGTGGCGGACGACCGCCGCCTGCGGCGGGTGGCCGATGAACTTGAAAATTTCGGCCGAAGGGTCCAGCGCAGCGTTTTCGAGTGCTGGCTCGAAGACGGCGATCTGTTCGAACTCAAGCGCCGGATGGCGGCCCACATCGAGCCCGGAGAGGATCGCATCCGTTATTACCGGTTGTGCGGCAAGGATGTGGAAGACATCCGGATTGATGGTCCGGGCGAGGTCACGCCGTCCCCCGGCCCGAGGATTCTGTGACCCGGCCCGGCCGGACGATCATCAACCGCGCCGTTTCTATTGCAGTTCGACCAGAAGCGCCGGCGCGCCCCAGCCTTCCAGTTTGGCGTTGGAGAGTTGAAGATAGGCCTCCCAGAAGCGGCGGAGATTGCTCAGGAGCTTTTCGCTGCGGTATCCGCCCCCGCCGATGAAACCCGCGCCGATGACATAGACGCCGGCTCCCCGCCAGTCGGCGTACAGGCCCGCGCTTTTTATCCCGCCGATCGCGCGATCAATGTCGATGGGCCTGACGGCGCCGCGGGAATAGAAGGTCACGACGTCGGAATTCTCGAACATGTCAGAGACGAGAAGAATCACCTTTCTGCCGGCCGGTGACCGGCTAATCACCGTTTCACCGAAACGGGCGAGGGAACCCACCAGCTCGGTCTTGGGCAGGTTAGAAGCGGCCTGCGCGAAGGCAGCCTCGAGTCTGGCATCGATAGTCCGGCGCACGTATCGCCGTTGTTTTTTCATGCAGCGGTCGAATTTTTTCAGTTTCGGCACACTGACATGGTAGCGGACCTTTTCATCCAGCGGCGGATCCAGCCGCCCGGTCAAGGGCATGCCTGCGTAGCGGCCCTTGGCATTCGCGCTGAACGTCAACAGGGTGATCCGGTCCCCCGGCTGGAGGAAATGCTGAATCTTCAAATGGACGCCGCGCCTGAGTTCCGGATCGAGCCGGACGGTCTGGTCGATGATGATGAACAGCTCCCGCCCGGGCGACGCCAGGACCAGATCCAGGCGGTCGATCAAGCCGTAACAGGAAGGAAAGTCGTCCCTGGCCGCACCCGGGGGAAACTCGTTCGGGCTTCCCTCGCTCCAGAAGGCGACCATGACAAGAAACCCGATGATCGCACAGCCGATGCTTCCCCCTTTGCTTCTCACACTCCTTCCCCCTTGTCCTCGCCGGCGTCTGGTTTCGGCCTGTTCGCCGTCGAGTTCATCAACAGTTCCAACGCTTCCGCTTCCGTCAACGCCCGCCTGCCCGGCCTCACCGGCATGTTCTCCCTGAGGAACCGGAGAGTCCGCGCCCGGTCCCAGCCGAATTTCTCCATCCATTCCCGGATTTGCGCTTCATCCGGTTCTGTCCCGTCATCCCCGGGCGGAGCGGGCTCGCCGGCCACGGGGGGCACCGGGTCGTCCCCCCCGTTCTCGACCCTTGACCTGTGATGTACATAAGCTTGAAAGTCCCTTTCCGCGCTGTGCCTGAGCAACTCGTTGGCCTTGCCGTCTATATGCACGCTGGCCGCCCGCTCGAGCATTCTGCCCTGCAGTTTCCTCAGGCTCATCTGCGCCAGCCGGGCGACCCGGTTGCGTTTGCGCTCGTGAAACGCAACGAATTCATCCCCATTGTTGAAATTACCGATATTGCGGCGAGCCTTCGCCGACTCCTTGCCGGCGAACCCTGTTTTCATCCCGGTCAGTATGCCGATGAACTGCAAGAAAACGAAAATGATGGCCAGGATGATAAAGGTCGCCCACCCCCCCTTGCGTTCGCTTGCCTCGATGTCCTTTTCCATCTCGGCATCGACTGCTTCCCGGGATTGCTTGAGCTCGCGCGGCAATTCCATCGCGCCATAGGGGTCCGAATAATCGAGCGCGTTTTCCGGATCGTGCTGTTCGATCAACTGTTTTTCCAGCACCTGGCCTCGCACATAGGTGGCGCCGACGGCGACGAAGACGATCAGGAAGATGGTCAACCCCGTGACCTTGTAGCCGGGCGTCACGTTGGCGTTGGCGGGCAGGCGACTGAGGAGTTGCCGCCATGCCGGCTCGCCATCGTCCGCCTGCTCGTTGTCCAGCGAAACCATATTATTGGGCATCATGGAATAATGGGTCTCGCCACTGGTGGTGTACCACGTCCGCACTTTCTTCACCAGGGCGTTATGGTGCAGCTCGTGTCCCGCCCAGTGGGTGAAAAACACCATGATGGCGGAGATCAGAAAGGCGATGGCCAGGGCGCCCTTTTCCTGCAACGCCTCGCTGGCGCCGGGAATGGTATAACCGGCCAGGACATACGAGAAACCCAGCGCCTCGAGAAAAACCAGGACGGCAAGCAACAACCAGCCCCAGAAAGAAAGCGGGTTGCGCCCCAATTCCTGTACCTTGCGCAAATAGCTCAGGCAGTCGTCGAAATAGCGCAAACTCGGCCGGGCGCTTTCATAATAGGGCAGGAACGCGGCGCAAATCTCCTGCTCCGACTGGAACCACCCCGTGCGCCGGTCATAATCGAGGTTGCGCGACAGCCGGGCGATCTTGCCGATCACCGGCAGATGCACCATCACCCGCAGCCACCAGAACGACACCCGATCCCACCATTTCCAGAGCGCCACGGCGGTCAACAACACGACCAGCACGGTACCCACGATGATTCTGTATTCATTCAGCAAGGCCAGCAGTTCGTCCATACTCCCCCCTATCGAGTCATTCGTCGGAACAAAACCTCTTTCTCGTACAGGCCGGTACCGGCATCATAATACAGGATGCCGGCCTTTGCCCTTATCCGCCGCCGGGCGACGACCATATCCATGCATTCCACAGGCGACCGCGTCTTGAAATAACCCCGCAGCAAAAGGCCGCCCCGCCCCCGATAAGTCTCAAGGGATATGGGCAGGCGAAAGTCGGCGTTTTGGGCGTGGCGGGAATCATAGTCCCTGTAGATCAGCAATTGCGGGGCCCCCGCGATTTCAGCGGAATGCTCGAGCACCCGCAGCCCCTTGATGGCCAACAGGTGGCCGTTGACCCTCGCCAGGAAAGGATAGCCGTTCAAACCCGGAAAATAATCGGACTGCCCATAGGCCGATGGATCGAGCACCGCGCCGCTTTGAAGGTTTCTCACCGCGCCGGTCACCCTGGGATTGTCCAGATAGCAAGGCGTCAGTTCCACCGGGAATTCGGAAGCATGGGCGGTGGAAACGATCGAGCCGAATCCGCCGGATTCCCGCCGTGGACCGCCCAAAGCGGCCAGAATTGGGGTGATGTCCCGCCGGGCCGGCACACCGCCGAAATCGACCGGAGGCTTCCGCCCATGCCGCCCGCCTCCTGGAATCCGCGCGGAGCGCGCGGAATCGGCGGCCTTGCCGGAGGGTTTCGAATCCCGGGACGCCTTTCCCGTCGTTTTCATCTTGCTCCGGATCCCGGCTTTTTCCCGGGCGGTCCGGTTCGAGTGGGCGAGATAGCGGCTGTCCGACTTGCGTTGCAGGCTGTATGCCGCGATGGATTCGGTGCTGTCCAGCTCGACGATTTCCACCCGCCGGTTTCTCGCCCGCCCCGCCGGGGTATCATTGCTCGCGATCGGCCGGGATTCCCCGGCGCCCTGATAGAAAATCCGGCCGGTGGGGATCCCTTGGCCGGCAAGCAGCCGGGCGACTGTTCTGGCCCGCCGCTCGGAGAGTTTCAGATTCGCCTGTTCCGGGCCGGTCGCATCGGTGTGACCGATGACGAGCAAGCGCTGCGGACTGTCCCGGTATGCCGAGGCCAGTGCCGTGAGTTTTCGTCTCGCGGACGGATTGAGCTTGGCCGAGCCGGGATCGAACATCCCGCGCTCATGGATGGCGATCTCCACCCCGTTCGTTTTCTCTTTGGCATTGTAGGTTCTGACCGGGCGGATCGCCACATCGAGGCGCTGCCGTTCGGCAATCCTGCGGAGTTCGGCCTGGCGGCGATCCCACAGGTAACCCAGCCCCATGCCCGCGACCGCCCCGGCGGCGGCGCCTATGGCGATGCACTTCGGATCCCCCTTGCAGGCAAGCGAGCCGATCGCCGCGCCGATGCCCGCCCCCAGACCGGCGCCGGTCGCCATGCCGCCATGCCGATCCAAATTTGAACAACCGGCGGGAACAAGCAATAAAAGGGCTATAAATACCGGTTTCAAAAGAACCATAAATACCGGCTTCAGCTCGCCGTTATGGTTGCCTGCCGAATTTTCCATGGCTTGAAAACATACTTATATCGTCACTAATAAGGGGAATGATAACACCTTGTCAAGACGACAGACAAAATCGCCGGCAAGCCGGGTCAAAAAGCTTGCAGACCCAAGCGGACGGCGCTAGAATGATTTCGGCCCGGAAAAGGCGCCCGCCCCTGGATGTGGCGTTTGTCAGGATTTTCAAGGCGTTACGGGCGCAACCTGTAAATTTGGGCAGACCATTGAAATCAAAAGGAAAT
>JALSSF010000002.1 GCA_026984375.1 Methylothermaceae bacterium | reverse complement strand
ATGGTGACGCTGGGATCGCCGTCCTCGTCCTTGTGGATCAGCGGCTGGCCGCCCTTCATGGCGATCACGGCGATGTCGGCCTCGGTGCGGTCCTTGGCCCAGGTGAGCAGGATGCCGGAGCGTGCCGGATCGTCGTGGCCGGCTTTGTCCAGCATCACCTTGGGATCGAGATAACGCTCGATCAGCTCCTTGCGGGTCACCCCCAGGGCCAGAGCGATGGCGTCCAGGGACTTGTTCCGCAGGGTTTCCCCTTCCTGGCGGAAGGCGTGGGTGATGTGGTCGCGCTGGTACAGCTCGCGGGACAACTGATTGTGGCAGTTGGTGCACCACAGGCCCTTACCGTGCTGGCCGTTGCCGATCTTGGAGACGTTGGCCTGGAGCCATTTGCCGATGGCGTTGAGGTGCTCGGGGGTTTCCACGCCGTCCTGGTCCTTGCCCGGATTGGAATGGACGTCACGACCGGCGAAGCAGCCGCCCTTGGTGTCGCGGTTGTCGGCGTTGGCGTAATGGTTTCGGCCGTCCGGGGTGATGGGATAGCCGTCGAGGGAACCGTCCTGACGGTGGGCCGGATGGCAGCCGGCGCAGGTGCCGGTGCGGCCCTCGCTGTCGGGCAGCGGGCGCACGGTCTGGTGGGCGCGGTGCAGGGCTTCGCTCAGAGGCGGAATGCGCACGTCGCCGGGAATCTTCTGGCCGGTCAGGGCCTCGGCCACGCCCTTGGAGGCCAGCACTCCGATGACGTTGTCGGCGTGGCATTTCTGGCACAACACCGGATCGCGCCCGAGACGGTTGGTGAGGGAGCGGCTGTCGGGGTCGTAGTTGGCGGTGAAGCGGGTACCGTGCTTGGCGTCGTGGATCTGGAGGATGGAGATCGAGGTGGCCTTGAGGCCGGCGATGTAGTCGCTCGCCCCCAGCCCCTTCCAGAAGGCGAACTCGCGCTTGTAGAGGGTGTAGCGGTCGCCGTTGGCGTTGGCGTTGGCGTGGCAGTTGGAACAGTTGGGCACGTCGATGGGATTGGTGCCGTGGAATTCGATGGGCTTGCCGCTATGGCTGTCGAGCACCGGCTCGCCGGTCTCGGCGTCCACCAGCCGCACCCAGGCCTCCTGATAGGGGCGGATGTCGCTCTCGACGATGGTGAGGGGATTCTTGGTCAGGGTGCTGTCCCAGAACGGGGTCAGGGGCAGGCCCAGGGCGTCCCAGATGCCGGGATGGGTGAGCATGATGGGAACGTTTTCCAGTACCGGCGACTTGGTGAAGACGATGGTACCCTCCTCGCCGGTGTAGTGCAGGTGACCGCCCTTCATCGGACTGGGCACCGCGGCGCCGGCGGGGCCGTTGTCCAGGGGCACCGGAATCTCGATGCCGACCCGTTTCTTCTCGCTGTCCTTGCTGGTGCGCTTCGGGTTGCTGCCCTTCAGATCCTTGTAGACGTAGAGATGGGTCCAATAGGCGTTGGCGACGTTTTCGTTGGCCTCGTACTTGCCGTCCCCGTCCACGTCGTAGGGGACGGTCCAGTAATAGAGCTTGGCACCTTCCGAATAGGTGTTGTCCACATGGCCGTATTCCAGCTTGAAGCGTTTGTCGCCATCCACCAGCACCGTCGGATCCTTGGGATCGGCCCCCAGGAGCCGGGGCTTGTCGTGCGGCCCCCGAGCGGTCCGCACCACCTGGCTCTGGATCGAGTTGTAGGGGGGCAGGATGCAGCAGTAGGAAAAATCGAAGCCGGTGCAGTGCATGCCCAACTCGTAGTTGATGGTGATGTTGTAATCGTTCTTCGGCTTGGTGGGATCGGTGGCAGCCACCGCCGCACCGGTGAGCAGCAGGGCGCCCAGCAACAGGTGAGCTCGCTTCATCGTTCGACCTCCTTCACAAGGGCCGCCCCGCCCTCCCGGCGCGGCGGCACCGGCATCATTTCTTCAAGCTTTCGTAATAGGCGGCGATGTTCTCCATGTCCTCGTCGGAGAGGCCGGACACCATCGCCTTCATCACCGGGTGATTGCGGCTGCCGTCCTTGTAAGCCTTCATCGCCTGCACCAGATAGGGTGCGTTCTGGCCCGCCAGGCTGGGATACTGGGGATTGGTGGCGATGCCGTCTGCACCGTGGCAACCGGCGCAGGTGGCCGCCTTGGCCTTGCCGGCGGCGATGTCGGCGGCCTGAACGAACCCGGCTACCCCGGTCAGCAGCAGAACCATCGTCAGTTTTTTCATGGTTTTCCTCCTTCTTCGTCCTATGGATGGAATCGTCATCATAACGCTACGAATCATCTTTTGCTAATGGATTTTCCCGCCAGCGGCGGAAGCGGGCCGCCACCCCGTCTTCGGCCGGCCCGGCCTCGGGGGCGTCGAGGGTACAGTTGAGCTCCAGCCACATGGCGTTGAGCACGGCGAAGGTGCAGGCGAATCCCATGCCGAGCGCCCAGGCGAAGTACCACATCGGTCAACCCTCCTCGTTCAAGGTCGCGGTGTTGATCGGTCCCCACAGCACCCGGTAGACCCAGCCGGTATAGGCGATGACGACGGGCAGGAAGACCAGGGTGCAGGCCAGGACCAGCTTCAGGGTGAAGGGACTGGCGGCCGCGTCCCAGAGGGTCAGGCTGCTGTTCGGATCGAGGGACGACGGCACCAGGAAGGGATACAGGGCGAACCCCACCGTCAACAGCGTCGCCGCCAGGGCCGCACCACTGCACCAGAACGCCGCCGCCGGCACGAACTGCCGCGCCAGAGCGGCGGCCGCCAGGGTACCACCTATCGCCGTCAGAGGGGCGGCGATCATCCAGGGATGATGCCAGAAATTGGCCAGCCAGCCGCCGTCCGTCGCCGCCACCGTCTTGTCCAGCGGCGAGAAAACGGTGGCCGGATCGGGCATGGCGTCGATCCGGTAACCGTCGATACCCACCAGCCCCAGGGCCGCCAACCCCATCCCGACCAGGGCGACGGCGGCGCCGACAGCGGCGGCAGTGCGGGCGCGCAGACATACCGGTCCCAGGGTGCGGCACTGGAGGAAATTGGCGCCGTGCAGCACCAGCAGTCCGGTGGTGACCAGGCCGCACACCAGGGCGAAGGGATGGAGCAGATCCAGAAATCCTCCCCGGTACGTCAAACGCAATCCCTCGTCGAAACGGAACGGCAGCCCCAGCAGCAGATTCCCCACCAGCACGCCGAGCAGCACCGCCGGCATCAAGCCGCCCACGAACAAAGCCCAGTCCCAAAAACGGCGCCACTGGGGGGACTTGAGCTTGTCGCGGAAGTCGAAACCGGCCGGGCGCAACAGCAGGGCGAACAACAGCGCCATGATCGCCAGATACGGTCCCGAAAACAGGGTGCCGTACACCAGGGGCCAGACGGCGAACAGCACCCCGCCCAGGGTCACCAGCCAGACCTGGTTGCCCTCCCAGGTGCCCATCACCGTGGCCAGCATGGCGCGGCGCTCGCCGTCGCTGCGTCCGAGCCACGGCAGCAGGATGGCGATGCCGAGGTCGAAGCCCACGGTGAGGGCGAAGCCGGTCAGATAGAAGCCGACGATCAGCCACCAGACGACTTTCAGGGTATCGTAATCCATCGTTCCTCTCCTCCTGTCAAGGCTGCGGAAGCGGTCCCTGGCGAACGGCGCGGACCATGAGAAACAGCTCCACCACCAGCAGCACCGAGTAGAAGCCGACGAAGGCGGCGATGGTGAGCGCCACGTCGCCGCGCTGGAGGCCGGAAGCGCTGAGGAAGGTGGGCAGCACGCCGCTGACGGTCCAGGGCTGGCGGCCGTATTCGGCCACAAACCATCCCAGTTCCGAGGCGATCCAGGGCAGCGGAATGCCGTAGAACGCCAGCTTCAGCAGCCAGCGCTTCTGCCCGGCGATACGGCGGGCGCAGTAGTAGAAGGCGGCGGCGAAGATGAACAGCATCGCGAACCCGGCGAACACCATGCCGCGGAAGGTCCAGAACAGGGGCGCCACCTTGGGGATGCTGTCGCGGGCGGCGCGGTCGATTTCCTCGGGAGTGGCGTCGAGGATGTCGTCGCGGTAGCGCTTGAGCAGCAGGGCGTAGCCCAGGTCCTGGTGGTGGGCCGCCAACAGGGCGCGGGCGTTGCGGTCTTCCCGGTCGCGGTGCAGATCCTGAAGGGCCCGATAGGCGATCAGGCCGCTTTCGATTCGTTCCCGGGCCCGCTGGCGCAGATCGGCGATGCCCAGCACTTCCTCGTCCACCGAACGGGTGGCGATCAGGCCCAGCACGTAGGGAATCTTGACCGCGTAACGGGTGGTTTCCGCCTCGTCGTCGGGAATCCCCACCAGGGTGAAAGCCGCCGGGGGCGCTTCGGTCTCCCATTCGGCCTCGATGGCGGCGAGTTTCACCTTCTGGGTCTCGCCGGCGGTGTAGCCGCTCTCGTCCCCGAGAACGATCACCGACAGTACCGACGCCAGGCCGAAGCTGGCGGCGATGGCGAAGGAACGGCGGGCGATGCCGAGGTGTTTCCCCTGGAGCAGATACCAGGCGCTGACGCCGAGGACGAACATCGCCCCGGTGGTGTAACCGGCGGCCACGGTGTGGACGAATTTCACCTGAGCCACGGGATTGAAGAACACCGCCGGGAAATCGGTCAGTTCCATGCGCAGGGTGTCGAAGTTGAACTCTGCCCCCACCGGATGCTGCATCCAGCCGTTGGCGACCAGAATCCACAGCGCCGACAGACTGCCGCCGATGGCGAGCAGCCAGGTCACCGTCAGATGCTGCAGCCGGCTCAGCCGCTCCCAGCCGAGGAAGAACAGGCCGACGAAGGTGGATTCCAGGAAGAAGGCGATCAGCCCCTCGGCCGCCAGCAGCGGGCCGAACACGTCGCCGACGTAGTGGGCGTAATAGGCCCAGTTGCTGCCGAACTGGAATTCCAGCGGCAGACCGGTGGTGACCCCCAGGGCGTAGTTGATGCCGAAGAGTTTGCCCCAGAACTTGGTCATCTCCTTGTAGACGGGCAGGCCGGTCATGACGTAGACCGACTCCATGATCGCCATCAGGAAACTCAACCCCAAGGTCAGGGGCACGAACAGAAAGTGATACAGGGCGGTGATCGCGAACTGCAGCCGCGACAGTTCGACGACGCTATCGCTCAGCACCATGACGCACCTCCTCCAGTGCCGGTGGTGCCGCGATCCGGGAGGCTCCCTCCTGACGGAAGCAGCAGGCCCAGATCGCGGTGAAAAACGCCGCCTTGAACAGCAACACGGCGGCGATCTCCCACAGCAGCCTACGCTGCGTCACTGCCGAAGTCCCGTGGCATGGGGCGCGGCCACTGGCGCCCCTTGACCAGCCCCCGCCAGTACACCCACGGCAGCACGTAGCGCTTGAGCAGATACATGGAAAGCCGCTCCTTCCCCTGATCGAAGGGGAAGGTCTCCCGCACCTGGCCACCGTAGACGAATTCCGCCAGGATGGTGCGCCCGTAGCCGGTCACCAACGGACAGGAGCCGTAACCGTCGTACTTGGCCGTCGGTTCTTCGCCGGCCATCACCCGACCCAGGTTGCGCGCCACCACCGGCGCCTGGGCCCGTACCGCGGCGGCGGTCTTGGAGTTGGGGGTGCCGGCGCAATCCCCCAGGGCGAAGACCTCGGGATAGCGCTTGTGCTGCAGGGTGTGTCGATCTACGTCCATCCAGCCGGCCTCGTCGCCCAGACCGCTGTCGCGGATGAACGCCGGCGGCGACTGCGGCGGGGTGACGTGGATCAGGTCGTACTTCTCCACCACGGTCTCGCCGGTGTCGAGGTTCTCGA
>JALSSF010000001.1 GCA_026984375.1 Methylothermaceae bacterium | reverse complement strand
GAACGATCTGGTCTCCCCCGAGGAAGCCGAAGCGGGCGAGGCCGCCGACCGCCCCGCCGCCCTTCTCTATCGGGAATACCAGCGGTGCCTCAGGGCCTACAACGCAGTCGATTTCGACGACTTGATCCTGCTGCCGGTGCGATTGTTCCAGGATCATCCCGACGTCCTGGAAAAATGGCAGACCCGGCTGCGCTATCTGCTGGTGGACGAATACCAGGACACCAACCGCACCCAGTACCGCCTCCTGTGCCTGCTCACCGGCCGCCTGGGACGCTTCACCGTGGTCGGCGACGACGACCAGTCCATCTACGCCTGGCGTGGCGCCCGTCCCGAGAACCTGATCCGCCTCAAGCAGGACTTTCCGCGGCTGAAGATCATCAAGCTGGAACAGAACTACCGCTCCACCGGCCGCATCCTCAAGGCCGCCAACCACCTGATCGCCCACAACCCTCACGTGTTCGAAAAGAAGCTGTGGAGCCGCTACGGCTATGGCGATCCCATCCGGGTGCAGGTCCACGCCGACGAATTCGCCGAAGCCCGCCAGATCGCCGCCGACCTGCTGCACCACAAGTTCCGTCGCGGCGGTCGCTTCGCCGACTACGCCATCCTCTACCGCAGCAACCACCAGGCCCGCCTGTTCGAGCGGGCGTTGCGGGAACAGCGTATTCCCTACTTCCTCAGCGGCGGCCGTTCCTTCTTCGAGCACGCCGAGGTCAAGGACGTGGTCGCCTACCTGCGCCTGCTGGTCAACCCCGACGACGACATCGCTTTCCTGCGGGTGGTCAACACCCCCAAACGCGAGATCGGTCCCGCCACTCTGGAGAAACTGGGCGGTTACGCCCAGAAGCGCCACATCTCCCTGTTCGCCGCCTGCTACGAAATGGGGCTGACCCAGGTGCTCGACGACCGCGCCGTCGCCCGACTGCAGTACTTCTGCGATTTCCTCAACGACGTGGCCGACCGCGCCAAACGCGGCGACACCCTGGCGGTCGTCCGGGAGATGCTGGAAACCATCGGTTACCGCGACCACCTGCGCGACACCGCCGCCAATCCCCGACAGGCCGAACGCCGCTGGGAGAACGTGGGCGAGCTGCTCGACTGGCTCGGCCGTCTGTTGGAGGAAGCCGAATCCGGCGGCGACCCGCTCCAGGCCGCGGTCGCCAAACTGATGCTGCTCGACGTCCTCGATCGCAGCCGCGACGACGAGGCCGGCGACCGCGTCGCCCTCATGACCCTCCACGCCGCCAAGGGGCTGGAATTCCCCCACGTCTACCTGGTGGGAATGGAGGAGGGGCTGCTGCCGCACCAGACCAGCATCGACCAGGACGACGTCGAGGAGGAACGGCGTCTGTGCTACGTGGGCATCACCCGGGCGCAGAAGACCCTGACCCTGAGCTATTGCCGCCAGCGCAAACGGTACGGGGAGACGGTCACCTGCCAGCCGAGCCGCTTCCTCGAGGAACTGCCCCAGGAAGATCTGGAATGGAGCGGCAAGGACGACCTGCCGGAAGCGGAAAAAAAAGCCCGGGGCCAAGCGGCGCTGGCGCAGTTGAAGACACTGTTGCAGGAAACGGGGTGACGACCCGGAATCGGTGGCAAGGTCACCATCGCTGAATTTGTATCATGGCGGAGAAACGGTTAGAATTTGCAATTCCTCTCCCTACGCGCCCGTAGCTCAGCTGGATAGAGCGCAGGCCTCCGGAGCCTGAGGTCAGAGGTTCGAATCCTCTCGGGCGCGCCATCTCGGGTCACGCTTCCACCACCCCCTGCCCACGATCCGACATCGAGCGACGATGGCGGGCGCCGTCATCGCAAAGCAATCCTGTGGTAAGGTGAAGCCACGCAAAGTATCCCGTATTCTCGTGACGACACCGTCGGGAACGTCGCCATGCGCCCCAAGATCGCCTGGATTCTCTACGATTTCGCCAATTCGGCCTTCGCCACCACGGTGATGGCCGGTTTCTTTCCCCTGGCCTTCAAACGTTACTGGCACGGCGGCGCCGTCACCGACAGCACCTTCCAACTGGGGCTGGCCAACGCCGCCGCCAGCGCACTGATCCTGCTCGCCGCCCCGCTGCTGGGCGCGATCGCCGACCAGGGCCGGCTCCACAAGCGTCTGCTGGCGGCCTTCGCCGCGCTCGGCATCGCCGCTACCTTCGCCCTGGCGCTGCTGCAGGCGGGCATGGCCACGGCGGCGCTGGTGTGCTTCGGACTCGGGCTGGTGGGCTTCTCGGGGGCCAACATCTTCTACGACGCGCTGCTGACGGCGGTGGCCGAGCCCGCCGAATACGAACGGGTGTCGAGCCTGGGATTCGCCCTCGGGTATCTGGGGGGCGGGCTGCTGTTCGCCGTGAACGTGGTCATGACCCTGAAGCCCCACTGGTTCGGGCTGGCCTCGCCGGAACAGGCCCTGCGACTGGCGTTCGCCTCGGTGGCGGTGTGGTGGCTGGTGTTCAGTCTGCCGCTACTGGCCAAGGTGGGCGAGCGTCCCTGCCGCCGCCTGAGTCCGGCCCTGATCACCGCCGCCGGGCGCCAGGTGGTCCGCACCCTGGGCCACGTCCGCGCCCACCGCCCGGCGTTTCTGTTCCTGGTGGCCTACTGGTTCTACATCGACGGGGTGGACACCATCGTCCGCATGGCGGTGGACTACGGCTTGGCCATCGGCCTGGGCTGGGAAGGGCTGATCGCCGCCCTGCTGCTGGTGCAGTTCGTCGGCTTTCCCGCCGCCGTCGTCTACGGCCGCCTGGGAGAACGGATCGGCGCCAAACCGGCGATCCTCCTGGGACTGGCGGTCTACGTGGGGGTGACCGCGTTCGCCGCGCGCCTGGATTCGGCGGCGGAATTCTACGCCCTGGCGGTGCTCATCGGCCTGGTCCAGGGCGGGGTCCAGGCCCTGAGCCGGGCCTACTACGCTCACCTGATCCCCAAGGCGCTGGCGGCGGAATTCTTCGGCTTCTACAACATGCTGGGAAAGTTCGCCGCGGTGCTGGGCCCGCTGCTGGTGGGGATCACCGGGCGCTGGCTCGACGATCCCCGCGCCGGGATCTTCAGCATCGTGGTGCTGTTTTTGATCGGGGGCGGTGTGCTGTTGCGCGTTCGCGCCCCGGTTGTGGCATCCTAGAGAAAAACTTCCGAGGAGGCTTGGGACCATGAACACCATCCGACACGTCCGCTGGGGCATACTCGGCGCCGCCCGTATGAGCAAAGTGATGCTGCCGGCCATCGTCGCCGCCGCCAACGCCGAACTGGTCGCCGTCGCCAGCCGCCGGCCCGGGGCGGCGGCGCGGCTGCTCGCCGACTGCGGCCAGGATCCGGCCCGGGTGAAGGCCTACGACGATCCGACGGCGTTGCTGGAAGACCCGCAAGTGGAGGCGGTCTATCTGCCCCTGGCCAACGAGGAGCACGGGGAATGGGCCCCCCGGGTGCTGGAACACGGCAAGCACGTGCTGGTGGAAAAGCCCATGGCCTTGAAAGTGGAAGACATCGACCGCATCGAGGCGGCCGCCAAGGCCCACGGACGCAAGGTGATGGAAGGCTTCATGTACCGTTTCCATCCCCAGCATCGCCGGGTGTGGGAAATCCTCGACAGCGGCGCCCTGGGGCAGGTCCGCAGCGTGCGCGCCACCTTTTCCTTCCCCATGACCCCGGCGCGTCTGTACCGCATTGCCCGCCCCCTGGAACAGGGCGGCGGAGCGCTCTGGGACGTGGGTTGTTACGCGGTCCACTGCTGCCGCTTCTTCTACGATCGGGAACCGGAAACCACCGTGGCCCTGGCCCGCTTCAACGAACACGGCGCCGACACGTCGGTGGCCGGCGCCCTGGACTTCGGCGACGGGCGCTTCGCCACCTTTGACTTCAGCTTCGAGCGCGCCCGCCGGGCCGAATACGAGATCATCGGCACCGAGGGTGGCCTCAAGTGCCACAACGTCTGGGCCAAGCCCGGCGACATCCCGGTACTGAGCTGGTGGACCGGCGACGGGCGCATGCACGAGGAATGGCTGCCGACCGCCGACCATTTCCGCCTCGAGATCGAGCATTTCTCCCGCTGCATCCTCGAGGACACCTCACCGGCGCTGCCGCTGGCCGACGCCCGCGCCAACTGCCGGGCGCTGAACGCCATCGTCGCCGCCATCCGCAGCGGTCGGCGCACCGACGTCGCCTAGTTCAGCCGTCCTCCTTCTTCCGGCGCACCACGTGCACCCGGGGGGAAAGATTGATCTCGTCGACGAGACAGCCGTCCCGGGTCTGGAGGAGCCAGAGCACGGCGTCGGCCACGTCCGCCGCGGTCAGGTGCTGCCCCGCCTCCGGCCCCGGCTCGAAATGCAGGCGGTCGTAGAAGGGAGTGGCGGTCATGCCGGGATTGACGATGGCGACCCGCACCCCCCGCGAGGCGCATTCGTGCCGCAGCGCCTGGACGAAGCCGCGCAGGGCGAATTTGGTGGCCGAATACACCGCCCCGTAGCGACCGCCCCGCAGCGCCGCCTCGGAGCCGATCACGACGATGTCCCCTTGCCGGCATTGCTTGAAGCGGGGCACGAAGTGGCGGCAGAGATACAGACAACTGACCAGATTGACTTCCACCAGGCGGCGGATGCGGGCCGGGGAGAACTGTTCCAGCGCGCCGAAATCCCCCACCCCGGCGCCGAGCACCAGACCGTCGATGGCGGGAAACCGCCGCGACAGCGCCTCCAGCCGGCCCGGCAGAGCCTCGGTTTCCGCCAGGTCCAGCGCCACCGGATGGTAGTGCCCCTCGAGGCCGGCCTGCTCCGCCCGGCGCGCCACCCCGACCACCGCCGCCCCCGCGGCCAGCAGGCGGCGGGCCGTTTCCCGGCCGATGCCGGAACTGGCCCCGGTGACCAGCAGGGTGCGTCCCGTCAGAACTGACATGAGAACAGCTTTTCCGACGGTAGGTAATCCAGCAACATCCGCCGGCAACCCTCCACCATTTCCTGCTCCAGCTCACGCTGGTAGGCCACCATGCCGCCCGTCGCCGTCAAGGGGCCGTGGAACAGGGGCTCGGCCGGGTAGAGGGCGGTCATGCGGTCGTAGTAGCGAGCCGGCAGGCGGAAGACGCCGATACTCACGGAATGCACCTTACCAGGATCGACGGCGGCGAACAGGACCTCGAACAGACGGCGGTACTGGGCCCGCCAGTCCGGCACGTGGATCAGGGGATCGAAACGCAGACCGACGGGCCAACCGTGCCGCTGGAGTTTCCGCAGGGCCTGAAGCCGTCTTTCCAGCGGGGGCACCCCCGCCTCCCAGCGCCGGGACACTTCCGGGGGCGTGAAGCTGAAGGCACAGACCACGTTGGCCCGGGGCTCCCGCCGGAGCAGCGGACGGATGTTGGTGCTCTTGCTGCGCAGCTCCAGGAAGGCGTTTCCCGGCATGTCCGCGAAGCTGTCGAGAAAGAAGCCGGCGAAACCGGTCAGCGGCTCCAGGGCCAGGCTGTCGCTGTCGTAGCCGGAAAAGAAATACACCGCCTCGCCCCCGTGCCTGGCGTAGGCCGCCTCGATCGCCCGCCGGAAATCCTCGTAGTTGACGAACCAGACGAAGTGGGCGGAGCGGAACATGCCCTGCAAGAAACAGTAGCGGCAATCGTAGGGGCAATTGAGCAGATGGGAAAAGTAGTAGTTGTGGCGGCCGCCGATGGCGTAGCCGGCAGGGGCCTCCAGCACCAGACGGGAACGCTTCTCTCCCACGATCAGGGCCGGACGCCGCTTCTGCAGGCGGAAATCCTGGGATCGGGGATTGAACACCTCCCCGTAATGACGGCAGCGGACCCAGCGCCGTCCGCCCAGGCGGTCACGCAGCGCCGCCACCCGCGGATGGTGCCACAGGGCCTCCTCCACGTACACCGTCTCAATCACGCATCCGCCTCCTCAGCCAGGGCAGCAGCGTCGCCCGGTCCAGGCGGCACAACTCCGCCTCGGAAGGCAGGGTGTCCGGCGACAGGGCCTGCCAGCGGCGCAACAGCCTTTCCATCCGGCGGATCTGGGCCCGGGTCAGGCCGGCGGTGGCGGCGATCCGCTCCACATCGAAGGGCAGCGGATCCCGGACCGATTCATGGAGCTCTCCCAGGTCGGCCAGCAGGCGCTCCAGAACCGGCAGAGAGGCCGCCATCAGCTCCCCCACCCGGTCTCTCCGGAACGCCGTTCCACGGTTGTCGGAGACCACCTTGACGGCGTGAATCCACTCGAGGGTGGCAAAATGCCGGGCCGACTCGCAGAAACCCGCCGCCTCCATGTCGTGGAGCGCCGCCTCGGGAAACTCGGACACCGGGCGGGAAACGGTGACCAGATCGTCCGTGGCCGCCGGCGCGGCGATCGCCCACTGGGGGTAGAAAGCCCGGCCGCTGTCCCGGTCGACGATCCTGTGGGCCATCCGCACCGTCCCGACGGGAAGGTCGGGGTGGCCGGCGGTGCCGACGTTGATCCAGCAGGACGGCGCCGCCCGGGCGGCCAGAAACCCCACCGCCGCCGCCGAACGGACCTTGCCGACGCCGGTGACGATCAGGAACGTCCCGGCGGCGGTGTTTCCGTACAGGTGAAAGGCGGTCACCGCCAGCTCGCGCCGGAGCCGGAAACGGGCGATCAGGGGCCGGGCCTCGGCCTCGAGGGCGACGACGAGCGCAGTTGTAAAACGGTCGTTCGGCATAGTTTCCAGTATCGGGAGGCTTCCCGGATTTTGCCACGTTTGAGGGCACCCTGAGCATAGAGGCCCGCCTTTTCGAGCAGCACCGCCAGCACCGCCCGGCGCGCCGCCCCCGCTACCTCCTTCCGGCCCAGCAGCTTGAGCAGGGCTTGAATCCGGTAGCGGTCCAGGGCGGGAATCCGGCGGGACAACTGGTCCCCGTGGCCGCCGTACTTGACCAGCAGCGGCTCCGCCACGTAGAGGACCGGATGGCGCCAGGTGATCCGCAGCCAGAAATCGTAGTCCTCGCACGCCGGCAGCCGTTCGTCGAAACCGCCGGCCTCCCGCCACAGGGACTTGGGAAACAGGGCACTCGAGGGGGAAATGGCGCAGCGTTCCAGACAGTTTTCGAACACCCAGCCCCCGGCGCGGGCCCGGCGCAGATGGCGGGGCTGGCTGAGGGGGCGGCCGTCGCGGATCCAGATCTCGTCGGTGTGCACCAGCACCCGCGGCGTCCGTTGCAACGCCTGCCATTGTCGCGCCAGCTTGTGGGGCAGCCAGGCGTCGTCGCTGTCGAGCAGGGCGATCCAGGGCTGGCGGGCCCGTTCGATCCCGTGGTTGCGGGCCCGGCTGACCCCGGAACCGGGCTGGTGAAAGTAGCGCACCTGCGGGAAACCGGCACGAACCAGGCGCCGGGTCCCGTCGAGGGAACCATCGTCGATCACGATGATCTCCGCCGGCGGGCGACTCTGACCGAGGACCGAGCGCAGCGCCCTGGGAAGGCACCAGGCCCGGTCGCGGCTTGGGATCACCACGGAGACGGGAAGCCGCATGGATCCGGCTCACCCTCGCTCACCGTCTTCAGCCGAATTTGTAGTGTTTACGGATGCGCTTGTGCACCTTCCAGACGCAGTCCAGACCGGCGGGGCAGGTCACCAGATCGCCGGGACAGACCCGGACGCTTCCGTCTTCCGTCTCGATGGTCACCTCGCCTTCGATCACCAGGAAGGTTTCCCGCTCGTCGTAATGCCAGGGAAACTCCGAGGGCTCTTTTTCCCAAACGGGACATTGCTGCATGGCGGCGATCTCCTGGGGGGAAGGCTTGCGCACTTCGATGGTCATGAAGTCACCTCCTCGGTCGCTTTCGGGGTGTAGGCCAGATTCGGCGCCAGCCATTTTTCCGCCTGGGCCACGGTCCAGCCCTTGCGGCGGGCGTAGTCCTCCACCTGGTCGCGGCCGATCCTGCCGACGTTGAAGTAGACGGCTCCCGGGTGGGCGAAGTACCAACCGCTCACCGCCGCCGTGGGCACCATGGCGAAACTCTCGGTCAGCCGGAGGCCGGCGTTGCCCTCGGCGTCGACGAGGTCGAACAGGGTGCGTTTTTCGGTATGATCCGGGCAGGCGGGATAGCCGGGCGCCGGACGGATGCCGCGGTATTTCTCCGCGATCAGTTCCTCGTTGGAAAGCTTCTCGTCCGGGGCGTAACCCCAGAATTCCCGGCGCACCCGCTGGTGCAGGTGCTCGGCGAAGGCTTCGGCGAGACGGTCGGCCAGAGCCTTGAGCAGGATGGCGTGGTAGTCGTCGTGATCGGCCTCGAAGCGGGCGACGTGCTCGTCGATGCCGATGCCGGCGTTGACCGCGAACGCCCCGATCCAGTCGTCCACGCCGGCCTCCTCGGGGGCGACGAAATCGGCCAGGCAATAGTTGGGCTGCCCCTCGGGCTTGGCGTGCTGCTGGCGCAGGTGGTGGAGAACCACCTCGCCGCCGCCGGCCCGCACCACGATGTCGTCGCCGCGGCTGTTGGCCGGGAACAGCCCCAGCACCGCCCGCGCCCGGAGCCATTTTTCCGCCACGATCCGCCGCAGCATCCGGCGGGCGTCGGCCAGCAGGCGGCGGGCCTCGGCGCCGACGACTTCGTCGTCGAGAATCCTGGGATAGCTGCCGGCCAGCTCCCAGGCGTGGAAGAACGGCGTCCAGTCGATGTAGTCCACCAGGACTTCCAGGGGATAGTCGTCGAGGACGTGGATGCCCGGCTGTCGGGGGGCCGGCGGGCGGTAGTCCCGCCAGCCGCCGTCGAAGCGGTTGCGGCGCGCCGCGGCGATTGGCAGCAGGCGGGTGCGGTCCTGCTTGCGGGCGTGGCGTTCGCGCACCTGCTCGTATTCGGCCTCGAGGCGGCGGAGGTAAGGCTCCCGTAGCTCGTCGCTGAGCAGGCTGCCGGCGACCCCCACCGCCCGAGAGGCGTCGGTGACGTACACCACCGGCCCGGAATAGTGGGGATCGATCTTGACCGCGGTGTGGACCCGGGAAGTGGTGGCGCCGCCGATCAACAGAGGAATGTCGAAGCCCTGACGCTCCATCTCCTTGGCCACGTGGACCATCTCGTCCAGCGAGGGGGTGATGAGGCCGGACAGACCGACGATGTCCACCTTCTCCTCACGGGCTTTGTGCAGGATCTGCTCGGCGGGCACCATGACCCCGAGATCGATCACCTCAAAGCCGTTGCACTGGAGCACCACGCCGACGATGTTCTTGCCGATGTCGTGGACGTCGCCCTTGACCGTGGCCAGGAGAATGCGACCGGCGGTCTCCCCCTCCTTGCGTTCGGCCTCCAGGTAGGGGAACAGGTAGGCCACCGCCTTCTTCATCACCCGGGCGGACTTGACCACCTGGGGCAGGAACATCTTGCCGGCCCCGAACAGGTCGCCGACCACGTTCATCCCCGCCATCAGCGGCCCCTCGATCACCGCCAGGGGGCTGCCGAGCTGGCGGTAGGCCTCCTCGGTATCCTCCTCGATGTGGTCGGTGATCCCCTTGACCAGCGCGTGCTCGAGGCGCTTTTCCACCGGCCAGGCGCGCCACGCCTCGTCCTCGCGGGCCTGGAAGGCCCCTTCGCCGCGGTACTTCTCCGCCATCTCCAACAGGCGCTCGTCGGCGTCCTCGCGGCGGCACAGGATCACGTCCTCGATGGCCTCGCGCAGGTCCCGGGGCACCTCCTCGTAGATGCCCAGCTGGCCGGCGTTGACGATGCCCATGTCGAGACCGGCACGGATGGCGTGGTAGAGGAACACCGCATGGATGGCCTCCCGCACGTAGTCGTTGCCGCGGAAGGAAAAGGAGACGTTGGAGATGCCGCCGGAGGTCTTGGCGTGGGGGAGATCCCGCTTGATCGCCGCCACCGCTTCGATGAAGTCGAGCCCGTAACGGCGGTGCTCGGGAATGCCGGTGGCGACGGCGAAGACGTTGGGATCGAAGATGATGTCCTCCGGCGGGAAGTCCAGCTTCTCCCGCAGCAGGCGGTAGGCGCGGGTGCAGATCGCCACCTTGCGCTCGAAGGTGTCGGCCTGGCCTTCTTCGTCGAAGGCCATCACCACCACCGCGGCCCCGTAACGCCGCGCCAGGCGGGCGTGTTCCAGGAAGACCGCCTCTCCTTCCTTGAGGGAAATGGAATTGATGACCCCCTTGCCCTGAATGCACTGCAGCCCGGCCTCGATCACCTCCCATTTGGAGGAGTCGATCATCACCGGCACCCGGGCGATGTCCGGCTCGGCGGCGGCCAGATTGAGGAACTTGACCATCGCCGCCTTGGAATCGAGCATGCCCTCGTCCATGTTGACGTCGATCATCTGGGCGCCGTTTTCCACCTGCTGCTTGGCCACCTCCAGGGCGGTGTCGTAGTCCTCCTCGCGGATCAGGCGACGGAAACGGGCCGAACCGGTGACGTTGGTACGCTCGCCGATGTTGACGAACAGGGAATCGGAGCCGATGTTGAGGGGCTCCAGCCCCGCCAGACGGGTGACCACCGGCACCTCGGGCACCCGGCGCGGCGGCAGCCCCTCGACCGCCTCGGCGATGGCGCGGATGTGGTCCGGGGTGGTGCCGCAGCAGCCGCCGACGATGTTGAGATAGCCCGCCTCGGCCCACTCGCGGATCTCCCGGGCCATGTCCCCGGGAGACAGGTCGTAGCCGCCGAACTCGTTGGGCAGTCCGGCGTTGGGATGGGCGGAGACGAAGGTATCCACGTAGCCGGAAATTTCCTCCACGTACTGGCGCAGCTCCCCCGGCCCCAGAGCGCAGTTGAAGCCGAAGGACAGCGGCCGGGCGTGGCGCAGGGAATTCCAGAAGGCCTCGGCGGTCTGCCCCGACAGGGTGCGGCCGGAGGCGTCGGTGATGGTGCCGGAGATCATCACCGGGTGCTCGACGCCGGTGCGCTCGAAATGGCTCAGGACCGCGAACACCGCCGCCTTGGCGTTGAGGGTGTCGAACACGGTCTCGATCAGGATCAGGTCGGCGCCGCCTTCGAGAAGACCCTCGAGGGCCTCGGTATAGGCGGTCACCAGCTCCTGGAAGGTGACGTTGCGGAAACCGGGATCGTTGACGTCCGGAGAGATGGAGGCGGTGCGGTTGGTGGGCCCGAGGACGCCGGCGACGAAGCGGGGCCGGTCAGGGGTGGAAAAGTCGTCCGCCGCCTGGCGCGCCAGCCGCGCCGAGGCTGCGTTGATCTCCCGCGCCAGGGACTCCATGCCGTAATCGGCCAGGCTGATACGGTTGGCGTTGAAAGTGTTGGTTTCGACGATATCGGCCCCCGCCGCCAGGTAGCGGCGGTGGATCTCGGCGATGACGTCGGGCCGGGTCAGGGACAGCAGGTCGTTGTTGCCCTTGAGGTCGCCGGGCCAGTCGGCGAAACGCTCGCCGCGGTAGTCGGCCTCGGACAGGCCGTAGCCTTGGATCATGGTGCCCATGGCGCCGTCGAGCAGGAGAATACGGCGGCGCAGCTGTTCACGGATCGTTGCCAAGGTGGCCAAACTCATCTCTCGTCAGCAGGTACAAATCAGCGAATGGAAATCACTTTATCATGCCGCCCCGAAGAAATCGTCTCAATTTTTTGCGGCAGTTTTGCGATAATGGCATACCACCGAACAACCAATAACGACAAGCGCAGGAGAACTACCATGCACAAGATCATTGTCATGACCCTGACCGCAGCGTTCCTGGTCTTCGCCGGGGTCAGCCAGGCGGTCAAGATTCGCAAGCCCACGACGGAGGCGGCTACGGACGGGGCCAAACGCAATCCCGTCTGCCTGAAGGACGCCGCTCCGATCCTGGGCAAATGGACGCTGGTGGAGGTTGCCCCCCGGGCCACGGGACAGAGGATTCCGGAGAACCGCACCTGGGAGTTCCGTCCCGACGGCACCCTGATCACCTCCGGCTACAACCGTCATTTCAAGCGCAACGACACCCAGACCTTCCATTACGAGATCGACAACTGCATGATCGTCAGCGACGTCCCGGGACGCCCCGGGAAACAACTGCGTTACCGGGTCTACGACCTGCAGGACGACCGCATGGTTCTCCAGGGCGGCGTCGAAGGCTTCTATTTCTTCAAACGGCAATAACAGTCACGAAATTCAAGGAGTCCCAGCGATGAACACGAACACCGAATCACTGCAATCCAAGTACAAGACCGACCTCCTGATGTGGGGCGGGGTCCTGGCGGTGAGCGCCGTCATCATCGGCATCTTCATGATCTTCACCACCACATCCCCCATCGATCTGATCAAGAAGATTCTCAGCGCGATCCTGATCATGCTGCTGCCGGGTTACGTCATCGTCAAGCTCTATCTCGACGATTGGAAGCTGACGGAAAATCCGGCGGTGGACAAGTTCATCCTTTCCTTCGGCCTGTCTATGGTGACGGTCCAGTCGCTGGCGTTCCTGGTGAACTACTTCACCATCCACGCCGCCGACGTGGACCAGGAGCTGCGGATCAAGCTGGAAAACTGGGTGCCGGTCATCATCGTGGCCCTGGTCATCGGCATCGCGGTGGGACTGAAGTTCTTCTGGCCCAAACTGACCGACATCTGGAACCGGCTCAGCGCCTGGTTCCAGGCCAAGCTGGGGGACATCGGCCCCACCCTGTTGCTGATCCTGACCGTGTTCCTGACCTTGGCGTTGTTGTTCGGTCTGATCCAACTGATCCTGATGATCGTCATTCCCACCGACATCCGCACGACCTAGGATCGGAACCTGGGTCCGGATCTTCTCGGGGCGGGCCCGCGGGCCCGCCTTTTCAAGGCCCCTTGTCATCGGCGCGGCAAAAGCCCACACTTTAACGGCGTCCAGCGTCACCAGGGGGTCGCATGCCCGACGACACAACCGTTTCCGATCTTTCCCCGGCCTACGCCCGATACGAGATCGACACCCGGGTCTACGACCGCTCGATTCGTCTGGTCCGCTTCCTCAAACGGTTCCTCCATCTCCATTTCAAGCTCCACGACCCCGATCGCTACGTCCACCGCGGCCAGATCTTCGTCCTCAACCATTTCGCCCGGATCGAGACCTTCATCCCCCAGTACTTGTTCCACGAATGTTGCGGGGCCTACTGCTGCGCCATCGCCCACCGGGAACTGTTCGAAATCGACGAGGCCCTGAGCTGGATCCTACGGGCCAACGGTGCCGTTCCCCACGATCATCCCCAGCTGTTTCCCCTGCTGGCTTGTCAAATCCTGCGAGGGCGGAAGGTCATCATCTTTCCGGAGGGGGAGATGGTCAAGGACCGCCGGGCGGTGGACCGGCACGGGGGATGGCGTCTGCTGCCAGCCGCCCGGGAAAGACGCAAACAGCACACGGGGGCCGCGGTCCTGGCCCTGGGCCTGGACCTGTTCAAACAAAGGGTCTTGCAGGCGGCGCGCCAGGGACAGGAAGACCACCTGGAATACTGGTGCCGGCATTTCAGGCTCGACCCGGACACGCTGCTCGCTCGCTGCCGCGAACCGACTTGCATCGTGCCCGCCAACATCACCTTCTTTCCATTGCGCATCGACGACAATCTGATCATCCGGCTGATCACCACCATCCGCCCGGGACTGAGTAAGCGCGGCTTCGAGGAGCTGCTGATCGAAAGCAATCTCATTCTTCGCGACACCGATATGGACATCCGCCTGGCGCGACCGATCGAGGTCGGACGCTATTGGCACCGCTGGGAGCACCTGCTCATCGACTTCCTGCTTCTCCGGATCGACGAACTGGAGGACGTGTTCGCCTGGCGCACCTCCCCCCGCTGGTTGGAGCGGAAGGCCGCCGCTCGATTGCATCATACGGCGCGGCACATCCGCAACGATTACATGGCGGCGATCTACCGGTCGGTGACGATCAACCTTTGCCATCTGGCGGCGACCCTGATCTACCTCTGTCTCGACCGGCGCCGGGATTCGATCGAGCGGAGCGTCCTGTACCAAGCACTCTATCTGGCCATCAAGCGGATCCAGCGCGAGGAAGGGCTGTTCCTCCACCGGGGACTGCTCGATCCCGAACGCTATCAGGCATTGCCGGAAAGCGAACCGCCCAGCATGCGCCAGTTCACCTGTACCGCGGAAAGCGCCGGGCTGCTCGAATCGGTGGGAGGGCGCTATCACTTCCTTCCCAAACTGTGCGAGGAATTCGATCTTCACACCATCCGGCTGGAAAATCCGGTGGCGGTTTACGCCAACGAAGTGGCCCCCCTGTCCCGGGTCAGACGGCTCGTCGCTGCGGCATTGGACGAGGCGGAAACCCTCACCCCTCGGCGACTGGCCCTGCTCCGCTTCGACGACGAACGGCGCGCCTGGCAATGGGACCGGGCCTTTTATTCCGCCCCTTGTTTCGAGGAAATCAACCGCAAGGAAGGCCCCAAGATCAGCGGCGAACCCTTCCTGCTCAACCACGAGCCGCCAAGCCGGCGCGGCGTCCTGCTGATCCACGGCCTGCTGGCCTCGCCGGCGGTCATGCGCCCCTTGGGGGAAGAACTGGCCGAGCGCGGTTACACGGTGCTGGGGATCCGCCTGAAGGGCCACGGCACCTCCCCCTGCGATCTGCGGGAACGCAAGCGTCAGGACTGGCTGGACTCGGTCCGGCGCGGCTACCGCATTCTGGCCGGTCTGTGCGAATCGATCGCCCTCGTCGGCTTTTCCACCGGCGGACTGCTGGCCCTGCAGCTGGCGGCCGACCAGCTCGACCGGATCCACGGCGTGGTCGCCGTGGCGACCCCGCTACGCTTCCGCAAGCCTTCGATGCATTTGGTGCCGATCGTGCACCAGACCAACCTGCTGCTCGAGTGGCTCACGGACGAGGGGCTCAAGGAATTCGTCACCAGCCCATCGGAACATCCGGAAACCAACTACACCCAGGTGCCCGTGAGCGCCCTGTACGAACTGCAACAGCTCATCCAGGAAACCGAGGCCCGCCTGGCGGAGGTCCACTGTCCGGTGCTGCTGCTCCAGGGCGACCGGGACCCGGTGATCGATCCGGACAGCGCGGAAATCCTGTTCGAGGGCCTGGGGACCCACCGCAAAACCCTGACCCTGATCCCGGCCACCCGCCACGACATCGTCTATCGCGATCCTGGCGGTGTCCACGGGACCATCGCTCAGTTTCTCGATCTACACCTGTCCATGCCCTCGTAAACAACCCGCGACTGGAATTACAGGCTTTATCTCAATAGATTAGTGTGACTGCCCATCGGAACACCAGGCGTGTTTACAGCCGCCCTTGGCAGGAGGGTGCCCCCGCCAATCCGGGCAAGAGTACTCCGCCTTCCGGCCTTTTTACCATATTTTTAATGTGGTTTTTGACCTGGATCAACGAACCTCCGCCGCCGGAATGGTATCGTCGCCTTCGACTGCCGTGGCAGTCCTCTTTCCGACAAACGACAAGCGGGGAGAACGATGGAACAAGAGCAGGAAAAAGACTATTTTTGGTACATCATCGCAGCCGTGGTGGTGATCGTCGCCCTCACCATGTGGTTCGTCAAAAGCAGCGAACATCAAAAATACGAAACCGCCCTGAAGGCCATCCAGGAAGAGCCCGCGCTTTCCGCCTACCGCTCCACCCCGGGACGGTGACGCAGACGCGAACGCCCTGACCCGGCGGCGACCCGGCATCCGGGTCGCCGCTTTCTTTACAGCGGATCGCCGTTCCGATCGACCAGGGGCACCCGGTATTCCCGCAACACGGCGAGAATCTCGTCGTGTTTGGCATCGATGAGCCGCTGGAGTTGCTGGCGACGCTCCGTGTCACCACGACGCACCGCCATGGCGATGGCGTAATCGAAACGAATGCCCTTTTCCGATTTGAGCGGAATCAGCTCGTAGTCCCGGGGATGCTTCCAGGCCAGATAGGCGCCGATCGGTCCCCAGACGACGGCCATGTTGATGCGGCCGGCCTCGAATTCCTGCTCCAGACGCATGGCGGTATTGACGCTGGGATCGCCGGTCATGGACTGGTAGGTCCGTCCCTGCCGGAGCAATTGATGGCGCAGCAGCCAGGTCACGCCCGGGGTGCGGTCGAACATGGCGATCTTGAGCCGACGCTTGCGTTCCTCGGGCAGATCGAATAGCTGCTCGGGACGGTGGATGTCGTCGAAACCGGCACCCTTGCGCACCACCAGCACATAGGTGGAACGATAGTAAGGCCGGGTGGTGGCCGCCAGTTCGTAACCCGCCGGCACCCCCATCACCACGTCGCAGCGATATTGCCCGGTTTTCGGGTCCTTCTTCTTCAAGGTGTTGCGCAAAAAACCGATACGCTGGGGAAACCAGGTGTATTCCACCTGCTGCTTCAGTTCATCCGCCAGCAACCGGGCGATCCGGTTCTCGAAACCATCCTGATTCCTGGTGGAGAGGGGCGGGTTGGCCGGATCGGCGCAAACCCGGAAGCGTTCCTCCGCCCCCCAGGCACCGGCGTCGAGGGCCAGCATCATCACCGTCGCACACAAAATTCTCTTCATGAAAAACCTCCGCAAGCCAATCGAAATTTCGCCAAGTATACCGAAACCGGCCACCGATCACGCCCTGGCATTTTTTCCGGAGGCCAGAAAGGGCTTGCCGGATCGGGATTCGTCCCTGCATTCAGGCCCGGCCGCCTCCCCTCCGACAGAAGCGATCGGTGGTATAGGAAAGTGAACGGCGCCCTTGTCCGGATAGATTTTTTGGAGTAATTTGGGCGGATTCCAATCCACAAGACCGAACCCATGACCCTGCAAGCCAAAGACATCATGGAGCCGCGGGTGGTTTCCGTGCCGCCGGAAATGGCGCTCGACCAGTTCGAGGAGTTTCTCACCATTCAGGGAATCGACGGCGCCCCGGTGCAAAATCCCGACGGCGAGATCATCGGCATCGTCTCCAAGACCGACGTGATCCGCGCGCTGCGCTTTCAGTCCCGGGGCATTTCCGGCGACCGCATCACGGTCGCCGACATCATGACCGACGACGTGGTTTTCGTGCCACCGGACCTGAGCTCCAGGGAGGTGGCGGAACTGATGATCGAAAACGGAATTCACCGGGTTCTGGTGGGCGACCGTCATCACGTCCGCGGCATCATTACCGCGTTCGATCTGTTGCGCCTGGTCCGCTGAACGACAACCCCAGCGGATTGTGCGGGTCGATTCCCGCCATGAAGGGTACGCGCCGGTCTTGATCGGTGATCTGGTAGACCAGACCCAGCCAGTTGTTGAACACCGCCTTGGCGGTGTCGCGCCAGGTATTGTCCAGCATCGGCGCCAGTGACGCTTCCGGAAACTCCGGCGGCTCGACCCCTTGTCGCCTGGCGCTCTCGACCGCTAGCCGGTATTCCGCGACGATCCGCCGAGCCTCGGTGTTGAAATAGTTTTCCGGCACCGGCGGATAATCGTCCCGCTCCCGGGCCCAGTAGCGCATCACCTCGCGCTTGTATTCCTTCAGCAGGCTGATGGTGTCGTATTCCGGATGGCCCTGAAAAAAGACCACCCGAAATCCGTCGGGGCTGGTGGCCAGATGGACGCCGGCCGCCTCGCTCTCCACCAGCACCCGCACCCCCACTCGCTCCAGGTCGTCCCGGAACAATTCGTTGAAGCGGGAATGGGGGACGTCGAAACGGGTGTTGATGTCCGCCACCAGGGGATGCCGGGGCTCCACCACCCGGTGGGAATAGACGCCCCAGCGCTTGGCCGGCAGGCGGGTGCGGCGGATGCCGTAGCAGTACTGCACCAGGGCATGGGTCGCCAGGCAGGAACACAGGATCGAGGTCACGTTGCGTTTGGCCCAGTCGAACACTTCGGTCAACGGCTCCCAGAAGGGTTCCAGGGGCAGATCCGGGTGGGTGACGTTGGCGCCGCTGACGATCAGGGCGTCGAGGCCTTCGGATTTGATTTTGTCGAACGGCTCGTAATACCGCTCGATGTGGGCCCGGGCCTCGGGGCCGCGGGGCAGCCCGTCGATGGTGAACGGATGGACGTAGAACTGCACGATCTGATTGCAGGCCCCCAGAAGACGGAAAAACTGGCGTTCGGTCGCCTCCAGAGCCTTGTCCGGCATCATGTTGAGCAAACCGATGTGTAATTCCCGGATATCCTGGTGCCTGGCGTATTCCGGGGTCAGAATCTTCTGTCCTTCGGCCCGGAGCCGTTCGAAGGTCGGCAACGGAGTGTGGGCGACGAGCGGCATCTATCCCTCCTCAACCCGCCTTGCGCTGGGATTCTTTCACGGCGATGGCGTCGGCCACCAACTGGAGAAAATCCTGTTCGTCCCGTACCCTCGCGGCGTCATTGGCATCGACGATGTAACCATACCGATCGGCGATCTGTTGATAGCGCGGCAGCCGGGAACGCAACAGGCGCGGAAACACCCAGGTGACGAATTCGTCCGGGGGGATTTCCTCCGGGGAGCGATACTGTCTTTCGGCCATGAAGGCGGCCAGTTGCTCATCGAGAAACGCCTCCCGGTAATACAGCGGCTTGGGACTTCGGCGCGCCCGTTCGATCAGTGTCTGTTCCAATTCCGGCGTGGTCTTGATGTAGACGATCAGGGTGTACCGCGCCAGGGTTTCGAGAACCCTGGGATCGTCCAGCTCGCAAACGCTGCCGCCGGCATCGTTGACGAAATGCCGGTAGTCGTAGATGTCGCGGGCCTTGTCGATGAACAGGGGCACATCCAGCATGGCAGCGATCTCGGCCTCACGATGGAGCGCCTGGCGCCGTTTGAATTCCGCCAGCGGCAAACCGCCCCGGCCGGGATCGCCGACTTTCCCCAGAAACGTGGAAATGGGCGCCAGATTGTCCACGGTGATGTTGTTGCAGATGTAAATGGAATCGGAACGCAGCAGGTCGCGCAGAAAAGGCACCTGCATGGCCTGGCGCTTGATGTTGTCGAGGATGGGTTCGTTCAGATATTTGGTGCCGATGCGGTAATCGCCGGAATAATGAAACCACTGCTCCTTGGGCAGCTTGTTGGCCAGGGTCGTCTTGCCGACCCCGGACATGCCCAGCAGGGTGATCCGTTTGGCGTCCCAGTCGATGAATTCCTGCGGCGTCATTCTCATCGGGCACTCCAATGGCGCAAAATCCCAATGTTAGCGCTCGCCTGAACCTCCATGCAAACCCGTCTTGGCTCCCGCAATACCGATCCATTCATTTTTCCGAAGTCCGGTAAAGCCGTCGTTCGCAGATTGGACCTGAGGCCGGCTCTCCGGTTCATCTGTGTGCCATCGCCCACAATGTGTCATAATTACCACATCCATTTGCTTCAAGACCACATCCTTGCCGGCTCAATGACCGATGAAGATCCACCTTCCCTTCGTGCTGCTCGGCCTGCTCCCCATCGCGGCGGCGGCCGAACCGCTGGCCATGCCCGCCTGGCGTTCCCTCACCCTGGAGCTGCCGCCCGCCTTCGTGGTCAAGGCCGAACTCGAACACATCGAGCCGTCCGCCGCCCCCCTGCTCGCCCGTCCACGGACCCTGACGCCGCGAACCTCCCGGCTGCTCCATCTCAAAGTCACCTCCCATCTGAAATGGTTTCTGACCACCAAGAGCTGGCTGGGTGACCTGTGGTTGCAGCCCGACCGCGTCGCCCTGCAGCGCAACCGCCTCAAATCCGGCAAGCGGCCCAATCTGAAAATCTATCGTTACGCCGAAGACGGGGTGTATCGATTGCGCTATCGACCGGACGAAAGGAATGAATCCCCACCCGACCGATGGCCGCTGGAAAGCGAACGTTTCTATCCCTACCCCCGAGCGGTCAGGCAACGATGCTCCGTCATCAGCGATCCTTACGTCCTGCTGATCCTGCTGTCCCAGGACGAGGTGCCCGGCGAACCCTTGTGCCTGTTCAACAAACGTACGGTTTATCAGGTGACCTTGCAGCGCCAGGGAAAACGGTCGATCTCCGTCGCCTATCGCCTGGACGGTGATCCGGTCCAGACCCGGCTGGAGGCGGAACGCTGGCTCATCCAACCCGTTCCGCTCGAGCCGCAGCGCTCTCCGGAACCCTTCGAATTCCTGGGAATGGAGGGAACCATCGAAGTGTTGCGCGATCCCGCCACCCATCTGCCGGTGCAGTTCCAGGGCCGGGTGGAAGGTTTTCCCCGGGCCAGGTTGTCCCTGACCCGGGTTCGTCACTGATCCGTCGCCGTTTCCACCTCGCGCGCCAGCCGCCGCAACAGACCGTCCGGCTCCCGCACGGCGAGGGCGGCGATTTCCCGGGCCCGGTCGCGCATATCGGCGAAGGCGTAGATGCGCAACTGGGGGGCGTTGCCGGAAGGACGCACGTGGGCGATCTCGCCGTTGGCGAAATAACAGCGCACCCCGTCGAGAACGTTGAGTTTCACCAACGGGGCGAACCCGTCCTCGGGACGGAAGACGCTTTCCAACAACCGCCGTTTCGCCTCCCAGCGCTCCGCCTCGGGGGTGCCGGTGGACCAGAAACCGATCCGGTTGCCGGCGGCGTCGAACAGGGCGATGCCGTCGGCCTCGAAACGCAGTTCCTTGATGCGCTCGTCCTCGGGCGTGAACCAGGCGACGATGCGGCGGCTCTGTTCCTGGGGAAAGTCGTCGATGAGATCCGATTTGCCATAGCACGGGGGAAAGGCTTCCAGCAGCTCCAGCAGCCCGCCTTTCCGGCCCTTGGCGGCGGCGAGGACGCAAAGGAGCGGCAGCGTGGCGTCCCGGGTCGGCAACGCCTCGAGCACGCCTTCGCCCATCGCGATATCGCTTCCCAACAGGAAGCCGCCGTTGGCCTCCCAGGCCATCACCCGCCTGAAGCCCTCGGAGCGCAATCGCTGCATCGCCTCGATCACATAGGGCGAGCCGATGCGGGTACGGCGGATCTGAACGCCGCGACGACCGAGCCATTCCTCCAACACCGGATTGGCGCTGACGGGCACCGCCACTGCGTCGGCACCGAGATACCCGGCCACTATGGCGCCGAGCAGGTCACCCGGAATGAAATGAAGGTCGCGGCCATCGACCGCCACCACCAGCGGCCGGTCGCTGTCGCCGTCGGTGGACAGTATGGCGTGAAGGGGCCCGCCCTGCCGCTCGGCCAGTTCGGCGAGCATCTGCAGGTGGGCGTCGGAAATGGCTTCGGTGTCCAGGGGAAAGAATTCCTCGCTGCGCCCTGCCCGGATCACTTCCACCCCGGCGTCCTGAAGGATCCGCGGAATGAGATCGCGCCCCACGGCGCTGTATTCGAAGAACAGGACACGCCAACCCCGGAGCACGTCGCCGGCGAACACCTGGCGGTAACGGTTCCGATACGCCTCGGCGGCCGCCGGATCGACGGGAGGCAACACCGGCCGGAACGCCGGTTTCAGCATGCCGTCGGCCCCGAACGGCGATTCGGCGGCCGGACGACCGTATTCCCGCTCGCGGAATTCCTCGACGGCGGCGACGATGCCGGCCTCGTCGCTTTTGAGCACCTCGCCGTCGCAGCGGTTGGCCTTCTGGCCGTTGCGGTCGGCGGGAATGTGGCTGCCGGTCACCACGAAACTGGCCACGCGGCGCTGCAGGGCATGGTAGGTTAAGGCGGGCGTGGGAATCCGGCCACAATGGTCCACCGTCAGGCCGGCATCGATGACGCCCTTGGCGGTCGCCTGGAGCAGGCGGCCGGTGGAAGGGCGCAGGTCACCGGCCAGGGGAACGGCGACCTCGCCCTGGTGCCCCGGGCAGACCAGCCTGCCGATCCGCTGAAAATAGGCCAGGGTGCCGCGGGTAAGGCAATAGACCTCCACGTCGGTCAATTCCTCCACCCGGGCCCGCACCCCGCTGGTACCGAACCGCAGCGGCTTGGGTTCGTGATCCAGAATGTCCCGTAAGCTCGGTTCGCTGCTCATTGCGTCACCTCCACCTTGGCGAAACGGCGTTTGCCCACCTGGAAGACATGCAGCGATCCCGGGGGGATCCGCAGCTTGGGATCGCCGATTCGTTCCCCGTCGATCCGGACCGCTCCCTGCTGGATCAGGCGCAGCGCCTCGGAAGTGCTTTTCACCAACCCCACCGCCTTGAGCAGATGGGCGATGCCGATGCCGTCGGCCTCGCCGGCGGCGGAAACCTGGACGGTCTCCAGGTCCTGCGGCAGGGCACCGTGCCGGAAGCGGGCCTCGAACTGTTCCAGGGCCCGCCGGGCCGCCTCGTCGCCGTGGAAACGGGCGACGATCTCCAGGGCCAGCCTGACCTTGAAGTCACGGGGATTGGCACCCTCGGCACAGGCCCGCTTCCAGGCCTCGATCTCTTCCATGGGACGGAAACTGAGCAACTCGAAGTAACGCCACATGAGCGCGTCGGAGATGGACATCAGCTTGCCGAACTGCTCCTCGGGCGGCTCGGTGATACCGATGTAGTTGCCGAGGGACTTGGACATCTTCTGCACCCCGTCGAGCCCTTCCAGCAGCGGCATGGTGATCACCACCTGGGGCTTCTGGCCGTAAGCCTCCTGGAGATGGCGCCCCACCAGCAGATTGAACTTCTGGTCCGTTCCCCCCAGCTCCACGTCCGCTCTGAGGGCGACCGAATCGTACCCCTGGATCAGGGGATAAAGGAATTCGTGGATGGCGATCGCCTGGCCGCTCTTGTAGCGTTTGCTGAAATCGTCCCTTTCCAGCATCCGGGCCACGGTATATTTGCCCGCCAACTGGATCAGGTCCGCCGCGCTCATGGCGTTCATCCAGGTGGAATTGAACATCACCAGGGTCTTTTCCGGATCGAGGATCTTGTAGATCTGCTCCTCGTAGGTCCGGGCGTTCTCGATCACCTGGTCACGGGTCAGGGGCGGACGGGTCTGGCTTTTTCCCGTGGGATCGCCGATCATGGCGGTGAAATCCCCGATCAGAAAAATGGCCTCATGTCCCAGATCCTGAAACTGTTTGAGTTTGTTGAGCAGGACCGTGTGCCCCAGGTGCAGATCCGGCGCCGTGGGATCGAAGCCGGCCTTGACCCGCAAGGGGCGGCCGCTTTGCAACCGTTCCCGGAGCTCCGTTTCCAGCAAAATCTCCTCCGCGCCGCGCTCGATCAGCCCCAGCGCTCGCTCCACATCCATATTCAAGCCTCGTTTCCCCTATAATTTGACCGCATCGACCGCCATTATAACCAGGAAGCCCGACGAAATCCGAAACCGACCGGATCGTTCGTAAAGACACTATCATGCGCTTCAACATTTCCGCTAAAACCCTGTTGCAGACTCTCGGCATCGCTTTGATCCTCTCCGCTCTCTACGACTTCGACGACGCGCCGGCCGGCAAATCTCGACCTTCGACCGCACCGCTCCCTCCGGAAAAGGCACAGGCGCAACTCACCGCCGCTGCACCCGCAAAAGCGGCCGAGACGGCGACACGTCCGCAACCGAACTGGATTCAGCACCGCATCCACCGGGGGGAGACCCTGGCGGGCATCTTCAAACGTTACCGGCTGGACGGCAACGACCTCAACGATCTGCTACGCAGCGACGAACGCCTGGTGAAGGAGCTGACCCGGCTTTATCCCGGCAGAACGGTCAAGCTTCTGGTCAACGAAGACGGTGAACTGGAAAGACTGGTGTACCGGCGCAGTCACCGGGAGACCATCACCGCCGCCCGCATCGACGGGGACGCCTTCGACCTCGAGAAGATCTTCCACCAGCCCCAAAAACGCCTCGAGCAGGCAAGCGGCATCATCCAGTCGTCCTTGTACCAGGCGGGCAAGAAAGCCGGCCTGACCGACAATCTCATCATGCAGTTGACCGACATCTTCGGCTGGGACATCGACTTCCAGCGCGGCATCCGCCCCGGCGACCAGTTCACCGTGCTCTACGAGAAGCTGTTCGTCGATGGGGAGTTCATCGGCAACGGTCCGATCGTCGCCGCGGAATTCATCCACCGGGGCGAGGTGCATCGGGCGATTCGTTTCACCTACGACGGCCACACCGACTATTACACCCCGGAAGGCAAATCGCTGCGCAAGGCCTTCCTGCGGATGCCGGTCAAGTCGGCCCGGATCACCTCGCGTTTCAATCTGAAGCGCCGCCATCCGATTCTGCACCGAATCCGCGCCCACAAGGGGGTGGATTACGCCGCCCCCATCGGTACCCCGGTGCGGGCCACCGGGGACGGCCGGATCGTCTTCCAGGGCTGGAAGGGGGGCTACGGCCGGGTCATCATTTTGCGGCACGGCCGCCGTTACACCACGCTTTACGCCCATCTCCACCGTTTCAATCCGCGCTTCAAGCGCGGTAGCCGGGTCAAGCAGGGGGACGTGATCGCCTACGTGGGCAAGTCCGGGCTCGCCACCGGCCCCCATCTTCATTATGAATTCCGCATCGACGGCGTTCATAAAGACCCCCTGACCGTTCCCCTCCCCGACAGCAAACCGGTCCCCAAAACCCTGATGACCGCTTTCCGGCGACAGGCCGCCTCCCTGCTGGCGGAACTGGAACGCCATCGGTCCACCGCCCTGGTCCGGGCGGACACCGGCGAGAAATGAACGGCTACTACATCGGCCTGATGGCCGGCACCAGCCTCGACGGCGTCGATGCGGTCCTGGCCGACATCGCCTCCGACCGGGACATCACCGTCTGCGCCTCGCTCTACCGGCCGTTCGCTCCCGAACTCCACCGGCTGCTGCAGGACCACTGTTTCGCGGCGGCCGTTCCCACCCGGGTGATCGGGGAACTGGACGCCCGCCTGGGGGAATGGTTCGCCGAGACGGCCATGGAACTACTGCGGCAAAGCGGCCTCGCCTCCGGCCGGGTCCGCGCCATCGGCTGTCATGGGCAGACCTTCCACCACGGCCCGGAAGGCCGCTATCCTTACAGCTGGCAAATCGGCGACCCCAACCGGATCGCCGAGCGGACCGGCATCACCACGGTGGCCGATTTCCGCCGCCGCGACATCGCCGCCGGCGGCCAGGGCGCCCCCCTGGTGCCGGCGTTTCACCGGGCGGTCTTCCACTCTCACCGGGAGCACCGGGCCGTCCTCAATCTCGGCGGAATCGCCAACGTCACCCTGCTGCCGGCCGACGGAAAGCAGCCGGTCACCGGTTTCGACACCGGTCCCGGCAACACCCTGCTGAACCGCTGGATCGCCCGTCATCTGGGACGGCGTTGGGATGCCGAGGGCCGGTGGGCTGCCGGGGGAAAACCGCACCCGGCGCTGTTAGAAAGCCTGCTGGAGGACCCCTACTTCAAACGCCCGCCCCCGAAAAGCAGCGGCCCGGAATACTTCTCCCTAGACTGGCTCGACGCGCGCCTGAAGGACTTCCCCACCATTCCACCCCGGGACGTTCAGGCCACCCTCGCCCACCTGACCGCCGCCAGCGTCGCCCGGGCACTGGAAACGCTGTCGCCCCGTCCCCAGCGTCTGTTGGTCTGCGGCGGCGGCACCCACAACCAATTCCTGATGGATCTCTTGCGGCGCTATTGCCGCTGCCCGGTCGCCACGACGGCCAGCCACGGCATCGATCCGGACCAGGTGGAAGCGCTGGCCTTCGCCTGGCTGGCCTGGCGCACCCTGTCGGGACGGCCGGGCAATCTGCCGTCGGTGACCGGCGCGCGGCGCGAAGTGATTCTCGGCGCCGTCTATCCCGCCTAGACCGCGAAGGAGGACCCGCAGCCGCAGGTGGTCTTGGCGTTGGGATTGCGGATGACGAAGCGGGCGCCGGAAAGATCGTCCTTGTAATCGATCTCGGCCCCTTTGAGGTATTGCAGACTCATGGCGTCGATCAACACCTGGACGCCGTTCTTCTCGAGCAGGGTGTCGTCTTCGGCCATCTCGTCATCGAAGGTGAACCCGTACTGAAAACCGGAACATCCGCCGCCGGTGATGTAAACGCGCAGCTTGAGGTCGGGGTTGTCCTCTTCGGCCAGCAGTTCCGCCACCTTGGCGGCGGCGCTGTCGGTGAAGACG